>JBAZHQ010000104.1:0-11990 GCA_041652235.1 Opitutaceae bacterium | reverse complement strand
GCGGCAAAAGGGCATCACAAGAGGCCCGCCGCGCGGAAGGAATAGTAACCGATGTGGAGCAGATCGGATTTTGCGTCGCCGACGATGACGTGGTCCATGAGTTCGATATCGATCACCTTGGCGGCTTCACAGAGGACTCGGGGCATTTGGACGTCGGCTGCGCTGGGGGCCGGATCGCCGGAAGGATGGTTGTGGGCGACCACGAGGACGGTGGCGCTGGCGAGGATGGCACCGCGGAATACCTCTCGGGGTGCGACCAGTGTGGATGTTGCCGTGCCCAAGGTGACGAGATGCCGGCCGATGGGGTGATTCTTGCGATCAAGATAGACGCAGTAGAACGCCTCCTGCATCGGGCTCTCCTCGAAAGCAGAACGGAGGTAGTCGGCAACCTTCTCCGGTCGGTCGAGACGAACCTCTTCGCCAAGAGAAACGAGGGAGTAAACGATCTTGGCTTCGTAAACGCGCATGGTGAGCGCTCGCGCGAGACGCGTTTTCCTTTCTCGACTTGGTGTCGAGTGATCGCGGGTGCTGCCCGGTTGAGCGCCCGCTCGGGATGGGCGAAAGTCAAAGCGCTGGGTGAAGCGCCGAGGGGGCGTCCCGCGCAGCGGGACCAATCGAGGGGGGAAGCGGAACGGTTGCGCGTGGTGGAGGCCGCAGGCACGACCTTGACCGCCCATAAAATGGGGCGCTACCGGACGGGGCAGAGCTAGAAGAATTCGAGCGGAGCGAGCGTCCCTCTGCGGTTATGTAAACATGACGTAGTTTTCATCGTAGGTCGCGATATCCTAGTGTCCTACCTCGCGTGAACACTTCTCACAAAAAAAAACACCGAGACCACGGTGTGCCGGCTGTGGCGCACCTTTTGTCCCTGAGCCCAGGTCCGCTGGCCGGCAGAAATTCTGCAAACGCCCTGATTGTCGGAAGGCGAGCCGTCAGGACAGCCAGCAACGCTGGATCAAAAAGACCGGCAACGGAGCCTACCACTCCGGTCCCGAGCACGTCGCGCGTGTCAAAGCCTGGCGTGAAGCCAACCCCGGTTACTGGCGAAAACAGGAAGTGCCGCCTGGCGCCGCGACACCACCCGGGATCACGCCAGAAGGCTTTCGGGAAATGCTCCGGGACTTTGCGTTACAAGACACCTGCGGTGCGTTACAAGATTCCTGGAGCCCGCAACTCGTTGCATTGCTTGGTATTTTGGCATGGCTCCGTGGCTCTGCGTTACAAGAGACCATCGCGGAGGACCTGCGCGAAATCATGCTCACAGGATATGCCATCCTCGAAGAGCTTTATCCTTCCACCTCCCCTGACCCGTCGCTGCAGACCCCAAAACCCGACTAAATCTGATCCGATTCAGTGAACGATGGGCGGGCAGCATCAACTCCCGCTCGGCCCACATGATGCCGCTGCTATTCCGGCGGCGGCATACGTACGCATGTCCACGGAACACCAGCAGTATTCGACTGAGAATCAACTCGACCGGATCAAAGAATATGCCGCCCGCCGACAAATGACGCTGGTCCGCGTTTTCGAGGACGCGGGCAAAAGCGGGCTGAACGTGCGTGGGCGTGACAGTCTGCGGCGCATGATTGAAGAGGTCGAAACGGGACGCGCCGACTTCAAGTGCATCCTCGCTTACGACGTGAGTCGCTGGGGGCGATTCCAAGACGCCGACGAGAGCGGCTACTATGAATACATCTGCAAACGCGCAGGAATCGCGGTCCACTACTGCGCGGAGCAGTTCGAAAACGATGGCTCACCGACGTCGAACATCATCAAGAGCGTCAAGCGTTCGATGGCGGGCGAATACAGTCGCGAGCTGTCCTCGAAAGTTTTTCAGGGTGCATGCCGGCTGATTCAGCTCGGCTTCAAGCAAAGCGGCGCTGCGGGATACGGACTGCGGCGGATGCTGGTGGATCAATCCGGCCAGACCAAAGGCGTGCTGCGCATCGGCGAGCATAAGAGCCTGCAAACCGACCGGGTGGTTCTCGCGCTGGGTCCGGATGAAGAAATCGAGACCGTGAAATGGATCTACCGAACCTTCCTCGATGAAGGGCTCACGGAGCGCGAAATTGCCGAACGGCTCAATGCTCGGGGCCTCCGTACCGATCTCGGCCGGGCGTGGACGCGTGGGACCGTCCATCAGATTCTGACGAACGAGAAGTATGTCGGGAACAACGTCTATCACCGGACTTCATTCAAATTGAAGAGGAAGCACGTCCTGAATCCGCCGGACATGTGGATTCGCGCGAAGGGCGTGTTTCCCGCGATCATCTCCACCGACGACTTTCTCCGGGTGCAGGAAATCATCATCGCTCGCGCGAAGCGCTTCAGCGACGAGGAAATGCTGGCGAAACTTCGGGAGCTACTCACCCAGCACGGCCGTCTTTCCGGCGTCATTATTGATGAGCGCGAGGATTTACCCTCCAGCGCGGCTTTTCGTCACCGCTTCGGGAGTTTGGTGCGCGCCTATCAGCTGATAGGTTACACGCCGGAGACGGACTACGGCTTTATCGAGGTCAACCGCTTCCTGCGCCAAAAGCACCCGGAAGTCGTTCAAGAGGTCATCACCAAGCTGACGTCACAAGGGGTGCGCGTCGAGCGTGACCCGGCGACCGAACTGCTCGTTCTGGATAATGAATTGATCGTCTCGCTGGTGCTCTCCCGCTGCCTCCGCACCCCGGCGGGCTCGCCCCGGTGGCTGGTGCGCTTCGAAGAGCGCCACCGTCCAGACATCACAATCGTCGCGCGCATGGACGAGGCGAACCAAGTGGTTAAGGACTACTATCTTTTCCCCTCGCTTGATCGTCTGGCGCTGCGCCTGCGTCTCGCCGAATTCAACAGCGCGCTCCTGGACGTCTACCGTTTTGACGATCTCGGGTTCTTCTACGATCTCGCCGAGCGCGTCTCCATCGAGGAAGTCGCATGAAATCCGAATCCGAACATGAAGTCATGATGATCCCGGTCCAATCCGTGCGGATTGCCAATCCACGCGTGCGAGACCGCCGCAAATTCGAGCTGATCATCCGAAGCATCTCCGAGCAGGGCTTGAAGCGCCCGATCACGGTCACGGAGGCCAAGGCGGACGATAGAGGTCAGCCAACGTATGACCTGGTATGTGGTCAGGGACGGCTGGAGGCGTTCATCGCGCTCGGCCAATCGGAGATTCCAGCCTTCGTCAGGAAAATGACGAAGACGGACGGCTTGATCGCGAGCTTGGTGGAGAACATCGCCCGCCGTCGCGTCCGCTCCATCGATCAGATTCGGCTCATCCAGTGGATGCACGATCAGGGCAATTCTCTCGAAGAAATCGCCCGCAAGACGGGGCTGGCCGAAAAGTATCTCCAAGGGATTCTGAAACTGCTCGCGCAAGGCGAGGAACGCGTGCTCGACGCCGTTCTTCATGGTCGATTGCCGATCACCATCGCCGTGCAGATCGCGAGCACGGACGATGATGGTGCCCAGCGCATGCTCCTCGAAGCCTACGAGCGCGGTGCCATGAAACAGGTGTCGCTGTCGTCATTTCGTCGTTTGCTCGAACAACGGAAATGCTTCGGCAAAGGCTACGGCAGTGCGGCCAAATTTCGCGCACGCCGGAAAACCAGCACCGACGGCCTCATTCTCGCCTACAAACAGGAGACTCAGCGCCAGAAGCTCATGGTGAAGAAAGCCCGGGCCTGCGAAACCCGCCTGCTCTCCCTGTCGGCGGCCTTCAAAGCGCTCTATGCGGATGAGAATTTCACCACGCTGCTGCGTGCCGAGGATCTCGATACGCTTCCAAAATTCCTCATGGAGCGCGTCCGCCAATCCTGATGAGTGAAACAAAGAAAGTTCGCATAGGATTCGAGCGCCGTGGATTTGAAATCCCGATTGGATCGATCCTGCCGATCAGGCAGATAAAGCCGTCGGACGGATGCTTCGGAAAATACCGCGCCGTGCTGGCATCGATCAAATCAGTGGGGCTCGTGGAGCCGCTCGTTGTTTTCCCCAACAAGGGATCGAAGGGCACGTTTTTGCTGCTCGATGGCCACATGCGGCTGAAAGCGCTCCAGGAGATTGGCAGCACCACGGCTCTTTGTCTGATCTCCACGGATGACGACGCGTTTACCTACAACGATAAAGTCAGCCGGCTCTCTCTAATTCAGGAGCACCGGATGATCATGAAGGCGCTCGATGGTGGTGTGACCGAAGAAGCCATCGCCAAGGCCTTGGACATCGACGTCAAGAAAGTCATCTTGAAGAAGGACCTGCTGGATGACCTCCACGCCGAGGCGATTCAGATTCTGAAGGACAAACCGATCACCGAGCGCGCGCTAAAGGTGCTGAAACGGGTCAAGGCGTTGCGACAAATCGAAATGGCCCAGCTCATG
The DNA here is from genome assembly GCA_041652235.1 of Opitutaceae bacterium. GTDB lineage: Bacteria > Verrucomicrobiota > Verrucomicrobiia > Opitutales > Opitutaceae > MWDT01. The sequence goes on along the minus strand of JBAZHQ010000104.1, from coordinate 7,623 downwards.
GTCAGCGGCAACAACTACACCTTCGCCTACGCCCGCGCATTACTCCTGGGGACGACGCCTGAGCTGCTCCTGAATCCGGTTCAGTCCAAGAAGGTCAAAGGGCTGCCGGCGGAGGATGTCGCCCGAATCGAGAAAGAAATGGAGTCACTGGAGCGCGACTTCCGAATTTTTCAGGACAGCTATGGCGAAAACACCCTGCACCTCGGCGCAGCGCAGCGGTATGTCCGCAAGCTCCTCGATAATGGAAAAGTGAAGCGCTTCATGGGCCAGCGCTACCCAGAGTTGCTGGAGGAGCTTCAGGAACTCGCCGCACTGGAGGCGCTGTGACGCTCCCCCACGAATAATTCCACCCGAACCACACCGCATTCAAATCAGTTCAGCGGGCTGGCACCCGAACGCCGAAACGACCAAAGCCTTTGGGCGAATATGGGCACGAGGCCGCGAGGCTTGGTGAAAATACGTTCTTTCGTGGTCGGGTGATACTTTTCACTTCGCGGCTGCTTTGAGCCGCGTGCTCAGGACTTTGATGTCGATCTCGGCGCTGACGACGGTGGCGCGGGCTTTGGCGAGGCGCACCTCGGCTTTCATCAGCTCGCGCTTGAGGGTGTCGAGTTCGTCGGGGGATGTCGTGGTGCGACCGCCGCGCGCGGCGGTGGTGAGTTCCTGGGTTCCGTTGTTCATGGTGAATGTCTTTGGATTGTGAATGTGCCGGTCAGCGTCGTGCTGACCGGCGCCGCTGATTGAAGCGGCTCGCGAGCGGCTGGCACGCGAGCGCGCCTACCGGAAACGGGGGATCACGCCTCCCGAAAGAAAGGGAGCGAACGTGCTCGCTGAGTTCTCGCGGAATTTGGCGCTCGCGACGAATGAGGATCGGCAGATACCCTACGACAGAGGATCGGAGTCCGAGGCAAGCCCAAGCGGTGGATCACATGTCGCGGCCTGGGTCCGCAACCAGTTTCGCCAGCATCAATGGAATCGATTAACACCGAACGACAGGAAGTAAGCCGGGTTCTCAATTTCTGGTGGACTCTAGAGTCCCTGAACTTTGCCGAGGTGCCGAAACTCAGTGCCGAGCGAAACGTAAGAGTCGTCCGGTCTGACGCTGAATGGCCGTGGAAAACTGGCAAATACCGCCCGTCTCGACGGGGTGATAATTTATATACGTGGCGCCACGAAGTATACCTCGGCGTTGCACTATCACGGCGACTGGTGAAAGAAACGTTTGATGTTTTTCAGGAGCAAATTCCTGATATCGGAGGAAGACTGCCAAAAGGCTATACGGCTCTCGCAGCGCTCGTAGTCGACGACAGTGGTGCGATTGCGTTGGCCGATGAGGAACGAACAGCGGCTCCGCCCGATCTGGGAGCACCGACTGTTCCGTCCGCGCCTCGAATTGCACCGGATATGATCACGTTTTCCACGCTTCCGTGGGCGCTCGCCCGCCTTGCAGCGTTGGCAAACGGGAGAGCCTGGGAAGGCGCGCTATTTTCCGAACTGTGTGAAGACGCGGTGGACGACATCGAGACTCGATTCGCAACAGCCAAGCCAACGGACAGCGCCAAGCTTGTGCTCACGCTGGAACGCGCGAAGGCGATCTTGGATTCGTGGTTATTTGTCACGGGTTGGAAAGGGCGCTGGGAGGAACTGATCCGGGTCCGCTCCATAGAGGTGCGGGTTCGGAACGGCGACGCTTCACCGCCCAAGGCGCCCATACTGAATAGTTTCTATTTGGAAGACATTAGCCGGGTCATGGCGGCAGTGCAGGCCGGAGCGATAGGAAGCGGACTTAGGCACTATCTTCACGCACCCATCATGCCGGCTCCGGAGGTTGCGCTGCGGAAAAATGTGCGAACGGCCGAACATGCGGAGCATTGGTTGCACCCGACCAAATGGCCTTGCGGCGCATGGCCGCACAAAGGCGGCCATTCTCTCGTTTACGCGCAGCAATGCGCGGTAAACGCGATTTGGGGCGAACTCGGCGCGGCGGACGGCGACGGTGTATTTGCGGTAAATGGTCCGCCTGGCACGGGGAAGACGACACTCTTGGCGGACCTTGTCGCGGCAGTTGTCACACAGCGAGCGGAGGCACTGGCGAAATTGCCGCACGCGCGTGCCGCATTCAAAAATCGTGAGGCGATCACCGATAAACTGGGCGTATTCCCACTAATTGAGGATTTGATCGGCCACGAAATCGTCGTTGCGTCGGCTAACAATGGTGCGGTGGAAAACGTGACGCGCGAGTTGCCTGCGTTGAAGAAAATCGAAGCTGCATGGTTTTCGCCCCTAGCGCAGACCGATTATCGATATTTTCCCGAAATCGCACGCGCCGCTCTCAATCCCCCACCGAAAACGAACAACGCAGCAGACGATGAATCAGGTGATGAAGAGCCCGAGGCAGATGAAGCGATCGAGGCGTGGGGCTTGGTCGCGGCAGTGCTGGGCAATTCCCGAAACAAAGACGCATTCACCAAAACACTCTGGTATTCGAAGGACGCGAAGAGCGGATTCCGCGAGTATATGGACGCGGAGTATCGTTCTGCCGGCGCAAATGCCGAAAAGAAGTTCACCGAGGCGCAAGCCCGATTCGAACGTTCGAGGGCAGCCGTCGCGCTGTTACAGGAGAAGGCAGAGTGTTGCGCGGCTGCCGTGAAGGAACTTGCGAACGTGCAAGTCGAGCTGGCTACGGGCAAGGCAAAGTTAGGTGAACTCACACGCGAGTTGGCGGTCGCTCAACAATCCCGCGCCAAGAGAGTCGCAGATGAGATGGCTTTCCGGGAGCGATTCGGGAGGGCGCAGGCCCTTTGGCAAGCCGCCGAGGCCACTGCGACTTGGCTAAGGCAACGTAATATAGCCGTGGACGCGAAGCGCCGTCTGGACGATGCCAAGGCTACAGCATCCATCAAGGAGAAGAAAAAACATGATGCTAGCGTGCAGCTCACACAGCAACGGGATGCGGCGGAGCAGCGACGGACGTTGCGTATGCTGCACGGGGAAAGAAAACCGGTTTTTTGGATGTTCTGGCTGCGACGGCCTGCGGCAGTTCGTTGGGAGGTTGAAGCCGAAGGCATGGACCGAGGACTCGGAGAGGCATTTAGAGATCTCGAACAAGCCGTCGCGAAGGCGGCGTCCGTTGACGAACAGCATCGCGAAAGCGAGCGAGCCGTGAGTGAATGCGAGCTGGCACAGCGGTCGGCCGATGACATCGCCAGCGAGCTTTGGAAAAAGACGGATACTGCCTTTGCCAAAGTGCCAGCCGATGCGCCGCTGAGGCGGCTATTTCGGAGACACGAGAACTTTCGCACTGAACTCGAACGTGAGCATGCAGCCTGCACGTCCGAGCTTAACGAATCAGAACGACTGCTTACCGAAGTGAAAAAAGAGTTGTCCAATACGGAACGCGTGGTTCGTGCGCTCCAAGCCAACATAGATGGGCTCAACGTCAAATGTCGTGACCTGACCGCGCACGCACCGGCAGCCCGAACCAACCTCGACACAACCAAAGCCGGTCGAACGGTTATCGATGAAGATTTTCGAAACATAACCTACGAGGAGCAGGCACAACGTTCACCCTGGATAGATGAAGAGTGGCGCAAAGCGCGCATCACTTTGTTTCTCGATGCACTCGCACTTCACAAGGCGTTCCTGCTCGCAGCGTGGAAGCCGATGCACGCCAATCTTAACCTCGCAACTGAACTGCTGAGTGGTCGGCTACCGCCAAAGGCAGCTTCACATCTGCATTCTCTTTGGGCATCGGTGTTTCTCGTCACGCCGGTGGTTTCGACGACATTTGCGTCGCTGGACCGTTTGTTTCGCGGAATGGGCCGCGGAAGTTTAGGCTGGCTGGTCGTGGACGAAGCGGGCCAAGCAACTCCGCAAATGGCGGTGGGCGGACTCTGGCGGGCTCGACGTGCGGTGATCGTTGGTGACCCGTATCAGCTTCAGCCGGTGGTCACGTTACCGAAGAAACTCGTTGAGCTCCTGCGGGCACAATGGCAGGTGCGGCCGAGCTATGTGCCGGGCGAAGTGTCAGTGCAACGGCTCGCGGATTCGGCCACAATGTGGGGAGCGCCTTTCGGCGTTCATGATCTTTGGGTCGGATGTCCACTCGTCGTTCATCGCCGTTGCCTACAACCGATGTTCGGCGTGGCGAACGAAATCGCCTACGGTCGCATGATGGTTTACGGAACTAAGCCCGATAAGGATTTTGTCCCACTATTTGGTGCGAGCGGATGGGTTCACATCGATGCGCGAGCCACGTTTGAAAACTGGATCGAGGAGGAAGGACGGCTAGCTGTCGAAATGGCCCAGCAAGCTTGGCGATTGGGAGAGCAAAAATCCCTGTTTTTCATCACGCCATTCCGATCGGTCGCCGATGAGCTGCGCAAAATGCTGACAGAGTCGCTTGGAGATGAGGCTGAAGCTTGGATAAAACGAAGCGTTGGCACGGTGCACACCTTCCAAGGGAAGGAAAACGCGAACGTCGTGATACTGCTCGGCGGAGACCCCGGGAAACCCGGAGTTCGCGCATTCGCCGCCGACGAACCGAACCTCCTTAATGTTGCACTAACTCGGGCGAAATCACGCCTCTATGTCATTGGAAACGTGCATTTCTGGACGGAAAAGGAATTTTTTAAAATCCTAGCTGAGAACATAAAGCAAACACCGTTTGCTGGAATCCTCACGCCCGAACGATTCCGTGCGAGCTGGCGGCCGCTTCCAATCCAAACTCTGGCTCACTCATAGCTCCGCTACACCCGAATTCGGCTATGGCGACACTGAAACTCTATCACGAAGGCGGAGTTTTCTGCGAGTTGGAGGATTACTCCATCGTCAAGAATCTGATCTTCGATGTGCTTGCTGAAACCCCGAATGCAGAGCTATCGCCGTTCGAAAAACTTTACGTCGTGCATGCAGTGGGGTTTGAGGTACACCAAGGATACCTTGCGGATACGCACATGCAGTGCGGATGCTTCGCTGAAGCACGCCAACACTATCTCGCTCCTGAGCACCCGAGGAAGCTTGGTGACATCTGCTGGTGCGAAGGCCGTCTGGAGGAAGCAGAGGCATATTATTCTAAGCCGAAGAGCGAAGCGCAATTCTATCGGACTGAGCCTGATCATGACCGTCTGATCAAACTGGCGTTCTTTCTGGAGGATTGGTCAAAAGTGATCGAGCGCTTCTGCGCTGCGTCTTTTTCGCGGGGTTTCTTAGCCGGACAGGTATGCATTGGCCGCAGCCATACAACAGCTTCACCCTATCTGGAAATGTTGGCGTGTGCTCTGAGCCGCGCAGATATGGTGGCCCCACCGCAGGCCCTCGATCATTTGAAGCACGGCTTTGGAGTTTCTGCTGAGGATTGGGCTGTGCTGACCGAAAAAGTCCAGGCCGAGGAGTCAAAGGTCATCGCAAAGTTGCGCAAACGGTGCCGACCGAGAATTGGTGCGGCGGTTAACAGGACGGTCGAGGCAGCGCGGTCCATGGGTGATACAGCGCGCGCGCGTTCAGTCGCGGACTATATTCGGAATGCCGATGCATCTCTTGAAACGGCACAAGCCGCGCTTGAACGGTTTGGGGCCGCTGGTGCCGACGCCGATCTTGAGACGTTCATCGATCTTGTCATCGGTTCGGGCATTGAATCGATCAGCCGCAGCTTCTTGTTCGCAGCGTTTGGACATGACAGTTACCCGAAATCCTCTATCTCCGCTTCTCGTCTGATCCGGTTGTTGTCCCGGCACCCAATCATGAATCGGCGCCATCTTGGAACACTTCTGGACCTGCGATTCCGCAACAGCTCACTTATCACTGGCGACGAGTTGCTGGCCGGCATTTTTCAGAATCTTGGAACGGAACTGGGCATGAGGAAGAATGATGAAAAGCCTCTCGCTAGTGTGGCAGAACTTGGATCGGTGCGCGAATGGGCACGTGTCCGCCTGGACGAATGGCTCAGCGGACGCGGTTTAGGGAAAGCCGATGAGCTCGCTGAGAATTGGCGTGGCGGAGTTGCCACACCGAAGCCGGGCGGGCTATTCCAACGCGTCAATCGCGCAGTAGCATCACCTCGCGATACCGCAGAATGGGCGAAGTTTACCGATGAGGCGGCTCGTTGGCTTCGTATTCAATGGGCGCGAGAAATTGGATCATCGCCCTGGGTCAGTGAAAACCAACTGTTTCAGCTCGTGCGGAGGCAACTCAAGGGCATCGACGTTATTCAGCACGCTCGTCCGACCTGGTTGGAACCACAGCATCTCGATATCTACGTCCCGGCTGTTGATCTGGCCGTCGAATACATGGGGCGGCAGCATTTTGAGCCGCTCGATTTCTTTGGCGGAGAGTCCGCCTATCGGGAACTGGTCGAGCGCGATCAAAAGAAGGCCATGCTTTGTCACCGATACGGACTCGAGCTGATCTACGTGCGCCATAACGAGAACCTGGTATCACGCTCGAAAGAGGTGATCGCCTATGCGCTCTCGAAAGCGAAGGTCCGAGGCCTCATCCGATAATGGAATGGGCGTGCATCAATGGTGTCAGGGCGCGAGCTACGCCGAAGGCGGTCGGCATTTGCCGGTCGTGCAACCTAGAGGTCATCGCGAAGTGCGGCGAAGTGAACCGATGGCATTGGTCGCATTTGGCAGGAGATTGCGACCCTTGGGCGGAAGGTGAAACCTCTTGGCATATAAACTGGAAGCAACTTTTCCCTCCCGAATGGCAAGAGGTCGTTGTCCCGCCGCATCGGGCGGATATAAAGACGCCCAAGCTGGTTGTGGAGCTTCAGCATTCGCCGATCGATCCGGCGACAATTCGTGAACGTGAGTAGTTTTATGGGGATATGGTCTGGCTTTTTGATCTGCGTAGCGTGAAGCGGAACATCACCATCTATGAACCCGACCATTCCGCGCATCGCCCTTACGTTCCTTTTCCCCTGAAACAGTTCGCATGGCGAAGAGCACGGCGGAGTTGGTTCGCATGCACAAAACCGGTGTTGGTCGCCCTTGCGCGAGGAGAGCTTTATAATGTTTTCGGCTTCGGGTTCTACAGTGAGCTCAATTTCTGCGGCGGGTTCGCGCAACGGCTCAACAGGGAGCAGTTCTTGGCCTCGGTAGGCGCCGCTACGCCGCAAGCCGGGGAGGAGCCGATTGAGCTTCTCCCATTCAATTCGTTGCCGAGTCCGGAAGTAGCGAAGGATTGGCAGCCCTACTGGGATGATGAAAGAGTGAAGCATTGGAAAAAACCGTTGTTTACTGTGCGCCGCTTCAAGCAAGAGGCCACAAATCCGATTCGTGTGATACGCCTGCCAATGCAGGAAGGGAGCGGCCAGCAGGCCGCTCCCCGTGTGTGACTCAGTTGTTCGCGAACTCGCTCGCGAGACTCCAGAGCGCCTTGTTGAGCTTCTGGCCTTCGCCCAGGCCACCCACCTGACGAGTCCGATTGCGGCGGATGCCCATGCCGGCGGTGTAGCCCATGTAACGGTCGCCGCCTCGAATCAGGTGCTCCTGAACTTATGGGGATCGCGCCGTTATGTGGAGTTGTAGGTTGGCTGCGACGGATTCAGCGGCGTTTTCTCCACATTAATAGCCTTGGTGCGGCTATGGTCGCTGGATGGATACTATCCTTAGACGACTGTTC
>JBAZHQ010000103.1:0-12018 GCA_041652235.1 Opitutaceae bacterium | reverse complement strand
TTTGTCTCAAGCCACCGATGAAAGGGAGTGAAAACAACCGCCAATGCGAGCGCCCAGACAAGCGCGGACGCAAAAGGCAGAGCCATCCGGTAGCAGAGATAGATTCCGACAAGAGTCGCCCCCATCAGCACGAGTGTCCGGACATGGCTGCGCGACCCCCAGTCATTCGCGACTGGAGCAGCCGTCGGGCTGGTTTTGGGTTCGCTTGCCATTCTGCCCGCTGTTCGGATGCGACGCTCGGAGGGCTGCTATTTACAGCAGCATTTGGTGGAGCAGAATTCCTTGATGGCCTTTTCGACCGCTTCACGAGTCTCGCCGGTGCGCTTCTGAATACGGCCAAGCAGTTCGTCGTGCTTGCCCTCGACGTATTGGAGATCGTCATCCGTAAGTTTGGACCACTTCTGCTTCAGCTTGCCCTTTGTGATGTTCCAATCGCCCTTGATTTCGAGTGTGTTCATATTGATTTCCTAATTTTTCGTTTGTGAATCGCCGTCAGCATGACGGCAAAAATGCTTCCTCGGCCCTCTCATGGAGGCTCCGCCGACTAGTCCGCCACAAGCTTGACGGACGCATCGCCGCGCAGGGCTTTGGAATAGGGGCAAGTCTTGTGTGCATCGTCCATGATGTTCTGAACCTGGGCGCGATTGATACCGGGGATTTGAGCGTGCAGTTCCACCGCCAGGCCATAGCCGCCTTTGTCATCCTCGATCAGGCTCACCATCGCCCGAACTGTGGAATTTTTGACCGTTGTGTCGTGCTTCTTGGCCGCGCCGATCAAGGCGCTGTGGAAACAGGCGGAATAGGCGCCCGCAAACAACAGCTCGGGATTGGGCCCGCGCTTCTCGATGCCTTTCTCCAATGGATTTCCCAAGGTGATATTCAGCAGCCCGGACGGGGCCTGAATGGTTCCCGAACGCCCGCCCTTGGAAATAGCTTCTGCCGTAAACAAAGTTTTCATCGGTGCATGACGCTACGCGGAGTACCGAGAATTTCCTATGAGGTGTAACCCTACTGTTGCGTTGGGATTCGCTCCTCAGATGCTTCCGCCGGGCACGTCCACTCTTCCATTTTCCAAATCTCCCGATCGGTCGCTCATTTCTTCAGCCTGACCTTTTTCCCGCTCGGAACTCGGAAATCTTTAGGGTCGATCTTCATCTTCGGGCCATGGTGTCGTCTGGCGTAAAGGGAATGCTTACCTCGATTTCAGTGCCTGCGCCGCGAACGGATTTGATCTTGAGGGCGCCGCCCACATAGGCCGCTCGCTCGCGCATGCCGAGCAGACCAAGGCCGCCCTTTCCTTTTCGTCTGGCCGCGTGATGATCCGGGTCGAAGCCGACCCCGTCGTCATTGATCGCCAATTGAACGAAGGTGCGCTGCCTCAGGCACACGGTGACGTGGCGGGCGCGTGCGTGCTTCTCCACGTTTCTTAAGGCTTCCTGGAGAATGCGGTAGAGCGCCAACTCGGTGTCGGCGGGCAACCGCGCGGCCAACTCCACGCAGTCCAGCTTGACTGACACTCCCGTCCGATTCTCGAACTCCGTGCCGGTGGCGTGCAGGGCGGCGACCAGGCCCAGCTGGTCCAGCACACTGGGCCGCAGATTACGCGAGATGCGTTCCACTTCTTCGGCGGTCTTGCCGAGCATCTCGCGGAGCTTCATAGCCTCGCTCTTCGCCGACCCGTCGCGCGCCGAAAGGCTGCCCACTAGCGCCTGGCTGCGAAAGAGAACAGCGCAGAGAAGCTGGGTGATGTTGTCGTGCAATTCGAGGGCCACGCGCCCGCGCTCGGCCTCTTGCACTTGCACCACGCGGTGCGTCAGGGCCCGCAGCAACTCCTCGGTCCGCCGGGCCTCCGTCAGATCCGTCACTACCATGCCGATGGTCACGCGGTTATAACTATCCTTTGCCAGTGGACGGATGGAAATCTGCACCGGTATTTGCGAATCGTCGCCGGCATGCAGCAACACTTGGATTTTCGAGCCGGATTTGGCGGCCCGTTTCATCAGCGGTCGGAGCTTTGCCCGGTCCGCGGCGGAGAGAAAACGACGAAAGGAACTGCCCGTCACCTGTTCCAGCGGACATTTTACCATTCGGGCAAAGCACGCGTTGGCGTAAAGAATCGCCTTGTCGGACGTCAACGTCAGCGCCCCTTCGTTCATGGATTCTATGAGCACGCGGTAGGCGCGCTCTGCTCCTTCCAGCGTGAACACCTGCCGGCCTTGCCTGCCCGCAACCACCACCGTATCGACCTCGCCGGCGCGGATGGCGCGGAGCGTTTCCTCGGCCTCGGCCAGGCGGGCGCGGAGTCCGGCGAGTTCGCGGGACTGCGCGGGGCGGGAGGCGCTCTTTTTTCGGACGGTTTTCAAACTGCGATCTTAGTTTTCTCGATCAAGTCCAACTCGCCGAACAGGCCGGTGACATTCGTCAGGTTTCCGATGAACCGGCGCATCGGACGGGGAAATTCTTTGATGAGCGTCGGGGTCGCGACGATCTGGTTGGCGCGCGCCAGTTCTGGCTGCTGATAGATGTCGATCACATCCAGTCTGCAGCGGCCTTTCAGCTCGGTTTCGCACAGTTCATGGACACGCAGGACGGCTTGGCGCGACCGGGCGGTGGCCCCTGCCACAAACAGTCGCAAGACGACTGTGTCGGCGGACCGGGCAGCCAGGGTCTTTTCCGAGGCCCGCGTCGTGCGACTGGTATTCTTTGTTTTCAGGATGCTCGTCTCGGTTAATCGGCCGGGCGCAAATCCAAGCCGACGAGCACGCGAGCAGTATCGGAAAGGTTGCCTATGATGGTCCGCACAGGCTTCGGCAGCCTGCGCACGACAGTGGGGATGGCCAGGATCTGGTCGCCTTTGGCAAGCTGGGGCTGCTTCAACAAATCGATCACCGTGATGCGATAGCGGCCCTTGAGATGGCTTCCGCAAATCTTCTTTAGGTTCGTGAACGCCGTCAGCGATTTAGGCGTCTGGCCGGTCACATAAAGGCGCAGTTGCCAGAGTTTGGCGCGGCCACGCGGCGGCGCGGCGGCGCGGCGTTTCACCGTTTTTGTTTTCATCCGTTTTTCCTCCCAGATCTGGGTTTGCCCGGCGTTTTGGCCTCCACAGAAACATCTGCCTGGCGCAGGCGGCCCAACTCAGTCCGCTCGGTGGTCAGCAAGCGCGTTTGCGTTCCGACCTGCTGATCGATCTGCCTAAGTTCTTCGGCGCTGGCTTCATGCTCGGAGCGAAGCCCGCTGATCTGCCGTTCGAGCGCCGCGCGTTTGTGCTCCAGTTCGCGCTTGCGGCGGGCGGCTTCCTGATGGCTGGCGAGCATGCCGGCTTTCTCGAGGGCATTTTGCGCCACGCGGGCTGAGCCGGTCAACACGCCGCTGGGTCCGATGTAGGCGTCCACGAGGTCGATGCCACGGTTTGAAATCAGGAACTCGCGGATTTGGTTCGAGTGCGCCATGCCGCGCGCCTTGAGCACGTAAAGGACGCGATTGCGTTCGCCATTGCCCTCGAAGTCCTGCAACAGCAGCCAGGAGTCCATGAGCGAGGACATGGCCATCTCGCTTTGTTGCAGCGCGTGGCCGCCCCGCGTAAGACTGGTGAAGAGCGAGGTGACTTGTCCGCCCTTGAGATAATCGACCAGCCGTGTCACCATCCCCTTGGTTTCGGAGTCGGTGCCCGCGTCCATCAGACTGGTAATGGGGTCCACGACGACGACATGGGGTTGAAACGCTGCGATCTCCTTGAACATCGTGGCCAGATGCATTTCCAGGCCGTAGAGCGAGGGCCGCGCCGAGTGGAACCGCAGCAGGCCGCGCCTGACCAGCGGCCCCAGGCGCAACCCGATGGACTGCATGTTGCGGATAATCTGGTTGGGCGATTCCTCGAACGAGAAGAAGAGCACGCGCTCCCCGCGCCGGGCGGCGGCCTGGGCAAAGTTGGCGGCGATGATGGTCTTGCCGGTGCCGGGCGTGCCCGTGAGCAAAATGCTGCTGCCGCGAAAGAAGCCCCGCCCTCCCAGCATCGCGTCGAGCCGGGGAACGCCGGTGCCTATCCGCTCGCTCGATATCTTGTGATTCAGCCCCAGCGACGTGATGGGCAGCACGCTGATGCCCGTGTCGCCGATAAGGAACGGAAACTCGTTGGTGCCGTGCAGCGCACCGCGATATTTCACCACGCGCAGATGCCGCGTGGCAATCTGCTCATTGACCCGATGGTCGAGCAGGATGACGCAGTCGGACACGTATTCCTCCAGCCCGTGGCGCGTCAGTTGATCGCGCCCGCGCTCGGCCGTGATGACGGCGGTCACGCCCTTGTCCTTGAGCCAGCGGAAAAGCCGGCGCAACTCGGCGCGCAGAATGGCCTCGTTGGGCAGGCTGGCGAACAGCGCCTCCAGCGTGTCCAATACGACGCGCTTGGCTCCGATGGAATCGATCGCGTGATTCAGCCGCACGAACAAGCCCTCCAGATCGTATTCGCCGCTCTCCTGGACCTCGGAGCGCTCGAGATGGACGTAATCGATCACGATTTTTTTTCGCCGGACCAAGCCATCCAAATCGAATCCGAGCGACGCGACGTTGGCCATCAGCTCCGCTTCCGTCTCCTCGAAAGCCATGAATACGCCCGGCTCATCGAACTGCACCGCGCCACGCACGAGGAATTCCGCGGCCAGCAGCGTCTTGCCGCAACCCGCGCCGCCGCAAACCAGCGTGGGCCGTCCCAAAGGAAGCCCGCCGCCGGTGATTTCATCGAGACCTTGGATGCCTGTGAGGCACTTGGGCAGAAGAGTGACCGGGGACATGGTTTTGCGTCCTTTATTTTTCATGCAAGTGCATCCTTTCATTAAGGTGGCTAAAACAACACAACAATAGGTCCGATATTTTCCCGCTGCTTGCGAAGCTGCGAAATTGTCTGCATTAGCGATAAAAGATGCGCCTATAACGCTACCCGAACTATGGGGTCTTACCCTCAGTAGAAGTTATCGGCATCCCGTTTCTTCCCTCAAAGGCCAGGCTATTCGCGTTGCTGATTTGGAATCTCTCCACCCTCGTTTTCCCACCTTTCGATCGCCCGCTGTTTGACGTCCTTTGCGCTTCCCCACTTCCAATCCCGGATTTCCGGCATGTCCTGGCCGTGCTTGTCAATGTAGTGCTTGTGCTCGATCAACTTGCCCTTGAGCAACCGCTTCAGAGCGGCGCCTTTTTCGCCGGCCTGCGGCACGTGATCGATGACGTCCATCACGAGATGAAAGCGGTCCAGATCGTTCAGCACCGTCATGTCGAAGGGCGTGGTGATGGTGCCCTCTTCCTTGTAGCCGCGGACATGGATGTTGTCGTGGTTGGTGCGACGATAGGTCAGCATGTGGATCAACCGCGGGTAGGCATGAAAGGCGAAAATGACCGGCTTGTCCTTGGTGAAGAGCGCGTCGAAATCCGCGTCGCTCAATCCGTGCGGGTGCTCGGTTTGCGGTTCCAACTTCATGAGGTCGACAACGTTGACCACCCGGATTTTCAGGTCGGGAAGGTGCTCGCGCAGAATGGAGACAGCGGCGAGCGTCTCCAGCGTGGGCACGTCTCCACAGCAGGCCATGACCGCGTCGGGCCCGGCGCCCTGTTCGTTGCCGGCCCATTGCCAGATGCCGATGCCCTCGGCGCAGTGATTGACGGCTGCATCCATCGCCAGCCACTGCGGCGCCGGGTGCTTGCCGGCGATCACGACGTTGACGTAATGGCGGCTGCGCAGGCAGTGGTCCATCACCGACAGCAGGCAGTTGGCATCCGGCGGAAGGTAAACACGGACGATCTCGGCCTTCTTGTTGACGACATGGTCGATGAAACCGGGGTCCTGATGAGTGAAGCCGTTGTGATCCTGGCGCCAAACATGCGAGGTTAGCAGATAGTTCAAGGAAGCGATCTTCCGCCGCCATGGCAGGCGCGAGGTGACCTTCAGCCACTTGGCGTGCTGGTTGAACATCGAATCGACGATGTGAATGAACGCCTCGTAGCAGTTGAAGAGACCATGTCTCCCGGTGAGCAGGTAGCCCTCAAGCCAGCCCTCGCATTGGTGTTCGCTGAGCATTTCCATCACGCGCCCGGCAGGCGCGAGAAACTCGTCGTTCGGCACCGTCGCGGCGTCCCATTGGCGCTTGGTCGCTTCAAAGAGGGCTCCGAGTCCGTTGGAAAGCGTTTCATCAGGACCGAAAACCCGGAAATTCCGCTGCTCACTGTTCAGCTTCGCAATATCCCTGAGAAATGGCCCGAGCACATGCGTGTCGCCAATGCCGGGAACTCCCGGCGCGGGCACGTCGGCCGCGTAGCCTCGGAAATCCGGCATCCGCAGGTCGCGGAGCAGGCTGCCGCCGTTGGCGTGGTGATTCGCACCCATGCGGCGCTCGCCCTTGGGCGCAAGATCGGCCAGTTCCGGCATCAGGCGCCCTTGCCCGTCGAAGAGCTCCTCCGGACGATAGCTCCTCAGCCACTCTTCCAGCAGCTTGAGATGTTCGGGATGGGTGGCCGGGTCGGAGAGCGGCACCTGGTGCGAACGGAAGGTGCCTTCAACCTGTAGTCCGTCGACCCATTTTGGTCCCGTCCAGCCCTTAAGCGAATTGAGGACGATCATCGGCCAGAGCGGACGCGCGCGGTTGCCGAAGATGCGGGCGTCGTGCTGGATTCGTTTGATCTCCGTCACGACGTTATCGAGCGTCGTTGCCATGGCTTCGTGCATGGATTCGTTGTCTTGGCACTCGACGAAGTACGGCGTCCATCCGTAGCCGCGGAATAATTGATCCAATTCCACGTGACTGATGCGGGCAAGGACGGTCGGGTTGGAAATCTTATATCCGTTGAGATGCAGGATCGGCAGCACCGCACCGTCAGTAATCGGATCCAAAAATTTGTTGGAGTGCCATGACGTGGCCAATGCTCCGGTCTCCGCCTCCCCATCGCCTACGACGCAGGCGACGACGAGCTCGGGATTGTCGAACACCGCACCGAACGAATGACTGAGCGAATAGCCCAGCTCGCCTCCCTCGTGGATCGAGCCCGGACACTCCGGCGATGCGTGGCTGGGAATTCCTCCTGGAAACGAAAACTGGACAAAGAGCTTCCGAAGCCCGGCCTCATCCCGGCTGATGTCGGGATAGATCTCGCTGTAAGTGCCCTCAAGGTACGTGTTGGCCACGACGGCCGGGCCGCCGTGTCCGGGGCCGGAAACGTATATCATCTCAAGGTCGTATTTTTTTATGACCCGGTTGAGGTGCGCATAAATGAAGTTCTGCCCCGGAGTGGTGCCCCAGTGCCCCAGCAGCATGTGCTTCACATCCGCGAGCGTCAGCGGACGCTTCAGCAGCGGATTGTCGTAAAGATATATCTGGCCGACCGAGAGGTAGTTCGCGGCGCGCCAATAGGCATCGATTCGGCGGAGCAGTTCCGGCGTGAGCGTGTTGGTTTTCATGATTCGTATTTGATTCGGCGGCATGGCGACTGCGCTCCAGACAGCCGGGCGCGATGACGATTGGGACTCGAATCTTCTGAGGGAGGTCCAAAACCGCCCAGCTAGCCTGACGCCGCTTCTTTCATGATTTTAACGATCGGATTCTCCACTTCCCGCACGTCTAACCTCGCCGGAAGCGTGCCTGGCTTCAATGTAGCCAGAAAGGTGTTTCGGCCCTCTTCGTAAATCGAGATCCGGTATGGCGCTTCGGCGGGGACGCTCGCGTTTTCATCGAGCACCTTCTTCGCATGTTGCGGATGACAAACCTCGAAGAGCAGGTATTCGCTTGAAAATGGAACGCCTTTCTTCGCCATGGCTTCCTTAAGATCAAGAATCCGCATGACTCCAAATTGACTGGCCTGAATGGCAGCCTGTAAGGCAGCCGCGGCTTCCCTCACTGTTTTGTCCGTGGACAATTTCACCAGCATGGGTGCCCTTTCGTTTCCGACCATGCACTCGGCACACTGATCTTGAGCGCGCACGTTGTGGCGCCGTCGCGTTGCGTCGATGCAAGCCAAAGCCCCACGAGCGCTCAGCCTTTCACAGAAAAGCCGACTTTTACGGTCACCTGCCAGTGATCCACTTTCCCCTTGGTGATGTTGCCGCGAGTTTCGACCACCTGAAACCAGCATAGGTTCTTGATGGTTTTGTGCGCGCGTTGAATAGCCTTGGCAACGGCGTCCTCGATGGAAGTGGTGGACGTGCCGGTGAGTTCGATAAGCTTATAGACGTGGTCTTTCATGTTTTGTGCTTTAGGTATCCGCAGCGTCGGAATGCTCGCTTGCATGCAGTCACAGTTGGGATGCTGGCTGAAGGTACGGCTCGGGCTGGCCCCTGACTATGCGGCATAACCCTACCGTGGATTACGGGTGCCAACGCTTTTCTTGTTATAGAGCGTGGACTCAGGGGGTGGCTGCAGGATGTCGAAGCCCATGGAATACCTTTCGGATGCTGCTGTATCTGAACAGCTCGGCGTAACGTGCCCAGGCCACGACCGTTCGCAGGATGCGCTGCGGCTTCTCGCTCGGGAAGGTCTGCGCGAACTGGCTCAAGACAACGGTTTCATCGACTTCGTTGCTCGCGGACTGTTTCAGCACCTGCATGACGAGATCGAAGACGAAGATGTTTCTCAGCGTCGCGTTGAGCAGTTGCTTGCGCGCGTTGATGCCGGCGGCGAGAAACGTGCGTCCTTCCGCGGTCATTTCAACGCGCCCGCCCGGGGTCGTGACCCAGCGTAGCAACTCTGCTGCTTTCACCACGAGAAGAAGCTGCGTCAATTCGATGCTCAGATGACGGCTTAGCGCGAACAACTCCAGGTCGCCTTCGTTTTCCAGCACTTCAAGCAGGCCTATGGCGCTGCTGAGCGAGACAATCGGGATCGACTGTATGGGCAAGCGGCCGATACCTGTCGCCGTCGCGGGGACCCGTTCTGCCGGCAACACTGTCTGTGTGATGAGCTCGTGAAGCTTCTGGGTAAGTGCGAGGAATTCCGGGTGATGCTCGTCGCGCGGGTAAGGTAGCGCATTGTCGAGGACGGCGCGAATCGTGCCCGGATGAGCGCCCATCACCACGAGGCGCGTCGCCATGAACACCCCTTCGCCGATGCTGTGCGTCACCATCAGAATGCTGTTCACCGGCGAGATCTTGCGGGTGTAGATGTCGATGACTTCGTTACGCAATGTCTCGCTCGTGAGCACGTCGAGGGCGCTGAACGGCTCGTCCATGCAGAGTATCTCCGGCTCCACGGCCAGAGCGCGGGCCAGACCGACGCGCTGCTTCATGCCGCCGGATAGCTCCTTCGGATACGCTTCCTCGGAGCCCGTCAGGCCGACCGCATCGATTACCTGCCGCACGCGTTTCTCGCGCTCGGCGGCGTCCAGCGGCAAATGAGTCAAGCCGACCGAGACGTTCTGCTGCACGGTCAGCCACGGGAACAGCGCGAAGTTTTGAAACACCAACGCCGTCGATGGATTCAAACCGACCTGCACTTGACCGCGGTAGAAGATTTGCCCCGACGTCGGTTGCTCCAAGCCGATGATGGCGCGCATCAGCGTCGATTTGCCGCAACCCGAAGGCCCCAGGATGGCGACGACTTCGTGCTCTCTGATTTCGAGGCTGATGTCGTGGAGAACCTCCACGCTCCCGCCGCCCGCGCCTGGGAAGGATTGAAACACGTTTCGGATTTCCAGGAGAGGTGTTGTCATAATCAGGTGTCCATTGTGAAGCGGGTTTGCGCCCGGTGGCTGAGCGGACGCCAGACGAGCCGGTTAAAGCCCGCCACTGTCACCGCCATGATGCCCACCGCGGCGGCCAGGACGTGAAAGTCGCCGCGTTCCGTCGCCTGGCTGATCGCCGCGCCCAATCCCGTCGTCATGAGCGTCTGGCCGTGAAACTTCATGTATTCCGCGACGATACTGGCGTTCCACGCGCCGCCCATCGCGGTAATCCAGCCGGTGAGCAGGCTCGGAAAGATCGCCGGCAAAATGAGCTGCCTCCAGCGCTGGCGCCACGAGAAACGCGCCAGCAGCGACACTTCCCAGAGCTCGCGCGGAATCGCGCTGCTGCCCGCGATGACGTTAAAGAGGATATACCACTGCGTACCCAACAGAAGGAGCACGACCGAACTTATCCCCAAGCCCGTGCCGAACGCCAGCATCGCGCCAACGACCACCGGGAAAATCATCGGCGCCGGGAAACTTGCCGCCATCTGAATGACGGGCTGCATGGCGCGCGACCAACGCGGATGACGACCAATAATGACGCCTGCGGGGATCGTCCAGAGCGAGGCCAGCACTACCGCGACGACGACGCGCAGAAATGTCGCCGCAGTGCTGCCGAGAAGATGGCACCACTCGCCGCCCGTGAGCGTCTTCAGCAGGAGAAAATACTTCACGACGCCAAACAGGACTCCCGCGCAGAGGGTGGCAACGAACACTCGCTTTGTCCAGCGCCACGCGCTCACCGCGAGAAAGCCCGGGGCATCGGCGCGAGCCGCCGGTGTGATCTCAGGGGCATCGATCCGTCGCCGAAAAAACGTTAGCGAGTGTTCCCCTGCCCGCCAAAGCCGCGACCGCCGCATCCGTTCCCAGAGCCACGAGCCGGATGCGACACTCGTTTCTTCATCGGTGAACTTGTGCGACCAAGCCACTAGCGGACGCCAGACCACCTGGTCGACGAACACAATCATCCCGAGCATTGCCAGCACGCCGAGCACTTGCGCCCGCCCATCGCCGCGCTCGATGGCAAGACTCATATACGAACCGAGGCCCGGCAGCCGGAAATCGTGCTCACCCAGCACGAACGCCTCGCTCACCATCAGGAAGAACCAGCCGCCGGCCATGGACATCATGCTGTTCCAAAGAAGTCCGGTCGCGGAGAAGGAAAGGTCGAGCCGGAAGAACCTTTCCCACCACGACATCCGGGCCAGGCGGGCGACCGCCGCCAAATCCGGCGGCACGGATTTCAGCGACGAGTAAAACGAGAACGTCATGTTCCATACCTGACCGGTGAAAATCATCAGCACCGAAGCGATTTCGAGGCCGATGTTTTGATGTGGAAACAAGTGAACCAGTCCGAGCACGAATCCCGGTAGGAACCCCAGCACCGGGATGCTTTGCAGAATGTCGAGCACCGGCAGCATTACCCGCTCCGCGCCGGCCACCCGTGCCATCGCGTATCCATAGACCATCGTGAACAGGAATGACACGCCGTAGGCAATGACGCCGCGCGACAGGCTGAAAAGCGCGTAAAGCGGCAGATAGCGCGCCTCCAGATGAATCTCCGGAACTTGCTGCAATTGCCCGCTCCATTCGCGCGCCACCGTGACGAGCGCATAGATGAGCGCCGCCAGCAGGCCGCAAACGGCGAGATCGACCCAGCTGAAGGCGCGCGTTGCTTGGACAAATTGTTTGTCAGTAAGCACAGTGTCTCATGCGATGAACCCGCAAATTAGGGGGAAATGCTAGTAATTGTGCGTCATTACGGAGATTTAGCACCTGCTCCCTTCCTCTGCTGCCCGGCGTCCGTCGATATCGAACGCATTCTGCCGCTGAGAATCGGTTTCCATGATCACGATCATCGCCAAACACCCATGAGGCGGCGGAGCCGCAACCAAAGAGGCAGGTGTAAGTTATAAGCTTTAAGTTCAAACGGATCTTGGCTGTCGGCGATCGGCTTTCAGCTATCGGGGAAACCTCACGAGGCAACACAGGCGCTCGTTTTGGAAATCCTCGCAGGCTGAGATGAGTCGAGATCACTGTAATACATAAACAAGGTACACGCTTGAAATGAGAAGTATTCCCAACAATGAATCGATAATTTGAGGCGCTCTAATAGAATATAATATATCGTCTATTCCGGATAGACTTCTAATCCACATGGGGCAATATTGGTCCAAAACATTAACTCGGCCGTCAATCGCTTTGGCTGCTCTCCTTCCACTTTCCACGGCGCCTTCGATGCTCCATACCTGAGCCTGAGTTTTAGTGTGAGCTCCTGCTAAGAACAGATTTGGAACCGAAGTTTTCTGGTCGGGTAAA
>JBAZHQ010000102.1:0-12038 GCA_041652235.1 Opitutaceae bacterium | reverse complement strand
GGTTGGGGATCGGTTCTGTCCGTCTCGGATTTCCTCTCAGCCTGAGATGAATTGTAAATACTGTAGTACAAAGGGTCCGATGTTTCGGCTTGGGTTGTCGCGCGCCTATAGGCGCATCTTAGGTTTGGAATTCATCTCGAAGTTCTTGTGCCTTCTCGTGGCAATCGTCTGGGGATTACAGGTTTATTTCTGAGCCGACTTGAGGGCATCGCGGCGCCCGTCGGCATAGGCCCGGAAGGTGCGGCGGATCTCGTCCCTCACCCGGCGAAATACCGCCATTTTTTCCTCATCGGTTCCAACCGCCTGCGCCGGATCCTCGAAGGGCCAGTGATGCCGGTTAACCTGACCGGGGAAGATCGGGCAGGCCTGGTCGAGGTTGTCGCAAACGGTGATGACCGTCTCAACCTTCGCTTGGAGGAACTCGCTCAAGTGCTTTGAGCGGTGACCGGAGATATCGATGCCGATCTCCTTCATGGCCGCAATTGCCAGGGGATGGACGTAGCCCGCCGGCTTCGACCCGGCGCTTGCCACGTCGAACATGTCGCCAGCCTCCGCGCGGAGAATGCCTTCGGCGAGGTGGCTCCGGCAGGAGTTGCCCGTGCAAAGAATCAGGACCTTGGGATTATCGTTCATAGGAATAATGGAAAGCGGTTAACGTACGGTGCAGCATTTCAAAATCTCGATGAGATCAGTCCGTCGTTGATGCCACTGTGTAAAATCGGCGCTTGAACCAAAATGCGACGTGCACCAGGCCGATCAATGCTGGCACCTCGATCAGAGGTCCCACCACGGCGGCGAAGGCTACTCCCGAATTCAAGCCGAAGACCGCGATGGCAACAGCGATGGCGAGTTCGAAATTGTTGCCTGCCGAGGTGAAGGCAAGCGATGCAGAGCGCGGATAGTCGGCCCCAAGTTTCTTCGCCATGAAGAAGCTGACAAAAAACATGATCGCGAAATACAGCACGAGCGGAATTGCGATGCGCAGCACGTCAAAGGGAAGCTGAACGATGGAATTGCCCTTGAACGTGAACATCACGATGATCGTGAAAAGCAGCGCTGTGAGCGTAAGAGGGGATATCCGCGGTATAAATACGCGCTCATACCACTCCTCTCCTTTCATCGGCACGAGAATGACTCGGCTCAGTACACCCGCCGCAAAGGGAATGCCCAAATAGGTCATCACGCTCCAGAAAATGTCGGCCATATTCACCGTCACGACTGCCCCGGCCAAGCCAAAGTAGGGGGGCAACACAGTGATGAAGATCCAGGCGAAGAAACTGTAGAAAAGGATTTGCGCAATGCTGTTGAGGGCGACCAGTCCGGCGGCATACTCGCGACTACCCTTGGCGAGTTCGTTCCACACCAGCACCATCGCGATGCAACGGGCGATGCCGACCAGGATGAGACCGACCATGTAGTCGGGGTGATCGCGCAGTAAAAGGATCGCGAGGAGAAACATCAGCACCGGCCCGACGATCCAGTTCTGCACGAGCGAGAGCGTGAGGATGCGCGTGTCGGCGAAGACCTTGGGCAACTGCGAGTATTTCACCTTCGCGAGCGGCGGATACATCATGAGGATGAGTCCGATGGCGATGGGCAGGTTGGTCGTGCCGACGGTCATTGGCGCGAAGAATGCGGCCGGATCGGAGATTACGAAATGGCCAAGGACAACCCCAAGGCCCATAGCTGCAAAAATCCAGACCGTAAGATAGCGATCCAGAAAGGACATGTTTTTGGCAACGGCGTCAGACATGGTGAGAGGAAGTGTAGGTGTTGGAAAAAGGAATTGTGGGTTCGGCGAATCAACTACAACAACCGCGCGGTCCGCAGCAGCCTCCCCCACGGGAGGGTTTCTCCGCACCGCCCGATTTCAACACGCCAAATCCACCTATGACCACACGGCGGATCGGTTCGCCTGTTGTGGGGTGCTTGGTCAGAGGCTCGGCATTCATGCTCTGCTTAATTTCAAAAAGGCGCGGCTTTTCTCCGGCCTTCGATGGGATGGTTTCGTAAACGTAGGTTGTCATGTTTGTTGAAGTTTCAGTTCTCTGGGATGGATTGGAAAAGCTGCTGCAATTTCGCGGGACCAACGGGGTCTTCAGGTACCCAAGGTACTATGACCGTGCGTCGCGCGTGGTCTCGTGTCACCTCCATGATGAACCGCTGTTCGCCTGCACCACGGGCGAGCAATAGCGGATCGTGTGTTTCTGCACGGGCAAAACTTTGGTTGATCACCCAGGCAAACGGCTCGATATGAGCCCGACGCAAATCAGCTTGCAGCGATGCTGCTTCATGCACCGGCGTCGCTTCCGGGAGCGTGACCACAAGGACACGTGTGAAGTTCGGGTCGCGGAGTCGGGACAGAAGTTGGAGTACTTCTTCCGGCAGATTACTAGCCTTGCGTGCGATTTCCCTGTGGTAGGACTCGGTGGCATCGAGCAACAGCAGGGTGTGACCGGTTGGAGCGGTATCCAACACAACGAAACGATTCTTTCCTTGAGCTACGATGCGGGCAAAGGCGCGGAAGACCGCAATCTCCTCGGTGCAGGGTGAACGCAGATCCTCTTCCATCAGGGCGCGTCCGTTGGCGTCGAAGCCTTGGCCTACCGAGGCCATGACTTGCTCAATATAAGCCTTTGTCTCGATCTGCGGATCGATGCGGCTCACCTGCATACGCTCGGCAGCGCCGGCCGCTGCAGCCACATGTGCCGCCGGATCGGTGGTGCTCAGATGTACGGGATGTCCACGCCGGGCCAGTTCAGTCGCGATGGCGGCAGCTATGGTGGTCTTTCCCACACCGCCTTTGCCCATCGTCATGATGACACCCGGGCCCGCCCGCTCCAAATCATCGACCAACGCGGACAACGATTCGAGTGGAGGCAGATCGCTGATAATGGCTCCAGGTCCAAAACGCTCGACTTCGCTGCCCCCGATCAGATCGCGCATAGCTGGGATGCCCACAATATTATGAGCCCGCAGTGGTACTTCCACGACGGATAATCGTTTTAGAAAATCTTGTTTTGTCGCTAAGGCGCTCGTTCCCCGGCACTCTAGCGCTAGGCCGAGCGTATCCGAATAGGACGCGTGGAATACGCCGTTCAAGATCAACCGCTGGTTGCGCACTCCGATGGCGGCGAGCTCACTGCTCGTGCGCTCCGCTTCGTCGAGCGCGGCCTTTTGCGGGCGGCTGACCAGCACCAGTGTCGTGCGTGCACCATCTGCGAGTGCGGCCACCGAACTTTCGTAAATCGCCCGCTGCTTCTGCAAACCCGCCAGCGGACCGATGCAGGACGTGCCCGAGGTATTGTCCGCCAGAAACCCGGTCCAGGCGGTCGGCAGGGTCATGAGCCGCAGCGTATGCCCGGTGGGCGCAGTATCGAAAATCACATGGTCGAAGTCTGCCGTAGCTGCCGGCTCGCCCAGCAACCGGGCGAATTCGTCGAAGGCCGCGATCTCCATCGTGCAGGCACCCGACAACTGTTCCTCCATGCTGCGGACGATAGCCTCCGGCAGTTTGCCACGATAGGGACCCACGATGCGATCGCGATAGGCTTGCGCGGCTGCCGCGGGATCGATGTTCAAAGCCTGCAAACCATCCGCTCCCGGAATCGCCGTGGGCGCGCTGCCAAGCTTTTGACCGAGCACTTCGTCGAGATTTGAGGCCGGGTCGGTACTGACGAGCAGAACACGTTTACCGGAGTCGGCCAAGGCAATCGCCGTGGCGCAGGCCAGCGAAGTTTTACCCACGCCGCCCTTGCCGGTGAAAAAGAGAAAGCGGGACGGAGTGTCCAAAAAGGCGCTGAAGGAGTCGACGGGTATCGGTAGAAATATCGTGTTCGTGGTCATGGAAGTCATCAAGTGTCCCGAGATTCCCGCTAGAACATTGCCAACAGATAGAACCCTGCGCCGACCAGCAGAAACCCGGCGACGCCCCGGATCACGGCCTCCGCCCTTTGCGCTTTGATGGACGCCTTTCCGAACGCCACACCAAACAGGATGGCTCCGAGTGGCAGGCTGAAGCCCATGCCAAACGCCGCCATGAGGACCATGCCCCAGAAGATATGGCCCATCAATATGCTGGCGCCGATGACAATGAAGATCCCGGGATTGCACGGAAGAGAGGCTGCCGCCACACCGCCACCCATCAATAAACCCAACATCACCGAACCCAGCATCCCATGTGAGGTTGCACACATCTCAGTCTTTCGAGTGAACTGAGGCAGTTTCAATGGAAACAACTTTAGCGCGGCCAGCCCGAGACCAATGGCGATTACGCCGGCAAAGAGCTTCCAGTACCTGCCGAGCATCGCCTGCGCCGCCTGCCCCACGAACCCGGCGACAAAGCCCAGAACGATCAGAGCCAGGGTCGTGCCGATCATGAACGAGATCGCAGAGGCGAAGGCTGTTCGTCGGTTGGCGTCTTCACGCGTGCCTGAGTACGCGACCAGCATCCCCATCGCGGGCAGAGTGCAACAAGCGCTGGCCAAGGCACTCAACAGGCCCAGCAAAAACGCCAGCGGCAAGGCCGCCGGTCCCATGCTGGCTGATTGAAGGCTGCTGGTAATGGATTCAATCATAGAGCGTTGGTCTTTAACCTTACTTGCAGCCCGCCGTTGCAGGACCGCAGCCGCCGCCACCCGTGCCGCAGCCACCAGCGCTGGAAGCCGCGACAAATCCCTGGATCAGCTTTTCTTCCGTGATGTCGCCGGTGATCACGCTCATACCGCGCCCCTTTACCATCGCCAGAATCCCTGGAAGGGGCACCTGCGCTGCAACCTTTGCGTAATCCGGTGAGTCCGCCTTGAGACTTAAGAGGCTGCACTTGAGACCGGCCCTAGACTCAATGGTACGAGCGGCACTTTGCATCACCGGCATAGGCGCGCTGGCGGAAACACCTTCTTTCCCGGGCACGAAGATGAAGACTGCACCGCTGGATCCAACTGCTGTGTTCAATTCGGAAAACGCGCCGATGGTCATGCAGACGCTGGTCATCTCAGCTTTGGTAGGAACGTTGGAACCTAAGGCAGGGCCGCTTTCAAGAGCGGCCGTCGTCGCTGCGGTCGAAGGTTGCTGAACAGCCGGTATAGGAACAGGTGCCTGTGCCGAAGGTGGTGCGGAAAAAGCCGGCACGGGAGCCTGGGCTGATGCACGGTTGTTTTTGATCACGGCTCTTACAACCAGGACCCCGGCGGCGACCAGAACGATGGCTCCGATCAGCCAACATGTTTTTTTGGAGGTGCCCGGGGCATTACAGCCGCACCCAGGCCCACAGGCCGAAGCCTGTTGCTTTAGCTTATCCATATTGTCCGGCTGTTTCTGGTCATCATTCGGTTGATTCATCGTTTTTGGGGTTGTCTTGTTGTTTCGAAATTCAGCGGCGCAATCATCACTGCGAGATTTTTGCTACCGAACCGTAACTGGTGTTGTCTGACCTTATCCGCAGCAATGGGAGTTCTTGGCGGGCGGATTGTTGTCCGCTGATCCGCAGCACTTGTCTGCTGTTGTCTCGTCCGACCTCGCCACATTGGCCCCGGTCAACCTCGTCGCCAGTCTTAGTACGGCTTGATGCGGGGAGTCTTTGACTCTGGCAGCCTGTTCTACCGCCTTGGCCATATCCGCAGCGGAGACTCCCAGTTTTTCCGCCTCCCGCGTATGGTAGCGCAGACAGGGCTCGCAGTTCGCAGCTATGGCCGCTCCGATGGCGACCAACTCAGCCACCGCAGGCGTGAACATACCCTCAGTCACGTTTTTCAATCCAAGCAATCCGGCCAGTTCATCGCGAGTCGGATAGTCGCCGCTAACCACCACCTTTCCATCCACCAAAACCAGTGGCAGCGACGCTTCGCCATTCGCCGTAAGCGCTGCTCGCACCACTTCATTCTCTGCAAAGGCCATGGGAGTCTGTGTCAGGTTGAACCGTTCGACTGTCACTTCCTGCTCGGCGAGCCATTTCAGATCGGCGGCAAAGCGCACGAGTCTCGGATCAACGTCTGGCCCGCAGACACCGGTCGAACAGCACATGGGAGGATCGTAAACTTGAATGATTTTCATAAGAAGGGTTTCGATATCGGACATTTTTCAATCATGAGCACTTGTTCAGCATGCCAGCACTCAGTCTCGTTGATATGTAGGTGCATGCAGAGAAATCCTTGCCTCAGCAGGCGGCACCAGGTTTGCGCACGCAGAGCGGAGTTTCGCAGCCAAAGCCTGTACGTACTTTCTTCAGGCGCGCTGCATCCTCACGAAATACCCTCTCCTCGCTGACGCAGTCCTGAAGGCAGGCGAGGTTGGCCTTGAGCTGCGCGGAGCGTTTGGCAGAAAGACGGTATATCATCATGTTCGTGCAGCGCTCAGCCTCCACCATCCCGTTGCGCTTCAAGTACCCAAGATGCTTGGAAATCTTCACCTGCGGCTCGCGGAGGATTTCCTGAAAATGGCATACACAGAGGGGGCCTTCCAGCAGCAAGTGTAGAATACGAAGCCGGGTGCGGTCGCAGAGGCATTGGTAGATGCAGATCAAATCCATGCCAGATACATACTCATCGAGGCATATACCGCAATAAGAATATCCTTAGTCTCGCTTGTTGCTCATGCCGCCGTATGGATCATCCATCCGGCTCCTGCGATCACCAGCAGCCCGCATGCTCGCTTCAGCCATACGGCGCCCCGCGACGATTCATGCCACTGCAACACGCACTGGACTTTTCCGGTGGACACACCGGCCAGCACGATGATCAGGCAGTGTCCGAGGCCATAGGCCAGCAGGAGGAGGAAAGCATAGGGGGGATTCGTTCGCGCCACACTGAAAACAACGCCAAGCACAGGAGCGAGGTAGGCGAAGGTGCACGGGCCAAGGGCCAGTCCGAAGATCAGTCCAAGCAGTAGAGCCGCCATCTTTCCTCGATAACGCGGCAGCGTCGGCCCGCTGCCGAATGACAATGGGACAACCCCGAGAAGATGCAAACCCACGAGCACAAGCACCGCGGCAACAAAGTAACTGGTCCATGGCCCCACATCGCCGAGCATGCGCCCAGCCATGGCCGTAGCGCCACCGACAACCGCGATCGATCCGAGAATGCCGAGCGCAAATAACAGCGCCAACCCCAAAGCCTGCCGAGGCGTGGTATCACCCCGATCGCCGATGAAACCCACGATCAGCGGGATGCTGGCAAGGTGGCAGGGACTTAGCAAAAGGCTCGCCACACCCCACCCCGACGCCGCGAGAAGCGCAATGATCGGGGCGCCGTTCATGGCGTCGGTCATCCATATGAAGAGCGTCTCCATGATTGTGGTTCAGGATTTCTTGCCCGCGACGTCCGCCTTTGTCACCGGCACTAGCTTCACTCCCAATTCCTGCCATTTTGCGAGGATGTCCTTCTTCGCAAAAAATCCCTCGTGGCGGAAGAGTTCCTTGCCGTTGGCATCGAAGAAAATCTGCGTCGGGATGACAGCGATGCCATAGCGAGCTCCCTCCTGGCGCTTCTTCCACACATCGATGAACACGACCTCCAGCGCATCGGGATACTCTTTCGCCAACTCGGCGAGAATCGGCGCCATCATTTTGCAGGGGATGCACTTTTCTGCACCGAGTTCGATCAGGCGCGGGCGCTGGGGCTGTGGTGCGGAGCTTGCAGCCTTATCGGAACCGTATGCAAACGACAGCATCACAAAAACTATAGCGAGGAATCGCATGGAAGTGGTTTCTCTTCGAAGAGGAAGTCGCGGATTTCTAAGTTCAGCTTAAAAGTTTTCTGCATTCCGCCGGGGCGGGCACGCGCCCGGACACTTTCACAACGCCATCCACAACAAGCGCGGGAGTTGTCATCACGCCGAAACCCATGATGCGTTTCATGTCGGTTACCTTCTCGATCTCATAAGCGATGCCGAGAGCCTTGGCGGCCTCATCGGCGGTCTGAGCCAGTTTCTGGCATTTGCTGCATCCCATGCCGAGGATTTGTATCTTTTTCATAGGTAAATTTGTTGGTCGATTCAGAGAATCGCGTTGAAGAGAAAGCCCACCAGGACAATGCCCACGGCGACCACGCCGAAGAAGGTGAAGATCAAAGGCAGCTTGAGCACCTTGCGCAGGATGATCGCCTCGGGGAGCGAAAGGCCGATGACGGACATCATGAAAGCCATGACCGTGCCCAGGGCGGCACCCTTGCCCAGCAAGGCCTGCACTACGGGGATGATGCCTGCGGCATTCGAATACATCGGCACTCCCAGAAGCACAGCCACGGGAACGGACCACCAGGCGCCCTTGCCCATGATCGAGGCCATGAAGCCTTCGGGCACATAGCCGTGGATCGCCGCACCGACGGCGATACCGAGCACGACATAGAGCCAGACGCGGCCGACGATGTCGCGCACTGCTTCCCAGGCATAATCGATGCGCGCCATCCAATTCATGGCGTCGTTCAGAGCGGCTGATCCTCCCTGCGATTGGTACACCCACTCCTCGACAAAGCGTTCCATCTTGAGTTTGCCGATCACCCAGCCGGCGCTGAGGGCGATGGCAAGGCCGGTGCCAAGATAGAGCGCGGCAACCTTCCAACCGAACAGGCCGAAGAGAAGCACCAGGGCGATCTCGTTGACCATGGGCGCGGAGATAAGGAATGAAAAGGTGACCCCCAACGGCACACCGGAGGAAACGAAGCCAATGAAAAGGGGGACCGCAGAGCAGGAGCAGAATGGAGTCACTACCCCCAGCAAGGCTGCCAGGACATTGCCCGCGAATTCACTCCGGCCCGAAAGAAGACGCCGCGTGCGTTCGGGCGAAAAGAAGGACCGTATGATCCCGACAAGAAACACGACCAGCGCCAAAAGCATGAGCACCTTTGGCGTGTCGTAGATGAAGAACTCGACGGAGGCGCCAAGATGAGATTCGGAATTCAGGCCTAGAAGCCCGTAGGCGAACCAGCGGCTCGCCGCGGCTAGACTTAGGTACACAGCCAGCCAAAGGACCAAGGCACCCAGTCCGATGGCCCACAGCCGTCGCACACCTATCCTCGCCTGTTGTCGAGGTGCCGGTGCAGAGCAACAGCATGATTTGCGCGTCTCGGCAGGATCTGTCTCGGGAGCCATAATTGAAGTTCTGTTACGCCGTTTGGAGCATGTGCCGACAGAATGCGGGAAACTCATTCCTTCTTGCCGCACTCGCCCTTCAGCAGGCAGCGGTAAGCGTCCAGCACGCAGGATTTCTCGACCCGGTAAAAGATCTGCGCCCCGCGGCGCTCCGACGCGACCACGCCCGCATGACGGAGCACGGTAAGGTGATTCGAAACCGTGGAGATATCGCAGCCGATCATCTCGGTCAGGTCGGCCACACAGCGCTCTCCGCCCGACAAGGCATCCACCATGAGAAGGCGGCTCGGATGGGACAGCGCCTTGAACACATTCGCCACCGCGCGGTAGTCGGCAGGCTTCGGCTTTGAACAGCAGGCAGTTTTCGGCATGTCGCTTTGTTATTTTGCCAATTTGCCAAATGTCAAGCTTGGTTCTTGAGCTCTACTTTCAGAAACTGCGAACCTAAGAAACGAAGGCAGGACTCGAACGGCACTAAGGTAAGTAAGCTCCAATTGTGCAGTGCACTGTATTAGGTGGGTGTGAGACCGGAAAGTAACTTCTTCACGTTCAAGCCGCCCGTCTTTCTGCCGACTGGAGTTGATCCCAGCACAAATCCCAGACGTTGCTCAGGAGAGTGCACCGCAGGCTGAGGATGTTCTGGGCACCGGTCTCCGACCAGAACATGCCGGACTGTTTGAGGCGCTGACCGACGACGGCCTTGCAGCCGGCCTCGACGACGCCGGATCCGTAGAAGAGACCTTGGTTGCGGTAGGTTAGATACAACATGCGGTGTTGGTGGTTTTCGAAGTAGGCGATTTGTTTTTCCAGGGTGTCGTCGGGTTGGGCGCCCATGAGCTTGAGACGGGCACGAGCGGCGGCGATGACCGCGAGAACCTTGTCCTGCTTGAACAGCTCGGCCCATTGATGCTCCATGCGCACAGCGGCGGAGCTGCCCGGTCCGTAAAGCCCCTCGCACAGGATGTGCAAATGCACCAACGCGTGGAAAAGGTCCAGGATCTGGATGGCGTCGGGAAAGTTCATCCGTGCCAGTTCCCAAATCCAGGCCGCCCCATCGCCGAGGAAAACGACCTTCTGGGCTCGCCCCAGCCCGCGACGGAAAGCCTCGGCCCGGATACGGGCGCCAAACTCCTGGGCCGGTTCAAAACTGCCGACATAGCTGGTGGATTGATAGTCGCGCACGGGCAGGCCTTCCTCGTCGGTTTTGGTCTGGGTGAACACACACCCCACTTTGACCTCTCGCGTTTTGGCCGATCCGTCCGGCTGCTTGCCGGAGCGTCCAATCAGCTCGGTTTTAAGCATCGGGACCCCGGTTCCATCTACTTCGATGTAAAACCATGGAATCGGATCGGGGCTCGCCTCCTTGGTTTGCTTGACCTGTTCGCGTTGCTCGGCCACCTGCGGCGCCGCCAGATTGACCAGGCGCTGGATCTGTCTGCCGTCGAGTTTGATGTTGGCCAAGGCAGCCAGATCCTGGCTGGCGTTCTCGTAGCCCATGCGGGCGGCGGCTCGAGAGGTCAGACGCACCAACGCAGGCGAGAAGCCGTTGATCAATCCGAGCGCCTCGTCCAGGGGAGCCCGTCCCTTTCCGGTGCTCTCCTGATAGAAATAATTGCGCCGCAGGGTGATCGTCCCGAAAACGGTGTCCACATCCTTGGCGCGACCGGCATGGCATTTTTCCCCTGGCCGTCCCTCCTGGTTGGCCATCGTCAGATGAGAATCCTGGTACAAAGCCTCCAAGGCGCCGCGCGCATCCTTCATGATCGCTTCGCGCAAACCCAGTTCGACGACCGCCATATTGCGGGCACCGTTTTTAGCGAGATCCTCGCGCACCAACTTCAGGAAGGCCTCGGTTTCTCGGAACCTGCCGTCGGCGACTTCCTGCGCCTGGAGTTTTTTTTACTCTCTTGGGCACCGTCGGACAAGCGAGTGATCTGGTCGGTTAGGGTGACAAATCGTTCGGCCAGTTCTTGGAAACGCTGGAAGTTTCCGACGTGCGCGGCGACTTTCTCCACCTGCTCGGCAGGAATGTGGTGGGAGAACTTTTTCCCGCGCAAATAGCCCTGCAAAACGAAGTAGGGACCATGGGTCAGCGTTTTGCCGTCGCGGAGCCGATGGAGAAAATGCTGGCTTAAGGTACCGCGACGCAGCTGGTCGATCGCGCTCATGTCTTCCACGACCTGTTCGCGTTGTTGTTGCAGAGCAGCAAGGGAGGGGTTCATGGATCGGTTATATCCTATTAGATATAACTTTCGAGCAAAAAATAGCCTCCCCCATCAGTGGGCTCAAATTTTGGTTACTTTCCGGTCACGCACCCGTATTAGGTAATTAACCAATTCCACTCTCGCATCCCATTTGGAATCAGTTAATACGTTTCGAAAATTCGGCATGTACTCGCGCATCGTCACCAATTCTAGCTCAAAAGGTTTGTTTGTCAGTCAGTTCGCTGACTACAGATGCTTAGGTGCCCCTGTCAGATATCCATATGGCACCGCTACATTCGCATATCGCGTCGAGGGCCTCGGCCCCTTCGACGAGTTTTAACTTGAGGACCTTGCCATCTTCACCTCAGTCAAAAATCTCCTGCTCCACGAAATACTGCCCTCACTCGGGCAACGGATGGCCTATTTCTCTTTCGAACTGATCAAGATCGAGGTCGCCAGACGGCGGTTCGGCATCAAGGAATCGTCGCTCAAGGTCTATCTCCACGAAGCCGTCAAGCAGGGCCTCGTTCATGATGCCGGTCGCGGTTGGTATTCATGCCTCAGCGAGACCTTGATGCTCGATCCCAAACCTGTCGCCAGGCTCATTCGCACGGTCGAAAAGGCGTTCCCCTTGTTGGAGTTTACTGTCTGGAGCACCGCGCAAATCAATCCGTGGATGCACCACATGCTGGCGCAGCCCATCGCGCTTCTGTACGCGGACGGCGATGCGCTCGAATCCGTCGGAGAAAA
>JBAZHQ010000101.1:337-12060 GCA_041652235.1 Opitutaceae bacterium | reverse complement strand
ACGCAACCCAACCAAAGAGCGTCTCTCGTACTGGGGCGAGCCCTCCTGGGTGCTTGAGTTTGAGCCTGAGAGCTTTGATCTCGAAGCGGTCAACCGCCGCATCCAGCCCTCCCAGCAGCCATGAGGGGTTCGAGCTTTGCCGCCAATAGGCAAATTCGAACGGTTGAACTCTTATCCTGAAGGTATTTACCGATTAGTATAAATCAGCCCTGGCAGGTTCCTGCGCTCGGGTCTTGATTCCTGGCTGACAGGGGATTGATTAGGCAATACTTGCATCCTTTCTTTCCCGACCTTTCTCCTCGCTTTGCGTCCGTTCTCGTTCGCCTGACGGGGAAACGTATCGCCGTCATCGGTCACACACGTCCTGATGGAGATTGCATCGGGTCGCAAGTCGCCTTGGCGCGCGTGCTCGCTGCTCGCGGGATCGAGGTCGTCTGCGTCAATGGCGATCCCGTTCCGCGCAGGCTCGCTTTTCTGGCGACGGGGATGAAATTTCTTCGCACGGACGCCATGCTGCCCATCGCCGCGGGCTATGAGGCGATCTTTGTCGATTGCGCGGACCATGGTCGCGCAGGAGAGCGCTTGCGCAAAGCCTTCCCTTCCCCGCTTGTCGCCATCGACCACCATATCTCCCACGACAATTTCGCCGCCGAGAACTTCCTCGATACCGCAGCCTCGGCCACCTGCGAGATCCTCGCGGGCATTTTCCTCGACAACAAGATCGAGATCGACACGCAAACGGCGCAGGCGCTCTACGCGGGCATCCTCACGGACACCGGCCAGTTCCGCTTCAACTCCACGACCTGCAAGACCTTTGATCTCGCGGGCGAATTGCTCAGCCGTGGCGTCGTTCCCTCCGACGTGGCCTATGAAGTCTATGAGCGCGAATCCCTGGGAAAGGTGAAGCTTCTGCAACGTTTTCTTTCCACCCTTACGATGGAATGCGGCGGACGCGTGTGCATCGGCCGCCTGCCCGTGGGCGTCTTCGAGGAGACCGGCACCTCCGGCGAAGACACCGAGGGACTTGTTGACTATGCCCGCATGATCGACGGCGTGGACGTGGGCGTGCTCATCGAGGAACGCGCCGACAAGACCATCAAGGCCAGCCTGCGCGCCAAGAGCCCGGTCTTTCGCGTCGACACGGTCGCGGCCCAATTTGGCGGCGGCGGGCATGCCTGCGCCGCGGGGCTCAATCTGAAGCAGAATACCGAGAATTTCTACCAGCGCCTCGTCGCCGCACTTGAAACCCAGATCGCGGCGGTGGACGCGGCTAAGAGCGTAAGAGCGTAAGCGAGATAAGTAGTGTAAGCATCCAGACCTTCGCGCCCGAAACTTACGCTCTTACGCTCTTATCTCGCTTACGCCCTTTATACGCTCTACTCCGCCTGCGGCGGAGCAGGCGGAGTCTTGGCCTTCTCCTTGGCCTCGATCTCGTCGAGGAGTGTCAGGATACGGGCTGCGCGGACAGGAGTGTCGTCGATGATATATTCGAGAAGGGGGGTCCACTTCATGACGATGTTACTGCCCACTGCATGGCGAATCTCGGGGGCTATCTTGCGCAACCACTTCATGCGGGCCACGGCAACCTCGTCGCTACCGATGATGGATACAAAAACCTTGCCGGTCTTGAGATCGGATGAGATCCGCGCTCCCAAGATCGTGAGGCAGGCGGCCTCCGACTGGTAGTGTTTGCGCAGATACGCGCTGATCTCGCGCTGAACGAGTTCGTTGATGCGGACCAGTCGATTGCTCATGGAGAGATTCTCCCGTTTTCAGAATTTGGACACAAGGATTTCAGAACCTGGATCTCTTACAGAAGGGAACGAAGAGTCGCATTTCTTGCCTCGGCTCTTCGTTACCTTCGTTGCCTTCTGTTATAATTGAGTGGAATGCCGGGGTTTGGCTGCAACTGCTCCGCGCAAGGATCCTCGTGCCCTGCGTATTTGCTCCTCTTGGCGCGGAACCGCCCGTCGGAAATCACAGCGCGGCGCGCACCTTCTGGACTTCAAAGCATTCGATGACGTCGCCGACCGCGTAGCCGTTGAAGTCACCGAGCTTGATGCCGCATTCGAGGCCGGCGCGCACTTCGTTGGCGTCGTCCTTGAAACGCTTGAGCGTGGCAACCTTGCCCTCGTCGATGATCTCCTTGCCGCGACGGACGCGGGCCATCGCATTGCGGGTGATCTTGCCCTCGGTGACGAGGCAGCCTGCGACAAAGCCCTTGGCGAGCGGGAACGTCGCGCGCACCTCGGCGGCGCCCTGCTTGACCTCCTTAAGGTCGGGATCGAGCAGATCGGCCATCATCTCGCGGGCCTTGTCTCCCAATTCGTAGATGATGCTATAGGTCTCGATCCTCACCTTGTGATGCTTTGCGAGCGGCGTGACCCCGGTCTCGAGCTTGGAATTGAAACCGATGATGACAGCACCGCCCGTGCTGGCCATGAGCACATCGTTCTTCGTGATGAGGCCAACGTCTATGGAAACGATCTCAAGCGACACCTTGCTGCTCTTGATGCCCTCCAACACGCTGCGAACCGCCTCGGCAGAGCCATACACGTCGGTCTTCACGATCACCTTGAGCGTCTTCTGCTGGGTGGCGGCGATCTCCGCGAAAAGCTTCTCGACTGAGACTTCCTTCGGCACGGCGGCGAGAGTGGTGGCATCTTTGCGGATGCGCATCTGCTCCTCCTCGGCGAGTTTCTCCGCCTCTCGGGAGTTCTTGACGGCCTTGAAGGTGGAACCGCTCTCCGGAGTCCCCGACCAGCCGATCACGCGGGCCGGCGTTGCGGGCAGCGCTTCCTTGATGGTGCGCCCCTGGTCGTCGAACATCGCGCGCACTTTGCACCAGAACTGGCCGCAGATGAGCGTGTCGCCGGTGCGCAGAGTGCCGCGCTGCACGATGACGGTGGCGAGAGGGCCGCGGCCCACATCTATCTGCGACTCGATGATGACACCGGCGGTTTCCGCCTTCGGATTGGCCTTGAGCTCAAGCACGTCGGCCTGGAGGAGAATCATCTCGAGCAGTTCCTGAACCCCCGTGCCCTTGATGGCGGAGACCGGAACGGTGATCGTCTCGCCACCCCAGTCTTCCGGCGCGATGTTGCGCTGCTGCATCATCGCCTTCACCTGATCGAGGTTGGCTCCCTTCACGTCCATCTTATTGACGGCGACCATGAGGGCGACATTGGCGTTCTGGATGTACTTCAGCGCCTCATCGGTCTGCGGCATGAAGCCGTCGTCGGCGGCGACGACGAGCACTGCGATATCCGTAAGGGAGGCGCCGCGGGCGCGCATCTTGTTGAATGCGGCGTGACCGGGAGTATCGAGGAAAGTAATCTTACGTCCGTTGTGCTCGACCTGGTAGGAGCCGATGTGCTGGGTGATGCCGCCCGCCTCGTCGGCGGCGACGTTCGCCTTGCGGATCGCATCGAGCAGGGTGGTTTTCCCGTGGTCGACGTGGCCGAGAATGCATACCACGGGCGGACGAGTGACGAGATTCTTGCTCTCATCCTCATCCGCTTTCTTCTTTTGCTCGGCCTCCTTCTCCTTGACGGTCTGCTGCGGAACGGCGATGTCGCCGCGGTGCTTGATCTCAAGCATGAACCCATGCTTCTCGGCGACCTTGACCGCGACATTCTCGTCGAGCCCCTGGGTCATGGAGGCAAAAATACCCATCTCCATGAGCTCCGAGATAAGCTTGAAGGGTTTCAGCCCCAGGGCGGTCGCGAAATCGCGGACCACGATAGGCGGCTTGAAATGCAGAAGGCGAACCTCGCCAGCGACGGCGGGAGCAGGCGCCGGGGCCGCGACTCCCGGCATGGTCGGCAGCGGAGGCGGCTTGGCCGTCGGCAGCGGGGGCGGCGGCATGGGCCTGGAAATATGAGGCGGAGCGACGGGCGCCGACACCGGTGGCTTCGCCACGGGAGTTGCGGGAGCCGGAGCAGCGGGAGCAAGCGCCGCGGGAGCGGGTGCAGGAACCTTGCCGATGCTGGTTGCAGGAGCGGGATGAGGGACGGAGACGGGCCTTGTCGCAGCGGGCACAGCGACCGCGGGAGGTCTTGAGACAGGAACCGCAGGCGCCACAGGAGCGGATTTCACCGCAGGGGGCACATAAGGCGGCATCGCGATCGCGGGAGGCGATTTATGATGCTGCTGAGTCGGCGGCAGCGTTGATGGCCGGGCATGTGGAACCGCGTGGTGAGGCGCAGCCTTGGCCGGCGCAGGAGCAGCAGGGGCGGGAGCCGGAGCAGCGGCTTCCTGCGCGGCTTTTTCCTTCTCGACGCGCTCAGCTCTTTCGCGGACCACATCATCGGCGCTTTTCACCATCACGCCGGCGGGGAGACGTACTTTCGAAGGGCCTGAGGCCTGACGTTCAGGCTGTTTGGCATGCTCATCGGAGGCCGCGGGAGCAACCGGCGGCGCCTTGGCTTTCAATTCCTCCACGAGGGCCTCGGCCGAGGTATCGTCGATCGTGCTGGAGACGCTCTTGACGTCGTATTTGCGCTCCTTGAGCAGCGACAACAGAACCTTGTTGTCGATGCCGATCTTTTTGGCGAGTTCGTGGATGCGGATACTCATTCGGTAGTTTTCAGGTGGCGTATGCTGTAAAGGAGGTGGCTTGAAAGGAGCTTATTTGGGTGAAACGCGCAAAACGATGGCCTGAACTTCCTCTTCCGTGAAGCCTGCTCCGGCAAGATCCTCCGCATCGACGCCTTCAAACGCAGCAGGAGAATTGATGCCCATATCGACAAGACGGGCTGCGAGTGCCGGGTCAAATTGGAAGGATCGGACGAGATTGGCAATGGCTGTGCCGCGGGGATCCTCGCCGGCGGCACGGAACTCCTCGATGTCGAGACGCCAGCCGATCAGGCGGGATGTGAGCCGGGCATTCTGTCCCTTTCTCCCGATCGCGATCGCAAGATCATCGGAGAGCACCTTGACGATGATGCGGTGGTTCTTCTCGTCGATGACGATATCGCGGGGAAGCGCGGGCTTCAACGCTTCGATGACCATGTCGTGGGGATTCGCGAAATACTTGATAATGTCGATCTTCTCTCCACTGAGTTCGCGGACAATGGTCTTCACGCGGGCGCCGCGGGCGCCGACACAGGCGCCGACGGGATCGACTTTCGAATCGCTGGATGTCACGGCGATCTTGGTTCGATAGCCAGGCTCCCTCGCAAAGGCTTCGATCTTGACCGTGCCATCGGCGATCTCGGTGACTTCGAGTTCGAAAAGACGCCGGACAAATTTCGGGCTGCTGCGGCTGAGAATGATCTCCGGGCCGCGGGGCGTGCTGTCGATCGAAAGAAGAAGACAGCGAATGCGGTCGCCAGGCTGGTACTCTTCTCCGGGAACCTGCTCCTTGCCTGGGAGAACGGCTTCAGCTTTGCCAAGGTCGATGAAGATATCGCCACGCTCGCGGCGACGCACCGTGCCGGTGACGATGTTCCCCACCATGTCCTTGAAATCGTCGTAGATGCGGTCCTTCTCGAATTGGCGAATGCGCTGCATCACAGCCTGGCGCGCGGTCTGCGCGGCAATGCGTCCCAAAGTTGAAGGATCTACCTCGCGCTCAACGATCTCGCCCATGACAGCGCCAGGTTTGAGGGCCTGCGCTTTTTCAATGTGAATTTCGACTCTGGGATTGCTGACGGAATCGACGACTTTGAGCAATGCCCATGCAGTAAGAGCTCCGTTCTTGGGATTGATATCGATCCTAAGTTCCTGGCCGGAGTTGACGCCCTTTTGGGCAGCCGTCTTCAGGGCAGTAGCAATCGTAGTGATCATATCACCACGGCTGATACCCTTTTCTTTCTCCATGTACTCCAAGACGGATAGGATTTCGTTGCTCATAGGTTGATTTATCGGGACAAAAAAAAGCGGGCTGGCGAGCCCACTTTCCTTTGGGAAGTGAGATTTGGAAAGGTCAACGTATCGAACGACGCGAATCTCTGTCAAGGAGGGACACGGGATGCCCTGCCCCGCCATGGGCGACAGGTCTTTAGAAAGCTACTAGCGACGAGCTGGAAGCTATTAGCTTCCAGCTCCGGGCTCCCGATCGGTCAGCCGGCCCATGATCTGGGCGTTGTACCAGGCGAGGATTCCCTGCGCCAATCCGTTGCAATTGGAGAAGAGTCGTGAATCGACGCCAACTGCATCGCACAGGGCGGCTCGGACGGAATCAGGGGCATCACCAAGGTACCAATGATGCCAATATCCGGCCAGGGCAGCCGAGTGTCGCGCTGCGAGGAGCGGAAGAAAGGCATCGCATACCAAGGTATCAAAACGTGTGCCTCCGATCCGGAAAGCCAGGATTTCCGAGGCGAGCCGCCTGCGCATCGCAGGCATGCCTGATGCCCGGCGAGCCTCCCGGGTGGACGTTGAAACCGGAAGGGCCGGGGCATGGAAAGTGAACGATGCAAGGCGTTCAGGCCAGTCCGGCACTGCCTCCACCCAATCGGAATACTGCCGCAGCCGATGCAAGGGATGATTCGCAGGACGTCCGCAGCGCACGCGCCAGCAATCCTGCATCGCAGTCCACACATCCCGGGCGGAGACGCCGCCCGAACTCCAATCCCCCAGCGCCCAGCGACCGGCGATTTTTAGCATCGGCGCGCGGTTGCCGCTGTATCCCATGCACTCGAGGGCTGCATGATGGCATGCGTTTCCCCAACCAAGACGTTCGATGCGGATGCGAGCAAAACGGACTTTCTCATTCCATCGACGGAAGGCATGCCCGCACAGCGTGTCGCGGATGCAACCGGACGGCATCGATCTCAAGGAATCGAACAGCCGCATGGCGGGCCTGCCGGCCAGATGTTCAGCGGCATCGTCGAGAGCGAAGGATTCGGCGTCCCGCGGCAGAAGCGATAGCAGGGAGAGCACCGGTATCTCGCGCCCATCAAAGCCCAGCGTTCGGTGTCCCGGAGGCGGCGGGAATAGCACGACATGAAGGACAACCCGGTCGTATTCAGGATCGGCGGCATGTCCGTGGACGTCCCAGTCGGCCGCGTTCACATGCACTTCGATATCTCCCGCGATATCGCAGGTTCCCAAGCGCAGTCGGGCGCAGCGGAAATCGGGACCGGCGCAGCGATTCCATCGTCCGGGATGCTGCACCATCAACGGGCGCCCATCCATCGTCATGGCCGCCGCGCAGTCGAACTCGCGCCTCATCCATATTTTTTGAAGAATGAGTTCAGAAAATGAATACGGGCCATCCGCCCCTTGGATCTCAGCCACATGCCCTTCCTGGTCTTCAGGGCGAATCTGAGGATCGAGTAGCAACATGAGCTTACTAAAGCCATGAACTAACTAAGCTGTCACGTTTTATCTTCGGCTATTCTACTAGGCTTTATAAACAAACCGGATTTAACCACGGAACACACAGAAAACACGGAGGAGAAGAGTAAGAATGCATGGGGATAAAGCTGTGAGCTTGTGTTTCCGGATCGCGGCTAACAGCTAATAGCTAACAGCTTATAGCCTTTATCCCATTATGCAGTCTTCGTGTGTTCCGTGTATTCCGTGGTTCCAACCGGTTTGTCTGATCCTGTTTAACCGCTGGCCTGGATCTCCAAACTCGGGGCGATTTTCAGGGCGAGGCCGCTTCGGTCGCAGCCGACAGGATCTATCCAGGCGGCGAAAGCGATCATGTCGGCGTTGTCGCCCGTGTGCCTGGGAAGCGCGACGAACGAGGGGATTCGTCGCTTGAGTGCAAGATCTTCAAAGGCGGAGCGGAGCGAGCCGTTGTTGGAGACTCCGCCCGAAAGGCCAAGACTGCGATAGGCTACCCCTCTCCTGCCAAGCGCGATACCGGCTTTTCGTATCAGCGCATCGATGACCGCCTGCTGATAGCTGGCGCACAAGTCCGGCATCCGCGCCTTCACGTCCTCCACGCTCATCTTCTCGATCAGGTAGCGGAGGCTGGTCTTGAGTCCTGAGAAACTGAAATCGAGCTCGCTGCGCGGACCAATGCCGCGGGGAAAATCATAGGCGGCGGGATTCCCCGCCGCGGCCTGCGCCTCGATCAGCGGTCCGCCGGGGTAGCCGAGTCCGAGCAGCTTCGCTCCCTTGTCGAGAGCCTCGCCCGCAGCATCGTCGCGAGTGCTCGATAGCACCCGGATGCGGCGCTCTTCGTCAATGGAGAGAAGGAGTGTGTTGCCTCCCGAGACGATCAGGCCCAGGTGAGGAAGGAGTCCGGCAAAACGGCGCTCGAAATCCGAAGGATTCTCAGCGTGAAACGCGATGAACGGAGACCAAGCGTGGCCGCGCAGATGGTTCACTCCCACCAAGGGCACCTTGAGGCTCAATGAAAGCGCCTTCGCCGAGGCAAGACCGATCGCCAGACAGGCCGCCAGGCCCGGGCCGTAGGTCACAGCCAGAGTATCGATCCGGTTCCAGACGGGTGTGGCGCGGGCTCGCTCGATCAACGGTGCGAAGTGTCGCAGATGTTCCCGCGTGGCGAGATCGGGCACCACGCCGCCATGGCGTTCATGGATCGCAATCTGGCTGTGGACCCACTCGCCGACCAGCCCGTGCTGTGGATCGAACAGCGCCACCGCAGTCTCGTCGCAGGAACTCTCCAAAGCAAATATCATGGTACTTGAGAGCTGGAATCCTTCTCGCCTGCCGCCTGTTTCTTGTCTCCTTGCACCGCACGAGTTGCGACCGCCTGATTATGCCTCGTCACGACAGGTCTAGACATGCTGGATTTATTCTCGCTCCTCGCTCCTCGCTTCTCGCTTCTATTTATTTCCCCCTTCGGTACAGCCAGCCCGCGCTGCCGCAACAATTGGATTCCTTTGAGGGCATCGAGCGCGGCCTTCAGTTGACAGTCGGTCACGGGCGCAAAGCCAAACCGTTCCTTGAACTGCTCGGGCGTCTTTAGATCGGTGCGCAATTCTTGCAGGCGAAGGTTTTCATCATCGTCAAGCGACATCTCCACATCGACCTGAGGCTCGATTCCCTTGCCATGGATGGTGACGCCGCTCGGCGTGAAATAGCGCGCAGTGGTGAGGCGCATGCCTTCGCCGTCGCGAAGCTTGAAGATGGACTGAACGGAACCCTTGCCGAAGGAACGCTCGCCCACGATCACGGCCTTGCCCGTATCCTTGAGCGCGCCCGCCACGATCTCGGCGGCGCTAGCGCTGCCTGCGTTGATGAGAACGGCGATCGGGATGTTCACGGGCTCCCCGTCGTTTTCAGAGCGGAATTCCTCGTGGTCCTGGGGGCGGCGCCCCTCGGTGAAGACGATCAGCTCGCCTTTCCGAAAGAAGATCTCCGACACATATACGGCTGCATCGAGCAGCCCCCCGGGGTTGTTGCGCAGATCGAGCACGAGGCTGTTAATGCCCTGCTTGAGAAGTCCATCGAGCGCGTCGGCAAACTCGTCTCCTGTGCGGTCGGAAAACTCGATAAGCTGGATGTAGCCGACCCCGCCTTCGAGCACGCGAGCCTCCCGAACGCTATCCACCTTGATGCGCTCCCGCACGATGGTGAGATCGATGTTCTTGTCCGCCTTCTTTCGGTAGAGTCGCAAGGAGACCTTGGTGCCTGGTTCTCCGCGAAGCTTGTCGACGATGTCATCCATCGGAGTGCCGGCTCCAACCGCTACGCCGTTAATGGATATGATTTCATCGCCCCTGGAAATGCCGGCGCGGTCGCCGGGCGTGCCCGCGATGGGGGCGATGACTACAAAATGCCCGTCGCGCGATTCGACCTGGATTCCGATGCCTCCGAAATCGCCGCGCATCTCCTCGTCGAGATCCTGGAACTCTCTCGCCTCAAGGAATTCCGAATGGGGATCGAGCGTTTCAACCATCCCGTGCATGGCTTCGCGTGTGAGCTTCTCGAAGGAGGCCTTGTCGGAAGCCACATAGTTTTCGTTCACCACTTTGAGCACTTCGCGCAGATAATCCGCGGAACGATTCAGGTTCCGATTGGGAAAAAGGTTCCAGCCGAATCCGAAGTGCGCAGCGGCGCCCGCGAGTAAAAACCCGAGGGTCACGCCAACGACGACAGGAAGGATGCGCTTAACCATGCCGCGCACTGTGCGTACCCGGGCGCCGTTTGTAAATACTCGCCAACGGCCACCGCTATATTCGATCCGGGCAATGCAATGTGTATCCAGGTAGGGCCCCCGAATTGGGAGAGCCCCCTTGCATTCTCATCCCACTCGTCCTCTATAGCTTACGCTCCTATGCCCTTACGCTCTTAAGCTCTTAAGTGCTGCCTTAACTTTTCGCTTGCCGAGCGCTGAGCGGTTCTGGATTGTCCTCCTCTTGCGTTAGTGGGGTCCCGCTTGGTTGCGGGTCTCCACCATGTCTGGTCTCGCTCCCGCGGGATTGGAACGGTGACGCCGGCTGGTGTCGCGGAAGCCCCGTGGCGACGGCGGGTGGCACGGGGGCATCCGCCCCCCTACAGACGTGCTAAACCATACAACCATAATCATGGCCCTACCTGTTAAATCCGAAATCATCAATCAGTTCAAAGCTCACGATAAAGACACCGGCTCGAGCGAAGTCCAAATCGCGTTGCTTAGCGCCCGGATCAATCACTTGACCGAGCATCTTCGCACACATCGCAAAGATTTCCACTCCCGCCGCGGCCTCCTGCAGATGGCTTCCCGCCGTCGTAAGTTGCTTGATTACGTCAAGCGCGACGATCTCAACCAATACAACGAGATCCTGCAGAAGCTAAATCTCCGCAAATGACCCTTTGCCCGAGGGCGACCTGCCGATCAGGTCGCCCTTGGTCGTTTTAAAACACGATACTCGACCCGCCGGACACGGGACATTTCCAAGTGCCTCTCTTCGCCACAGGGCGTCACTTGGAAATCTCTCGAGTCTGACACGACCGAAGAGCAAAGCCAGGCGCCCCCAAGCGCCGGTCACCCAATAACCGCAGCACCGGCCCCGCCGGTCTCCGCTGCGTGATCAGTCTAGTGCTGCAGCCGATCTGCAGCCTGCTTCGCACCATACGGCATCCTACCCGCCACGCCCGCATCGACCGCCGCCGCAATCCGCACCCCGCGGACTCACCAGCTGCCGCCCGATGTACATCCAGGGTGGTCTAACGACCTTCTCCTGCAGGGGCACAACCCGCGCAGGATCGCCGTTGGCAGAAGCCCCGGGCCTCCCGGCCCTCCATCCGCCGAAACCGAAAATATAAAAATGAATCAGAAATACTCAGTCACCATTCCCGAACTCGGGATGAAGATCTCCACAGGCTCCCTCGCCAAATTCTCCAATGGCGCCGTCACCGTCTCCGTGGGCGAGACCATCGTGTTTGTCTCCGCCACCGCCGCCACCACCATGAAGCCCGGCCAGGATTTCTTCCCCTTGACGGTCGATTATCGCGAGAAATACGCCGCAGCCGGCCGCTTCCCCGGCGGTTACTTCAAGCGCGAGGGCAGGCCTTCCGAAAAGGAAATCCTTACCTCCCGTCTTTGCGACCGCCCCTGCCGCCCCCTTTTCCCCGAGGGTTTCCTCAACGAGGTCCAGATCATCGGTCTCCTCCTCTCCGCAGACCAGAAACATGAATCCGACATCTGCATGGTGAACGGCGCCTCCGCCGCCCTTGCCATTTCCGACATTCCATGGTCCGGCCCCATCGCGGGCATCCGCATCGGCCAGATCGACGGCCAGTTCGTCGCCAACCCGAACATCGAGCAGATGTTCCAGTCCAATCTCGATCTCATCTACGTAGGCAATGAGAAA
>JBAZHQ010000101.1:0-327 GCA_041652235.1 Opitutaceae bacterium | reverse complement strand
AGGCCATCAATGAGCTCGTCGCCACAGCCGGCAAGCCCAAGGCCAAGTTCGACCTAGTCACCGCCACTCCCGCAGCTCGCGCTATCATCGAGCGCGTCGTCGGTGGCAAGATCAGCGACGCCATCTTCGGCAAGGAGAAGCAACAGCGCTCCGCCAACATCAAGGCCCTCAAGGATGAGGCGCTCGCCGCCCTCAAGGCCGAGCTTGGCGAAGGAAAATTCGCCGATCACGATATCGGCGTCGTCTTCGAAGAGCTCCAGTACAAGGCCTACCGCAAGACCGTTCTTGAGCGCGGAGTCCGCGCCGACGGCCGTGACGCCGCGTCGA
>JBAZHQ010000100.1:7581-12085 GCA_041652235.1 Opitutaceae bacterium | reverse complement strand
AAGGTCGATATGCAGGATCTGGACGATGCCCGCGACAAGGTTCAATTCGGTCGCGAGCGCCGCCGTCTCATGGACGACGAGGAAAAAAAGCTCACAGCCTACCACGAGGCGGGGCATGCGCTGATCCAGGCTATTTTGGACGATGGCAACATGCCCGTCCACAAGGTCACGATCATTCCGCGCGGACGGAGTCTTGGCAGCACGATGTTCATTCCCAAGAAGGATCTCCTCACACATTCCATGCACGGTATCCTGAATCAGATTGCGATGGGTTTGGGAGGCCGTCTCGCCGAGGAGATTGTTCTGGGGGAAATCTCCAGCGGCGCCTATGCTGACATCAAGCATATCACAAAGCTGGCCCGCCACATGGTCTGCGATTGGGGCATGAGTCCGTTGGGTCCCGTTGCGTTGGGGGAGAATCAAGACACCGTTTTCCTTGGCCGGGATATCACCCGGAATGAGCACCTCTCCGAGGATACGGCCCGAAAGATCGATGCCGAGGTCTCGCGCATCATCAGCGAACAGCAGGAGC
Organism: Opitutaceae bacterium; assembly: GCA_041652235.1. Classification (GTDB taxonomy): domain Bacteria; phylum Verrucomicrobiota; class Verrucomicrobiia; order Opitutales; family Opitutaceae; genus MWDT01. The sequence goes on along the minus strand of JBAZHQ010000100.1, from coordinate 11,553 downwards.
GCGCCCGGAAGATCATCATCGAGAAACGCGAAGCCCTCGATAAGATCGCGGCTGCTCTGATCGAGTACGAGACGATCGAAGGCAAGCACGTGCACGAGATTCTCGAGACCGGTGAGATTCGCACTCCAGTCATCCGCCTTTCGCCTCCACCGAGCCCCAAACCCGAGGAAAAGAAGGCGGCTGAACAACCCGCCCAGGCTCAGCCTCCGGTCATTTCTCCGGAGCCGAACCCGGTCTGAGGGAATTCATAGTTTTAAGTTGCGGGCTTCGATTCTGTCGAAGGGGCAAGCGCCGCCGATTCCTGCGAAGGAGCGGGTTTAGGTGTTGTCCTCTTTGGGGTGGCAGCGGCACCAGGCGGCACGAGCAAAGTCGGGTTGGCCTCTGGCTCGGGTTCCTTGATGGTCTGCCGCATGATTGCGCGCACCTTTGACAGATCGAAAGGTTTGATGATGAATCCCGAGATCTTCAGTTCCGCCAATTGTCGCACGCTCGCAACTGTGGGCTCTGAGGAAATGATGGCAATGGGCAGGCTCCGGAGAACGGAGTCCTCGCGGACACGGCGCACGAAAGCATACCCGTCCATCTTCGGCATCAACAGATCGCAGAAACACAGGGTCGGTTTGAGGCCCTGCCTCAACAACAACAAAGCCTCTTCTCCGTTTTCCGCCTCCACGGTTTCCCAACCTGGCTCCATTTTTGCCACCGTGTTGAGCATTTCCCGGATTTCCTTGTCGTCATCGACGATCAGGAGCGTCTTTGAGAGGAGATTCATCATGGGAGACGCCTGAACCGCCGCTTTTTGCGCAACTACGGTTCCGATCAGCGGCCGTATGATCCCCAAAACTTTTGCCGAGTCGTATGGTTTGAGCAGATAGCCCGAGATATTGAGCTGGGCCAGGGCGATGATGATGTTGCGATCCCTATTCGAGGAGGTGATCACAACGTGCAAATGACGGAGGCTTGGTTCCCGCCTGATGCGTTTCATCAACTCAAGCCCGTCAAGTCGCGGCATGCGAATGTCGATCAAGCACAGATCGGGGGTCGACCCATCGCAGAGGATATCGAGCGTCTCCTGCCCATCCCGGGTTTCGACGATCTCCACGCCGGATTCGTTCTTCAGTATGTCGCGTAATGCTGTGCGTTCGATTTCTTCGTCATCAGCAATGAGGATCTTCATGGAGACAAATGGGGATGGATTCAGCTAAGGAGCTGACCTTGAAGGCGGGACTTTACTTTGGCAAACTCAAGTTCCGCGGTCCGAATGAGATGAGTCGTATCTTCAAAGAGGCCTTCGTCTGCCAGGCCTTCGATGCGGGCGCATCGTTCGCTCAGTTCCGGGGCCGAGACATAAAGCGACATGCTCTTGAGCGAGTGGGCGGCCCTTGCCAGGAGCGGTCCATCCCTGCGCTCCAACGCTTCATTCATCTCCTTCAGCCGCGTCGGGGCGTCGAGCAGATATTGGCGGATAATAGATTGAAGCGCTTCGGCAGAGGTTGAGGGGACAGCCTGCTTCTTTGGCTTGGCTGATCCAGGGGAGTCCTCGCCGACCATCGCAAGCAATTCCTCGACGCTTAATCCCGGAGGCGGACTTGCAGGCGCCGGCTGTTCATTGGCGCCGATGCCGGGCTGGCCCGGAGAAAGAGCTTCATGCACCGGCTTCAGGTTCACGCCGCGTTGACGCTGATAGGCGATGACTTGTTCAAGGGCTGTATGAAGAGCCTCTTCGCGAACAGGCTTTTCAAGGTAGTCGTTCATGCCTGCCGCCAGACACTGCTCGCGGTAATTGAGCGACGTGTTGGCAGTGAGCGCGATAATTTGGACGAGGGGATCGGTAACTCCCGATCCGGGCGCGCGGATGGCTATGGTCGCCTGGAATCCGTCCATCTCCGGCATCCGGCTATCCATCAGAACGGCATCGTAGCGATTGGCGCGTAGTTTCTCCACGGCCTCGAGGCCATTCTCCGCGAAATCGACATCGTGCCCCAATTGCAGGACCATGTGCTGGATTACGAGGCGATTGGTCGCGTTATCCTCGGCGCAGAGGAGAGATAGGCTGGCGGAAGACTGGAGGGCACCTGAGGCGTTAGCTTCGGATAGAGATGCTTTGAGCTCGTCCGGGGAGCCCAAGGCCATGAGCGCCGAGAATGTGAACGTAGATCCTTCTCCCTGCCGGCTCGTCACGGAAATGTCGCCGCCCATGATGTCGGCTATGTTCTTCACAATCGCGAGGCCCAATCCCGTCCCTCCGAACTGGCGCGTTGTGCTGGAGTCCTCCTGTTCGAATTTGTTGAAGATCCGATCCAGGGCGGAGGGGGAGATCCCTATGCCTGTATCGGAAACTTCAAGACGCAAATGCACGAAGTAATCGCCGACAAGCTCCCCCTGCAAGGCGACCCGGACTTCTCCCTGGGTCGTGAATTTGATCGCATTGCTGATCAGATTGGCCAGCACCTGCCGCAACCGCAGCGGATCTCCGTAGATCACGTCCGGGATGGAGTCGTCGATTTTGCAGGAGAGACCCAGTTCCTTTGCATCGGCGCGGGTTCTCATGATCTCCAGAACGCGGTTGAACTCCTGCCTTGGCTTGAAGGGGATCGATTCGAGGACGAGCTTGCCGGATTCGATCTTTGCCGTGTCGAGCAGATCGTTGAGGATTTCCAGGAGGGACTCCGCAGACTCCCGGGCGAGTTCCGCAAAACGGCGCTGTTTGGGGTGCAATTTTTGTTTTTGCAGAAGTCCCAACATGCCGATGACGCCGCTGAGCGGCGTGCGGATCTCGTGGCTCATGACAGCGAGAAACTCGCTCTTTGTGCGAGTGGCCGCTTCGGCTGTTTCCTTGGCCTTGAGCAGGGCTTGTTCGGCGAGCATCCGATTCGTGATGTCCACGCCGATGCTCACGAAGCTCACGACATTGCCCGCCTCGTCCTTCATCGGACTCATTGAGACGCGCCAGGCGATGCTGCGACCATCCGGGCGGACGTATTGGGCTTCGAATAGATTGTGATGTCCGTGAAGCGTGCTTTGCACGGCCTCCATGAGGGTGGTGCGGGCCTCCGGGGGCCAGATGGAGTAGAACGGCCGGCCAATGACCTCCGACATGTCGTGCCCCAGCGCCTTTATACCGTTTTGGTTGATGGTGAGGCAGAGTCCCTCATGGTCGAACATCTGAACGCAGTTGGGGGATCCCTCCACCAAGGCGCTGTTGCGGCGTTCCGAGATCGCAACTTGGGCTGCGTGCTCCCTGATCTTGATCTGTGACAGCCAGGAACCGGCCAGGAGGGCGACAATCAGGAGGGTGATCAGCAGAATCGGAAGCCTGGCCCGGTTGATCCGCGACTGCCAGTCTGTCGCGGCGACGTCCAGATCCATCGTGACATGCCCGGCCTTGGACAATCGGCATTCGAGCGGCACGGACGAAGTGATCCAGGACCCCCAATGGTCGATGATCGGACCAAGAACAAAAGGCTCCTTTTTTTGCACCTCCTGCAAATAGGAGGGTTCGGCGTCATCATAGAATTCTCCCGGAGGGGAATAATCTTTCGATTCCGGCGCCTCGGAATCCGCCAGGAAATATGTCTTCCCGTCTCTGACGCCCATCAGCATGGCGAAGCGCAGGTCCTTGTTCGCTCTCACCAGGGATCTCATAAGACTCTTGAGGCGCTGGTATGAGGGATTGTTCAGGTCTGAATCATTCCATTGGAGCCGTTCCATCTGATCGACTGGAATTGCAGCCGCCGCGAGTTGAGTGCGCTCCATGATCAGTTGGCGCATTCGCGCATCCTGATTGTGCCCGGTTATCTCAGCAGCCATCCATCCGAGCAGCAGCGCGATCACGCCTAGCAGAATCCAAATCTGTTCCTGCCACGTCCAAAAAGAGGAGGCTTTCCCATGAGAATGAGTGCGTAACGCCAACTTGGAGTTATATGCAAGGAGCAAGCCTAACATGAGCACCGCCAGAATCGAACGACAGAT
>JBAZHQ010000100.1:0-7571 GCA_041652235.1 Opitutaceae bacterium | reverse complement strand
GCGGTTTGGATCACCGCATCAAGGCCGGTCCCTTCAGAGGCCAGTGACAGGCTGGCGGAAGATGGAGTGCTGAGCACCAGGGCAAGCGTGTAAATTGTCATCACAAGCGCTGCTTGTCGCAGAAGCGCCCTGGCTTGTCGGAAGGGATGTTGTCTTCCCGATTTCCACAAGAGAATGCCGAACCATGCGCCGCAGGGCAGGGCGAGAGCATAGGCTGCGCTTGCCCGCAGCGTATGATCCGGTGCGAGTCTGTTCAACAGCAGCGCGGCCGCGATCAGAGGAATGTGAATCCAGATGCCAGGCTTGAAACGCCTTATCGGGTGGGCGCTTGACCGTGCGAGTTCTGCCAGACTGAGGAATGAAGCGAGCTGGATTGCGCCTTGTACCAAGGGAGTTCCTTCCCAGACAAATCCACTTAGCGAGAGGATATCCAGCCAGACGTTGACTGTTTGAGCCAGGAAGAAGGCCCCCAGCCACAGCCAGCGAAATCCGGTATCCGCTCGTGCCAGGAACCATCCCTGGAGCGCCAGCAGCAGCATGGCCACGCTCTGCACGAAGAGGATGTAGTCACTGTTGGCTTGGAGTAGGTTGGCCATGCGGCGAGGAAGGCGAAGCAAGAGCGCCAGTCCGGTTGCCGGCGATTCGGTTTAACCTAAGTATTCACGCTTTCTGGGCACCAAAATTCGAGGTATTTATTTTACGGAGCAGCCGGAAGCCGGAAGCCAGAAGCCGGAGGACAGAGGCCGGAAGACAGAAGTCGGAAGTCGGAGTCAACCCCGTGGGCTACGTCGGCAAGAAGAGCCGGAGGAGGCCGGCCTAGGAAGATCGGATCATCAAGGGCCGTCTAGCTGAGGGCTTTTTTGATGAGTTGCTCCGTTGAAGCGCGGGGGCCGAGCGCGAGGGCGGCGCGGCGTGCGGCCGCGTCGGCGTCGGACGCCTTGTATCCTAGGGCGATCAAAGCCGATACGGCATCGCCCAGGGTCCGGTTGCCACCGGCGGAAGAGCTGCCATCCGAATCGGCCGAGCTCATCGCACCGGCGAGTCCGGTGCCGCCCAACTTGCCCTTGAGCTCAACGACAAGGCGTTCGGCGGTCTTTTTCCCGATGCCGGGGCATTTCGCCAGGGTGGCGATATCGCCCATCCGTATGGCGTTTTCGAGCACGCCTAGCGAGAGCTTGCTCATGATCGTGAGGGCGCTTTTGGGGCCGATGCCGGTCACGTTCTCTATGAGCAGGCGAAAGAAATCCCGCTCTGCGAGGGTGGCGAACCCATACATCGTCTGGGCATCCTCCCTGTAAACCACATGGGTGTGGAGCTTCACCTGAGCTCCGGGGGCTGGCAGCCTCTCAGCCGTCGTGACGGGGATGTTCACCTCGTACCCGAGTCCAGCCACTTCGATGACCGCCGACAGGGGCGTCGCAGATGCAAGCAGACCGGAGATGGAGACGATCATGGGGAAAAGAAGCGAGGAGCGAGGAGTGAGGAGCGAGAATGAAAAAGCAGTGGGAAAGAAATTGCGAGTGAACGAGGAGAAGAGAAGGGGAGTGGTTGAATTATTCTATATTCTCACTTCCCGCTCCCCGCTTCTTTTCAGATTACTTCAGGCCCAGGACGTCCTGCATGTCGTAAACGCCGGGCTTTTGATTTACGCTCCAAAGCGCTGCGCGCAGGGCGCCGCGGGCAAAGATGGATCGGTCGCTCGCCTTGTGAGTGAGCTCGATGCGTTCGCCCAACGCTGCGAACATGACCGTGTGATCGCCCACGACATCGCCGCCGCGAAGCGAGTGGATGCCAACTTCGGCGGAACTGCGCTCGCCGGTGATGCCCTGGCGTCCGTGGCGAAGCGCCTGGGATGAGAGCTTGCGTTCCTCGAGGATGATCTCGAGCAGGCGCGCGGCGGTGCCGCTGGGGGCATCCTTCTTGAAACGGTGGTGCATTTCCACGACCTCGGCGTCGTAGTCGGACCCAAGTACGGACGCGGCGCGCCGCGTCAGAGCGAAGAGAAGATTCACGCCCACCGAGAAATTTCCCGCCCACACGCAGGGAATTTTCGAGGCGAGGACGAGCAGTTCCCTTCTTTCTTCCGCAGAGTGGCCGGTGGTGCCGATGACGATCGGTTTATTGTTTGCGACCGCCAGCTCAAGCGTGCTGCGGGTGACAGCATGAAAACTGAAATCGACGATCACATCGCAGCCTGCGACATGCGCGGCTGGGTTGTCGCCCACATCGCAGGCGGCGGCGATCACGGCGCCCATGCCGGGGGCGGCAGCCGAAATGGCCTGGCCCATGCGACCTTTGGCGCCGTTGAGAAGGATACGGAGAGGCATATGAATGTGGGGTGAGGGTGGCGAGGTGTGAGGCGCGAGATGCGTTCCCAGGGGATTATTTCCCGAGAGCGGCAAGAACCTTTTCCAGGATGGCTTGGTTTGCGGGCGTCATTTCACAGAGAGGAGGGCGGACCTCTGCGGCCCCGATTATGCCTGCGCGGGCCAGGGCAGTCTTCACAGGCACCGGATTGGGTTCGATGAAGAGGGCCTTGAAGAGCGGGTAGAGCTTGCGATGGATCTTCGCAGCCGCGGCGAAGTTGTCAGCGAGCGCAAGAGAGACCATCCGGGAGACTTCCCGGGGCATGAAGTTGGAGGCGACGCTGATGACTCCCTCGGCGCCGACGGAGATAAAAGGAAGCGTGAGAGAATCGTCGCCGCAGAGCACCGTGATGTCCTTTCCGAGCGCCTGCTTGATCTGATCGACGCGATCCACGCTGCCTCCCGCTTCCTTGATCGTGGAGACATTGGGATACTTGGCGCGGAGTCTTTCGATCACGCCAACGCCGATCTCGATGCCGCAGCGCCCGGGTATGGAATAAAGGATGATCGGCTTGTCGGTGGTTTCGGCGAGCGCGGCGAAATGGCGAAACAGCCCCTCCTGGCTCGGCTTGTTGTAGTAGGGGGCGACCACGAGCATCGCATCGGCGCCCGCCTTGTGCGAAAGCTTGGTGAGCTCCACAGCCTCCTGTGTGGAGTTCGAGCCTGTGCCTGCGATGACCGGAACACGGCCGCGCGCATAGTCGATGGCGGCTCGGATGACCTCCATGTGCTCGACATTATCGAGTGTCGGGGATTCGCCGGTGGTGCCGACCGGAACCAAACCGCTTACGCCGCCTTTGATCTGATACTCGACGAGCTTTTTGAGATCGGCGAAATCGACCTTCTGGTTGCGAAAAGGCGTGACGAGCGCGGTGATTGTGCCGGTGAACGAGCGAATTTTCATGGAAGAAATGATACCTTGCTGAACAAAGCAGGCGGGATTACATCGGGTGCAACGTTTTTCTCACTGTATTTCCCCATGACACCACATACTGAGATCTTCAACGATCTGTTGCGCCTGGCAGTGGAAAGCGGCGCCAGCGATATCGTTATCAAGTCCAACAAGCCAGGCTATGTGCGTTTGTCGGGCAGGTTGAAGCCAGTGGATATGGATCCCATCACGCCCTCGGATGCCGAGGCGTTCGTGGAGGAGCATGTGCCAAAAGTGTTCAGGCCAGCCTGGGAGCGCGATGGCCAGGCCGACTTTGCCTATTCGACCGAGGGTGTGGGACGTTTCCGTGTCAACGCGTTCCACCAAAGGGGTCTAGTAAGTCTCGTATTTCGGCACGTCAAGAGTCGGGTACCGAGTTTCGAGGACTTGGGACTTCAGGCTGATCCCCTGATCAAGCTCGCACAAGCGAAGGATGGCATTCTTCTGGTCTGCGGCGCCACGGGTTCTGGCAAGAGCTCGACGATGGCAGCCATGCTCAATTGGATTAATACCAACCTCGACAAGCACGTCGTCACCATCGAGGACCCCATCGAGTACACTTTCCTCGACGAGAAGTCGGTCTTCCAGCAACGCGAGATCGGGTTGGACGTTCCCAATTTCGAGATGGCGATCAAGTCCGTGCTGCGCCAGAACCCGGATATCATTCTCATCGGTGAAATGCGCGACAAGGAGACCTTCGAGACCGCGATCAGCGCAGCCGAGACCGGGCACTTGGTCTTCTCGACGATGCATGCGGCCACGGTTGCACAGTCCTTGACTCGTCTCTTCGAATTTTTTCCACCCGAACAGATAATACAGGCCCGGCGGCAGGTTGCGGGTACCATCCGGGGCTTTGTCTGCCAGAAGCTCATCCCAAAGCTCGAAGGCCAGGGCCGCGTGCCCGCCAACGAGATCCTCAACGCGGATGCGACGGTGAAGAATCTCATTCTGGAGGGGCAATTTGATAAGATTCAGGGCATTATGGAGGGTTCCGGGGATGCCAACAGCTTCTCGTTCAACAAGGATCTCTACCGTTTGATCAAGGCCGGGCTCATCAGCAAGGCGGATGGCGTTCGTTTTTCCCCGAATCCGCAGCAACTTGAGATGAATCTGAAGGGCATTTTCATAAAATCCTAAGCCAATGGGAGGCGAGATCATGGTTTATCGCCGCCGACCACACCTAGCGCTGAATCGCTTAGCCGGGGTTGTTCGCTCCCTGGTTATTCTCGTTTGCATCGGTGACCTGCCGCTGTCGTGCATCGCGGCAGATGAGACGGCGGATGCTTCCAAGAAGTCGCCTGCATCCGTCTCCGAGCCGACTCCTCTCGATGTCGCAAAGCGCCAGTTTCAAAACTCGCAGCAGCAAAACAAGGTATTGCCAGAGCAAAACACCAAGACCGAGTCTCTGCCGTTTCCATCCTTTCAAATGCCGGGCTCAGAGTCCCTCAGCGATTTTCTGAGGCAACGCAAGGTGTTGGATAAGAGAAAGGGCCGTGCGAAAGGCAACTGGCTTGTGGACGGGGTTCTTGGAACTGAGGGTCAGGACAAGCAGAAAGACTCCAAAACTAAGAACAGAGATCGTCAGGAAAACATAACCAAAGATGAAAGCGCCAAGGAGACGGATGATCCAGATGCCTTTCTGGAGAGCATAATGGGAGAATCTAAATCTTCCGCGTCATCCCAAAGGGCTCCGACTGTTTTAATCACACCGCAGGTCGATCCCCTCCAGCCATTTATGGAGAAGTGGATGTCGGCGAAGGATTACGATCTGCTCGTACGTCCCTCTGCCGGGGTTGCCATGGGTTCCAGTGAGGTGACTCATACGATGGGTTTTACCGAAGGCGAGGGAGCACGTATTAACTTCCAGCCCGACCTCGGACACCGTCTTGAATTCTCACGCCCATCGTCATCCCCGGCCGAGAACCCATTTCTAAAATCCATGGAAAGCTGGACTCCGGCACAGTCTTCCCAACCCGCGCCTGCCGCTTCCTTGCCACCTTCTCTTAGTGCTGATAGGGAGGATCTTAGGAATGCTTCAAGCCCGGGTGAAAAGATGACTCAGAAGGAACTGCAGGGACTCTTTAAGCCTGCGGATGACCGGAAGTATTTCCCCCAATTGAAGCGTTTTTAGGGCTTGGTTTTTGGGCGCTACCCCTCTTACCTCGGCGGTTTACCATGGCTCTAGCACTGCTATTCTCAGGTCAAGGCGCACAAAAGGTCGGCATGGGCAAGTCCCTATGTGACCAGTCACCTGCTGCCCGTGCGGTTTACGCCGAGGCTGATCAAGTACTCGGCTGGTCCCTCTCCAAGGTCTGTTTCGAGGGACCTGACTTTGAATTGACCCAGACAAAGATCTGCCAGCCAGCCCTTTTCGTTCATGGCATGGCTGTCTTCGCAGCCATGAAGGAATGCGGAAAACTGCCGGAGGCGAAGTTTGCCCTGGGTTTGAGCCTGGGGGAGATCACTGCTTATACTGCGGCGGGCGTGTTCGATTTCTCGGCGGGTTTGCGCGTGGTCGCCGAACGCGGGCGCCTGATGCAGGTAGCCTGTGAACGCAGCATCGGCGGCATGGCCGCGATCGTCGGGCAGGAGCGTTCGGAAGTGGCCGATCTCTGCAAGGAATTCGACATTGAGGCCGCAAATTTCAACGCACCCGGGCAGATCATCGTTTCCGGTGAGAAGGCCAAGGTGGATGCGGCTGTCGCAGGAGCCAAGGCCAAGGGCTGGAAAAAAGTCATGCCCCTTAACGTAGCCGGCGCCTATCACAGCCGCCTGATGGAACCCGCCCGCGCCGAATTCGAACAGTTTCTTCAAGGAGTCACCTTCAAGGCTCCCCACACCACTGTATTGACCAATACCACGGGCCAAATCCTGAGCGCCCCCGACGAGTTGCGCCAAGCTCTGGTAAAGCAGGTAGTTTCCTCCGTGCTCTGGGAGGACTGCATGCGCAGCGCGGCTGCCGCGGGAGCCACGGAGTTTTGGGAACTGGGCGTTGGAGGCGTGCTCGCAGGCCTTGCACGACGCATCGACAAGAGCTGGCCGGCGAAGAGCTTTGCCGAATATGCCGATCTTGCCGCCTGATTCGCACTCACTCAACAACACGAATCGCTTTCCACCGATCCCCAGCGCATAATTAGGAATGGACGTCTCCCTCAAACGCAACTTTTGCATCATTGCTCACGTCGACCACGGCAAGACCACCTTGTCCGATCGTCTGCTTGAGTACACCAACACGGTCTCGATGCGGGAGCTGACCGACCAGCATCTCGATGCAATGGATCTCGAGAAGGAGAGGGGCATCACGATCAAGATGCATCCCGTTGCGATGGACTATAAGGCCAAGGACGGGAAGACCTACAAGCTGCACCTGATGGATACCCCGGGGCACGTGGATTTCTCCTATGAAGTCTCGCGCTCGTTGGCGGCCTGCGAGGGCGCCGTGCTTCTGATCGACGCCGCCCAGGGTGTGGAGGCGCAGACGGTGGCCAACGCCCACCTTGCCTTCGGCCAGAAGCTCAAGGTCATCCCGGTCATCAACAAGATCGACCTTCCAAGCGCGGACCTCGATCTGTGCGCCCGGCAGCTTGAGGACATCCTCACAATCCCGGCCGAGGAGGCCATCCTTGCCAGCGGCAAATCGGGTATCGGCATTGTGGATATTCTGGAGGCGATCGTTGCCCGCGTGCCCTGTCCCCGGGATGCCGACCATCCCTACACGCGAATCCTGGTCTTCGACTCCAAATACGATTCCTATCGCGGCGTCATCGCCTATGTCCGCGTCATGTCGGGCTCCATAAAGGCCGGGGACGGCATGATGCTCATGAGCAACGGCATCAAGTCCGAGGTGAAGGAAGTGGGCGTCTTCACGCCGAAGATGGAGAAACGCGACATACTGGAGGCCGGGGATGTGGGCTATCTGGTGAGCAACATCAAGTCGACGGTGGATATCAAGATCGGCGATACGATCACGCAGTCGATCAGGCCCGCGAAGGAGATGCTGCCCGGCTACAAGGAGGTGCACCCGATGGTGTTCTGCGGCCTGTATCCGCTCGACACCAACGACTACGAGAAGCTCAAGTACGCCATCGCCCGCCTCCGCCTCAACGATTCGGCTTTCGTTTACCAGCCGGAGTCTTCGGTGGCGCTCGGCTTCGGCTTCCGCTGCGGCTTCCTGGGACTGCTCCACATGGAGATCACCCAGGAGCGCATCCGCCGCGAGTACGACGTCGACATCATTTCCACGTATCCGAGCGTCGTGTACAAGGTGAAGAAGC
>JBAZHQ010000099.1:0-12174 GCA_041652235.1 Opitutaceae bacterium | reverse complement strand
CCGCACCCTGATCTCGCGCTTCACGGGCTCGGACTACTTCGATGTCGCGCTTCAGACCAACAGCGAGGAGGAGGCGCGGACGCAGATCGACGCCGCCCGAGCCTCGGCGATCCTGCAGATCCCGGCGGGATATGAAGAGAATGTCAGGACCGGTCGCAGCACACCGGTGCAACTCATCGTGGACGGCGCCGATTCGAACACGGCCCGCATGGTGCTCAACTACAGCGCGAGCATCGCCGCAGCGCACAACACCGCCATCTTGACGGACATCATGGCGCGCCAGACGGGCTCCGCGCCCAGGCTGGGCTCGGTGGATCTGAGGACGCGCACCTGGTTCAACGCCGACCTCGAGAGCCGCAATTATTACGTGCCCGGCATCATCGCCACCCTCGTCATGCTGATCAGCCTCATGCTGACGGGCATGTCGATCGTGAGAGAGAAGGAAGCGGGCACGATCGAGCAGATCATGGTCACGCCGATACGTCCCGTGGAGTTCATCCTCGGCAAGTGCGCCCCCTTCGCCGTGATCGGCTTCATCAACGTCGCGATGGTGACGCTGGTCGGGGTATTCTGGTTCGATATTCCGATCCGAGGCAGTTTCCTGCTCCTGTTGCTCGGCACAGCCCTGTTCCTTCTTTCCACGCTCGGCATCGGCCTTTTCATATCGACGGTGTGCCAGACCCAGCAGCAGGCGATGATGACCACCTTCTTTTTCTTTTTCCCGGCGATGCTGCTCTCGGGATTCATCTATCCCATAGCGAACATGCCTGAGGTCATTCAATGGCTTACGCTGGTCAATCCCCTGCGTCATTTCCTGGTCATCATCCGCGGCATCTTCCTGAAAGGCGTAGGGCTCCCGATACTCTGGCCCCAGATGCTCGCGCTATTCGCGATCGGCATCGTCGTGCTGGCCTTCGCGGTGAGCCGCTTCAAGAAGACGCTGTCATAGACTGATCAATCCATCTTTCACCGCGGAGGCGCGGAGTTCGCTGAGAGGATTAACTGCAAAGAAGCGAAGAAACAAAGTTCGATCCTTCGATTCTTTGTTTCTTAGCAGTTTCATCTCCTCCGCGAACTCCGCGCCTCCGCGGTGAACTATCCTGACATGGCGACGGCCGAGCCGCTTCTGCAAGCTGACCCGAATAGCGCTACTCCGCCTGCGCGGGCAAAATTTCGTCCCATCGCACCTGGCGGGGCAGCAGACTGCCCACGGGCACGCCGAGAACCTGAGCCAGAAGCATCAGCTCGAAATCCGCCACCCAGCGGACCCGCAACTCGATGCGGGCAATGATGTCGCGGGAAACATCCCAGCCGACCAGTTGACACTTCGCCGCCAGCACGGGCTGCGACCATCCCCGGCGGGAGCGCAACACGCGAATCTGAGGGCCGACAACGTTGCGGGGCTTCTTGGTAGGTCTGGTCACATCGTGTGGATTTCCACACTTGACCTTAGCCGACTTCCCCAATCGAATCGTGTGGAATTCCACACGATTAGCGCACAACTGTAGTGGCCGTCCCAGCGTTGCAGCCGCATTCGAGCGTAGTACCTCCTGCTCCGAAACGAATACCCTCACCGATGAATGCCGTCCCAAATGGAGCTGCAGTGCCGATCAAAATTCCGCTCTGCGAATTTTGTGGAAACAGTCGCGATTCTGCAGGCACGAATCGTCCCATCTCGGCGGTCATGCGATGGGCTCGGCGGTGCATCAATTTCCGCAGCCATCTCCGCTTTGGCTTCCATCTCCTGTTCGGCTGCTCGGCGGCGTTATGCGATTTGCCCGCGGCGCTCGATACGACGCAATTGTTCAGGCCGTTCAACCCGAATGCATCCGACGGCAACTACTACGGCTTGCCCTCGATCAATGAAACGATCGACCCGGGAAACTATATCGACTGTCGCTGGGGCAATCGCATGTCGAGCAGCAGCTCCGGCACGCATATTCTGACATTTACACCGCTTACTGCGCCGCCTCTCGACTCAAATAACAAAGATCTCTTTTTGTATTCACGAAGTTCCAGCGTGCTCTCATTCCGCACAATCCCGTCACTCGCGACGTGGTCATTGCCCGGAACTTTTCTTTTGGACGGGCGCAACGGACGGCTGGAGCTATACCCTGGGCTGTCTGTTACCGGCGAGACCAACGTGCTCTATAGGAAACTGCATTTCAGCAGCCAACTCTATGATTCGACGAATGGAGATTCAGCTCCTCGGCTAGACCCCGGAACTACAAAATTGATCGTGTTGGTGCATGGATGGAATCCCGAGAGCGGTCCCGATTCCTACACCGGCGAATTCGCGACCTTGGTTTCCAGCCTGCGGGCGCAGATTGCAGGCACCGAATGGAAGTTAGTCCTTTACCATTGGGAGGCAGACGCTGACACCGGGCCAGTCTGGCTGTGGGAAACGAAGTATTTGCCTGATCCTAGCGCCGTAGTTTCGGGTGCCCAAGCCGCCGAAATCGCCTATCAACACGGACGGCATTTGGGAGAACTGCTGCACGTTGCCGTTCCGAAACTGGAGCGCGTGCACTTTATCGCGCATAGCGCGGGGTCGTGGGCCGCACGCGGGGCGATGAAGTACCTTTTGCAGATGACTCCGGACGCACAGCCCAAGCTAAAAACGCAATTGACGCTCCTCGATCCATTCATTCCCGGGACGGTGCCGGACAGTTCAAGCAACCTAAGCAACCTAAATGTGCAGAGAATGGCAGAAATCCCGCTCTTCGCGGGAGATCAAAAAGTGTTTCGGCTCGAGAATTACTACTCAGAAGATGTGACCCCCGGTACAGATGTTGCTGATTTTGGGTGGGGAAACATCGGCGTGAACAAGCAAGTGGACTGGGAGCCGCTTGGCGGTGCCTTAATCGGACTGCGCTATTACAACGACTCTGCCACCTTGGGCACGCAGGGGCATTTTGGGCCAATCCAATTCTACGCGGACACGGTGGATAGCGCGCTCGAAGTTCCTCCACCGCTGCCGCCCGGATTGGATTGCGCTCCCTACGTTAGCAATCTGCGCCAGCTCGGCTGGTGGCGGAGTATGTTTCTGAACGAGCCCATTCTCGATGTACTTCCCCTCTCCATTACGAATGCGGCCCAAGGGCAGCCGGTTTCATTTACCGCCCATGCCACGACTCGGCGAGAGATTAGCGGATATCCGGCGGACCCCGATCTTTTTATCACTTACCTGTGGGAGAAATTCAACGACGCTACCGAGCAATGGGATACAGCCTTTGGGTCAAACGGCACTGGGAACTATACCCGCTCGACCGCGATCGTCACCGATCAGGGGCGATATCGCGTCAGGGCGACCAGTGCCGCGGGCAAATCTGTCTCCGAGTTCACGTTGAGTTTTTCCGACGCCGCAGGTTCTCCCTACGTCGCGATTGCCTTACCCGCGAGTGATGCGACGCTGAGTGGTAGCATGACCGTGACTGCGACCACCTCGCAGAACGTCGACCGCGTCGAGTTTCTGCTGGACGGAGTGTTACAGTCGTCCGACACGACCGCGCCGTTTGCGTGGACGTGGAACACGACGATCACGAGTAACGGCCGGCACACCCTCCTCACCAAAGCCTACGCCGGGCTGTTGGGAAATCTGCTCGGCATCAGTGCGCCCGTGAGTGTGACGGTCAACAACGTTTCGCCACCGCCGAGTTCCGACGGCAACGACAGTTCCCTGACAGCAACGCTGCTCACAACCGGGCAAACAGCCACCGGTTACCTTTCAACCTCAACCGACGTGGATTGGTTCAAGGTCGAGGTCACGACCCCGGGCACGTTGACATTCAACCTCACGGTGCCAGCCGACAAGGATTACGACCTCGAGCTCTTCGGCCCCGATGCAACCTACATCAAAGGCTCCTATAGCGACACGGGCGTGGCGGAGAGCATCAACTACAACGCCCCGACGGCCGGCACCTACTACGTCCAAGTCTATGGCTACCCGGTTGGTAATGGCTCGTTCAGCGAAACTGCGCCCTATTCACTGACGGTGAACGTGCCGCCATCAGCCGGCTCCATTTACGTTACCGGTTATAACTCCCCTTATGTTGTCGGCTTTGGCACCGATGGGACCCCACTCGGGCAGATCGCATCGACCGGAATCTCTCCGGGCAACACCAATTTGGCATTCGACAGCGCCGGGCAACTCTACGTCAGCATTAATGCTGACTGGACGATTCAGAAGTTTTCCAAGACTGGAGCGAGCCTGGGCGTCTTTCTCACAAGGACGGATGGCATACAAGCGCCGTGGGATTTAGCTTTCGGCCCGACGGGCGATCTCTATGTCGTAAATGCCGGTCGCGGAGCAGTTTCCCGTTATTCAGTTAGCGGTGCCAGTCTCGGTGACGTGATTTCGGGTCTTGATAGCCCGGTAGGTCTTACTTTTTCGTCTTCGGGAGATATCTACGTCCTCTTCGATAGGGCGGGCTTGGTCCGCAGGTTTTCAGCGACTGGATCGGACCTCGGGACGGTCCTTTCTGGCCTAAACAACCCAACTGGACTGGCCTTTGATGCACAGGGGCGGATGTTCATTCCGCAAAACATCAATGGCGGAACCGTGGAGGTTTATTCGCCAAGCGGAATTCACGTTCAGACAATTTCGTCTTCGGATTTCAACAGCCCTCGCGATGTTGTTTTTGATGACCTCGGCCGACTCTATGTTGCAAATGGAATTGGGGGCAAAATCATCCGATTCTCGGCAGACTTGACTCCGCTCGGCGTTTTCGCCGACAGCGGAGGAAGTAGCGCGATCAATTTTGTCGCGGCAGCACCTCCGATATTTACGACGCAGCCGGTGAGTCAGACCGTGAACGCGGGGCAGACCGCGAGCTTCACGGCTGCCGCCAGCGGCAACCCGACGCCGACGCTGCAATGGCAGGTGAGCGCCAATAGCGGAAGCAGTTGGTCGGACTTGGCGAACAACACTCTGTATTCGGGAGTGACCACCGGGACGCTCAGTATCACCGGCGTCACGGCCGGTATGAACGGCTACCAATACCGGTGTCTTGCCTCCAACGCGGTTCAGAATGGTGTCGCCAGTAGCGCGGCGACACTGACGGTGCAGGCGACGTTTGCATCGTTCCAGGGCCAGTATTTCACGACGGCGGAACTGGCTGACACAACCATCAGCGGCGCGGGCGCAGACCCCGATCACGACGGCATAAACAACCTGCAGGAATATGCCTTTGGCTTGCCGCTGACGCAGGCGAACCTTTCCGGGCTACCGTTGGCCGGCACGGACAGCGGCTGTCTCACACTGACCTTCATCCGACGCCACGACATCGCCGACCTCACCTACACTGTTGAGGTCAGTGGCGACCTTCAGACTTGGAACTTCGGAGCGAGTTACACACAGGAAATAGCCGTGACCGGTCTTGACGCGCAGCGCGACCAAGTAACAGTGCGCGATACCACGACGCTAGCCACGGTCGCCCGCCGGTTCATACGTTTGAGGCTCAATCTGACATCCGGGGCGACGACAGCCACGCCTCCGCTCGGCGCGGTTAATATCGCATTTACACACGGCACACGTTTCACCGGCATGTCGCTCGTCAATGCTGCCGTCTGTCGCGATAGTATCGCCAGCCACACTGCTACGGTGCTTACGCTTGGCGATGCCACGCTCAATCTGGGCACCCTGCTTGATGCCAGTGCGACTTACTTCTTGGAGATCACCAGTGGTCCGGCCCCAGACTATGTAGGCGACCGATTAGAGGTGGATGTCGCAGCTACGAAAGCCTCTGGCAACAATACCATCACAATTATACCCTCTTCTCCGCGCACGACGCTCGCCGCTCTGCCAAGTGCCTCCGGCCTTGCTGGCTGCACCGTCGTCGTTCGGCCACACGTGACTCTCGGGCAATTGTTCGGAACGAAAGGGAACACCGTCATGCAAGGCGCGACGGTCGTCGCCAATGCGGACCAAGTTCAGTTGCTCAACGCGCAGACACAGAGCTTCGAGACTTATTATCTGCTGCGAAATGCATCCGGTTCCATTGTGCAGTGGACCAAGGTCGGAGGCGGTTCGACAAATCAAGATAAACTGCCCATCGCGCCTGGCGTTGGCATGGTGGTGCTCCGCAACGGCTCGACTCCGGTCACACTCACCTGGCTGGGCGAGGTGCGCCAGAACACCTTTGCCCTGCCGCTCGTCGCAGGCAACAACCTCGTAAGCCAGCCGTTCCCAATCGATCAGTCACCTGTGCAGCGTGTGATGACCCACTCCAACGGCTTCACCGGCTCCACAGTCGTGGGTAATGCCGACCAAATCCAGGTCTACACGGGAGGCGCAATCCAAACCTACTATCTGCTGCGCAACGCGTCAGGCTCCATCGAGCAATGGGCCAAGGTCGGAGGCGGCAGCACCAACTACAATCAAGTCCAAATCATCCCGGCCGATGGTGCCATCATCCTGCGTAAAGTAGCTGCCGATCCCCTTAATGTTGTGCCATTTCCTTCCAACCTCTAGCCGCATCCCATGAAAACGTATACCCCGCGCCTTCTCGTAATTCTTACGCTTGCCATCAGTTCTTTGTCCGCCGTGGAGATCAACTACACGTCACCTGCTTTCGAAATCGGGAAGACCAGCACTGGCGATCCGCTTACCAACGGCTTCACGTTCGAGCTCGGCTCGTTTAGTGTCTTTACCCCTACAGCAGGGAATCTTGCCCAATGGCATGCCAACTTCACGGTGCTGGGCACCACGAATTGGGATGAGAGCTTCACTCAATTCTCCAATACCGCCACGCTTTCCAGCAACGCCGCTCCTTTCGGCACCTCTACACAATCCTTCATTTGGGGCTACAACTTCGATACGCCCTCCAGTTCCACCGAATGGATACTTTTCACAAATCCATCGTGGATATTCCCGGCAAGCGCGACCGTCTTGCCTGTGTCATGGGACATCTCAGACGCGGGCACGATCGCGATCATCGGAAGCCTCGCAGGTTCGCTTGGTGCCGATCCCTACCTGCAAACTGCTGCCGTTACTGCGGTCCCTGAGCCGTCGGCTTACGCAGCACTCATCGGTCTTACGGCTTTCGGCTTCGCCTGGACAAGGCGCCGTCGGTTTTGGACAAACAAAGGCCGCCCCCGCTAAAGCGAAGGGCGGTCCAGGAAAACGAAAGCGCCGTTGAAGCAATCGAGCGGTGGCGCGCTTCTACTCTCAAGCCATCTTCTTCTCCGCCCGCACCGCCGGGATCGCTGCACAGATGAGCCCATCCACCGTAAGGTCTTCATCGAGCAACGGCCAATGAATCCCGTAACCGGATGGAGAAACCCGATAGGTAATGCGCTCGACCTTAGTGCCCTTCAGCAACCGATCCGACACGAGCGCCAGATCGACTCGATATTCCTTATTATCGGCGCACAGCTTCATGATGCTCCCGCTAAAGGAGATGGATTTCACGATATGTTTCATGCTAGTGCCCTTTCATTTTTCGAACCTCTTTCCAGCTCTTAATTATCTCTTCGAAATACTGCCCGATAATATTTTTTACCTCTTTCATGTCGCGAGAGCTAAAATTATGCGCGAATGAAACGGTGATGGCGCGGGTCCTCTCATCCAGCCAGAATTTCGCTTCCTTCTCTGCTTTTTCGCAATGAATGTGAAGCGGTTCATTGCCTTCATCCGAATAGAAAAAGAAACGCCACCCAAAAAGGAAAATGACCGTTGGCATGTTGCAGATGTTACCGCGAGAACTGGTCCGCGCAAGGTTCCATTCGGTTTAGGCCAAGAGTTGGCCGCGGTAACGACAGAGAGCAGCGGTTCGCGGAGAGGATTAACTGCAAAGAAGCGAAGAAACAAAGTTCGATCCTTCGATTCTTTGTTTCTTAGCAGTTTCAACTCCTCCGCGAACTCCGCGCCTCCGCGGTGAACCATTCTGCTGAAGCGAGCGATCTGATTTTACCAGCGAATGTCGGACAGGAATTTCACGCTCTGCGGGACCTGCGTCAGGATGGCGTCGGACTCGTCCTCGATGACGTAGAACTTGACTCCGATCTCCTGGGAGGTCTTGAGAACGGCCTTCCAGTCGATCTGGCCGGTGCCAAGGACAACATCGTTGTTGATGTCGGTGCCGCCGGAGAGCGTTCCGCGCTCCACACCCTTCTTGAGATCCTTCATGTGCAGTGAAATCCAGCGAGTGGGATACTTTTTCAACCAGACGACGGGATCCTGTCCTGGCAAATAGACCCAGGTCGTGTCCAACTGGAAGGAGACCTTGTCAGCGGGGCATTCCTTGATGATCAGGTCGAGCAGCGTGCCATCGCCGAAGGGTTGAAACTCATAGCCATGGGCGTGATAGAAAAAGCGCATTCCGTTCTTGGCCATCACCTCGCCTGCGTGGGTGAAAACCTTGATCGCATGGCGGGCTTCCGCCTCTGTGAAGGCACCCTGATGCGGCACCCAGGCGCAGCCCACATATTTCAGGCCGAGAGCCTTCGCCTGGGCGGAAACCGCGGAGGGATCCTTTTCAAGCAGGCCGAAATCGAAATGCCCCGAGATCGGCTGGACACCTGCATCGAGCAGCATCTGGCGGAACTTCGCCGGTTCGATCCCATAGGTACCCGCAGTCTCAGCTTGGGTGACACCCAAGCCTTTCAGCTGCTTCAACGCCTCCGGGACGTCCTTTTTGAATTGGTTACGCAGGCTCCAGAGCTGGAGTCCGACGGGGGATTTGAAGGAATTATCGCCCGTCGAAGCAAAGGCGAGCGATGCGGAAACGAGGCTTATGACGAAGAGACTTAAGGCTGTTTTCATGCGTGGGGAGAGATGGGAACCGTTAAAGGGGATGCCTGGGAAAGAGCTGCCAGTCGGCCACTCTTTCCTGGGCAGGTCAACGCATTGAATGACGCACCCGGCTTGCGGACGTTTCAGTGATTTAACCTTAATTCAGCAGAATGAATGGCCACGGAAAACACTGTAGTATAATAAACCTGAAGCAGCGGAGCCGCAACCAAAGAGGCTATAAGATGTAAGATGAAGAACTTTAAGTTCAGGCATGTTGTCTGTCGGCGATCGGCTTTCAGCTATCGGGAATAAACCATGAGGCTATACTGTCGCTCGTTCTAGAAATCCTCGCAGGTTGAGACGACCTGAGAATACTGTAGTACGAAAGCAAGACCGTCAGAAGTTTTCCTATGAGCTTCAGAATCCGGAACCAATCAGGGTTCTCGCGCAGAGGCGCCAAGAGCGCAGAGGCTCGATCAATCCTCCGTGCGCTCTTTGCCCGTGTTGAAAAATGCATTTCCTCCGCGCCTCCGCGTCTCCGCGCGAGAATGGATCGAATTCCTTTCTTCATTTCCAGCGAGGTCCGCTAATTTCCGGGCTTCTTCAGATCATCAACTTCCAAAGAAGATAGAATCGAGGAGCCCATTCGACAGGCTCCCACCTTCGCCTTAGAGGAATTCCAAGACTATCGGCATTGTTACATTGTGGGGTTTCTCCGATAGCCGAAAGCCGATCGCTGACAGGCCCGGTTTGCCCGACTTCCCGAAGGCCCTGCTGTGCCCGCCGTATACTTGCGAAGGTGGGCGCTCGCCGAACGGGCGATCTCCGACATCCGACTTCCTTGCTGGCTTCCGGCTTCTGGCATCTGGCTTCTTTGGTTGCGGCTCCGCCGCGCTATGTTTTTCGTGGCCATTCGACTGCATTTTCTAAGTTTAATCGTTTGCCGACTGAGATTGATCGGGACCAATCTTTCATGCCTTTGACGCCCCCCATGATCCGCACTTTGTATCAAGCTTTTCTCGCCATGGCCCTTTCATCCACCACCCTTTGCGCTGGTAGCGCGAGCACAGGAACTTCCGCCTGGAACAAGACCACTTTTCTCAACGAAGCGGCTTGGTCCTCCCGACAGGGCGAGATCATGGCAATCGTTTCCGA
The DNA here is from genome assembly GCA_041652235.1 of Opitutaceae bacterium. GTDB lineage: Bacteria > Verrucomicrobiota > Verrucomicrobiia > Opitutales > Opitutaceae > MWDT01. The sequence continues at coordinate 2,285 of JBAZHQ010000099.1, read as the reverse complement.
GGTTCGCTGTCGCCTGTTGTATCTGGGAGCCGCAGACGGCTCCCTGAACCTGCTCTCCGCACCTTCGCCGCGTCCAATCCCCACGACATCAATACCGGCGCCCAACTGGGGCGGACATCGATTTTGGCTTGGGCCTCAAAAGCGCTGGGTATGGCCGCCAATCTCGGACTGGGAGTTCGCACCAGCAAGCTCGGTGCGCGCCAAGGGAGCGGTCCTCATCATGGAGCATCTCTGCACCGACAAGAACTATCCCGCTCTGACCCGCGAGTACGCCTGGGAAGGCACCCGCATCCGCTGCACGGTGCGCTGGAAGGACGATGGACGCGCGTACTACGGGATGCATGTCATCGCCATCGATGTACCGGCGGAAATTCCAGTGCTCCTCAAGCGCACGGAAGACCGCCCCCTTGGCCTCGTCTTCGTGGAGATGAATGGATGCAAGACCGAAGGGTTTCTGCCCCACCCCGCGTTCCGCGATGCAGGCGGGAAAGGCACGCTGGTCAGCGGTTCGCCAAAAAGTTTCAAATGCGGCCTGGCGCCTCAACCCTTGCGCGTGGCCCGCGCCGGAGGCTGGACGCTCACCGCTCATCCCGGCCCTACCGAAGGCGCCACCATCGGATCTTCGGATGCCGGTTACCTCAGCCAGATCTGGGTCGGCGACTCACACGCCACTTTCGCCGAGCTTGAGCAGATTTCCCCCATTCTTTTGGGCGATGACTCGGGAAAATGCTCCAGCACCTGCTATATCGAGGCTACGGCTCCAGGGAAGTGAGCTCTAAGACAAGTTGTAAGCTGTAAGCTGAAAGACACTTTCCCCCAGAGTCTCCCGTTTCCTAAGAGTGAAAATGGGTTTGAGTCCTTACATCCAACTCAAAGGCAATTGGACTGCGGGTGAGCGGAGGAATCGGAGAAGGATTTTGAATAGAACCCCAATCTGTCGATCCCGTTTCTCGCAAAGACGCAAAGAGCGCGAAGAAAATGCAGGTTGGGACGCTTTGCGGTCTTTGCGACTTGGCGAGAGACCATGCCTGGGTGGTTTTAACATCGAATCCAAATCACCAGGCTCGGTGAGCGCATGGTTTTCATGGCCAAGAGGCCTCCGATGCCTGATACTGGGTGATTATGGCTGCCCCGTCGTTTCTCCCATTCATCCGGGGGCTGGTCGGAATCAGCCTCTCCATCGCCATGCTAGTCCCATCGCTCAGTGCCGAAACGGTTGCGCCGCCGAAAGTGCGCGAGCCCTCAGTGGCGGGTATCTTTTATCCGCGCGATCCTGCGGCGCTGGCAAAGGAGGTCTCCCTGTTGCTTGGCTCCGTTCCACCCGCCGATCCCATCGTAAATCTGAAGGCAATCGTGTGTCCTCATGCCGGATACGCCTACTCGGGCCCGGTGGCAGCCCGCGCCTACAGGCAGGCTGCGGGAGGCGGATTCACGACGGTTGTCGTGCTCGCCCCGAGCCATACCGCCTTCCTCACGGAGGCCTCCGTGAGCGACGCCCGGATATTCCGCACACCGCTGGGCGACACGGCCATTTCCGAGCGCGCCCGCGAACTCGCCAAGCTTCCTCCCTTCTCCCTTGAACCGAAGTGCCAGGTGCAGCGGCCAGGCTGGTGGCAGAGCTCGCGAAAGCTCGCACCGCTCCCCATGGACGACCGCGCCGACACCTGGGAGCATGCCGACGAAGTGCAGGTGCCCTTCATCCAGATTGCGCTCCCGGAGGCCTCGGTGCTTCCCGTGATCATGGGGGAGGTGAATCCTTCAGACGCGGCACGCGCGCTCTCCCGGGTGATCGATGACAAGACCCTCATCGTCGCAAGCTCCGACCTGAGCCACTTTCATCCCTACGAGGAGGCGCGAGCCCTCGATGCGAAGTGCATCGATGCCATTTGCAGGCTGGACCCAGCCGGCATCGGCGAGCAATCGGCTTGCGGACGGGTTCCCATCCGAACCGTCATCGAACTGGCCAGGCAGCGTGGATGGAAGGCGAAGCTTCTCGACTATCGCAATAGCGGCGATACCGCCGGCGACAAATCCCGCGTGGTAGGCTACGCCGCGATTGCATTCTACGCACCGTCGGAGAAAACCGCCGCCACTCCGGCGGTATCCGAGGCCCATTACACCGTGGAGGAACGCAGGGCCTTGTTGAGCCTCGCACGCAAGGCGCTCAGCTCCGTGGTTTCGACAGGTCGGCTCCCGGAGCCGGAAGCATCCGAGGCGCGGGAGAAGTTCCAGCCTCTCAAAGGCTGTTTCGTAACCCTTACCAAGCAAGGTGAGCTCCGTGGATG
>JBAZHQ010000098.1:0-12196 GCA_041652235.1 Opitutaceae bacterium | reverse complement strand
GAGGTCGGCGTCACTCTGCGCCACTGCGTCACTGCGCGAGAATGGATTGGATGGTTGGGGATCGGTTCTGTCCGTCTCGGATTTCCTCTCAGCCTGAGATGAATTGTAAATACTGTAGTACGAAAAGGCACGAAAAGTTCCAGAGGCTTCGATTTGGATCGTAGCGCGCCTATAGGCGCATCTTTAGGCGCTGTTAATGCCTCTGAATTATTGTGCCTTTTTGTGGCAATTCAACTGCGGTTAATGCAACTGAAGCCGGGCTATTCCACGCGCAGTCGTGCGCTGCCGTCGGAGAACTCGGCATCGACGGGCTGGCCTGTCGACAGGCCGGCCCGTTTGCCGACAGGGTTTCCACGTTCATCCCGCACGATGACAAAGCCGCGATTGAGCACGGACCGGGGGCTGGCAGCCTGAAGGCGTTTCCAGAACGACAACAGGCGTTGGGATTCCATTTCAACGCGCCTTTCCGGCGTGCGTTGGGCGAACAGGGATTGAAGCCCCTGGAATTGCCGCCTCTTTTCCTGGACGGCATGGCGCAGAGCCGAAGAGAGACGGTTGCCCAGGTCGTCCAGCCGCAGATAACCGCGTTCTACCTGTGCGGCCGGAGCAAGAAGGCGCAGGCGATCCCGCAGGGGCTCCAGGGCGCCGCGGGCGTCCGCCAAGCCCTGTTCGGCGAGACGCTCGACTTCCCTGGAAGCGTGGAGAGTTCGTTCGATCGCGGCGAGAAAGCTGCTGGAGATCAGCTCTGCCGCGGCGCTTGGCGTTTCGGCGCGCGCATCGGCGGCGAAATCGCAGAGTGTAAAATCGATCTCGTGCCCGACCGCCGAGATGATGGGCAAAGAGCAGCCGGCGACGGCGCGCACCAGCACTTCCTCGTTGAAAGCCCAGAGATCTTCGAGGCTTCCGCCGCCGCGCCCTATCACAAGCAGGTCGAAAAAGGGCGTTTGGGAGTCGGCGCCCGCCTTGCGATCTGCCGGGACGGGTTCGCCATCGCTCCCTTTCTCAAGAGACTGGGCATAGGCCAGCATTGAGGCCATCTCCTGGGCGGCGCCATCGCCTTGTACCTTGCAGGGGAGCACCACCACGCGTCCGCGCCAGCGCCGTCGTTCCATTATCCTGATGAAATCGCGCACGGCGGCTCCGGTGGGCGAAGTGATGAAGCCCACTGTCGCCGGGAGGGGGGGGAGGGGCTGTTTGCGACCGGGATCGAGCAGCCCTTCCCCGGTCAGGCGCTTCTTAAGAGCCTCGAATTCACGTTGCAGCCGGCCCACACCGTCTTCGATCACGGCGCGCACGACGAGCTGGTATTGCCCGCGGGGCTCGTAGAGGCTGATCTCTCCGTAGGCGATGATCTGGATGCCGTCTCTCAACTTAAGGGTCTGCCGTGCCGCATCGCCGCGGAAAAGCACCGCCGAGAGCTGCGCACCGGCATCCTTCAGGGAGAAATACACGTGGCCGCTGGACTGCATCCGCAGGTTGGACACCTCGCCTTTCACCCAGCCGGGAGCAAGGCCGCCCTCCAGCAGCACTTTTATGCGGCGCGTGAATTCGGATACGGACTCGACGCGGCCGCCCGGGGTGCCTGCTTCCTTCGGATCGCCGGCATTCATGCCCGTGGACGTTTGCCTGCGTAATGCCTGCGGACCATATGAGTGCCCGCCGCCAGGGCTATGATGACGCCCACGGCGAATAAGATAATTTTGACTTTTCCGTTCATGAGGGCGTCCCCAAAGACAATGAAAGCGGAGTTGTTGGCCCAGGTGATGACGCAGGAAATGGCGAGGTACCGGACAAAAGGAATGCCGGCCAGTCCCGCCATGTAGTTCTGAACGCAAAACGGCACGCCCGGCGTCATGCGCAGGATGATGAGCAGATCCGTGGCGTCGCTGCCTTCGGTCTCGGGCATTTTATAACCCAGGCGCACGATGAGAGGCTGCAGAAGCGGGCGGAGGGCCCAGCGAGACAGGCAATACGCCAGAATGAGATTAAAGGTGGTGGCCGCCAGCGACAGAGCGATAACCAGGGGCATCCCAAAGCGTTCGCCATAGGCGGGGCCCACCGTGAGAAGAAAGGCCAATACGGGCGCTCCCAGGGCGGGGAGGATTGCCATCGCCGAGAAGAATGCGACCGGGCCCGCCTGCTTGATGAGATCAAGACCCTGTTTGGCAAGAGCCCACAAATCCAGGCCCGCCAGCAGGGCAATTCCCACCGCAAGGCCTGCGATGCCCGCAAGTGCGAGTTTGACGAGTAGTTTCCTCCTATTCTTTGCAGCGGTGTCGTCCATTTCCGGATAAACCATGCCCTCGGGCTTGCCCAAGGCGCAAGCTTGCGTTGAGCCAGGGCGAGATCGCCCTGCCGGCAGACGTGGCATTGCGGCCGCCTGTCAAAGGATGGTTAATTACACGCCATCCAGAATGCAGACTCGACGAATTCGATGCCTTTAGGCCAACATCAGGGCTCAATTGGCATGAAACTCTCGGTTATTATCCCCTGCTACAACGAGACGCACACCATCAGCGCCATCATTGGGCGCGTGCGTTCGGCCCCTGTCGGGGAGATGGAAATCATAGTGGTCGATGACTGCTCGACCGACGGAACGAGGGAGCTGCTGCGCGGCGAAACCGGAAGGCTGGCGGATCGCGTGATCTTCCACGAAACCAACCAGGGAAAGGGCGCTGCGCTTCGCACCGGGTTTGCGGCGGCGACGGGCGATCTCGTCGTCGTTCAGGATGCCGATCTCGAGTATGATCCCCAGGAACTCCCCCTGCTCATGAAGCCGATTATCGAAGGACGCGCAGACGTGGTCTTCGGCTCGCGCTTCATGGGAAGCTCGGCGCACCGCGTGGTTTACTTCTGGCACATGGTGGGCAACCGGTTCCTTACGCTGAGCTCCAACATGCTCACCAACATCAATCTCACGGATATGGAGACCTGCTACAAAATGTTCCGCCGCGAGGTGTTGCAGAAGATAACCATCGAGGAAGACCGTTTTGGTTTCGAGCCTGAGATCACCGCCAAGGTCGCCAAGCTGAGAGTGCCCATCTACGAAGTGGGCATCAGCTATTACGGGCGCACCTACGAGGAGGGAAAGAAGATCGGGTGGAGGGACGGGTTCCGGGCTCTGTACTCAATCGTTAAATACAACCTGTTCCGCTGATGCCGACAGACAACGCGCCGCGAATTGCGATCGTCATCCCCGTCTTCAATGAGGAGCCGGTGATGCAGGAGCTGTTCAAAAGGCTTGGGGCGGTGTTTTCAGGCGATGCCACGGTCGATTGGAGCGTCATCATGGTGGACGACGGGAGCAAGGATCGCAGCGGGCAACTCATCGAGGCGAAGGCGGCCCGGGACCCCCGATACGGGCTCGTGTCGCTCTCCCGAAACTTTGGACACCAGGCCGCGATCATGGCGGGGCTCGAGCGGGCGGCCGACGAGGGGGTGGACGCCGCGATCACCATGGACGCGGATCTTCAGGACCCGCCGGAGTTGATTAGCGAACTTGTCGCCCGCTGGCGCGAGGGCTCGGAGGTCGTTCTGGCCGTGCGCCGCTCACGCCGGGAGCAGGGGCTTCGCAGGATGGGTTTCGACCTGTTCCATCGCGGATTCAATTATCTCACCGATTTCCGGATCGTATCCAACACCGGCACTTTTGGACTTCTTGGCCGGGAGGCGCTGGAGGCGCTTGTCAGCCTTCCCGAGCGCCACCGATTCTTTCCGGGCATCCGGGCCTGGGTGGGATTCGCAACCGCCGAAGTGCTTTACGACCGGCAGGAACGCGCCGCCGGGAAACCCGCCCAGACCTTTGTCCGGCTCGTGCGCTACGCGCTCGACGGCATCTTCAGTTTCTCCTACCTGCCGCTGCGCCTCATGACCTACGTGGGCCTGGTCATCAGCGGATTATCCCTTGTGCTCGCCACGTTCTTCATCGTGAGGCGCCTGTTGGGGGTTGAGGTTGCATTCACCGGCTTCACCACGCTGGTCACGCTAACCTTATTCATCGGCGGAGTGCAACTGCTGGGCATCGGCGTCATCGGCGAATACCTGGCACGGGTCTACGATGAGGTGAAGCAGCGTCCGCTTTACGTCGTGAGGAAGAAAAAGAAGTAATCGGAACGCGGCACCCGCCGCCGCGCAGCGATTCACGATGCGTGCTTCAGTAGCTGGCTTTCTCGATCTTCACCTTGGTGCGGAAGATCCAGTAGATGCTCGCCGTGTATGCGAGAACCACAGGCATGCCGATCAGCGCGATCGTGAGCATCACCGCCAGCGTTTTCGGCGAGGAGGCGGCGTTGAAAGCCGTGAGGCTATGCCCGGGGGCCGGGTTGCTGAACACGAGGTTCGGGTAGGCTCCAATGCCGAAGATCGTCATCAGGCCCGCCATTGCCGCGCAGGATGAGAGAAAGGCGAAGAACTCTTTTCCACGGTGCACCTCGCGCGGGATGTTGGCGATTGCGAGGATCACCGGGATCACGAGCGCAAAGAACCACGGCTCGCGCCGGAACGCCTCGGTGATGTGAGGCACGTAAAGCAGCGTCGCGAGCGTGACGTGCACGTAGCAGAGGATGAAGGCGATGATCAGCGGGTTCACCCAGCGGCGCGCGCGCGCCTGCACCTCGCCCTCGGTTTTGAGCACGAGATAGATTGCGCCGTGCATCGCGAAGAGCGCCACGGTCGTCACTCCCATCGCCAGCGCGTAGGGATGCAGCAGCCCCAGGAACGTGCCGGCGAATTCGCCGTTGGCATCGAGCGGGATGCCCCAGGCGAGGTTGCCCAGCGCAACGCCGATCAGCAGCGCCGAGACCGTGCTGCCTGCGGCGAATCCGGCGTCCCAGAATGCCCGCCAGAGCGGCGAAGGATGCTTGCTGCGAAACTCGATCGACACCGCGCGGAAAATCAGCGCGCACAGCAACGCCATGAAGGCGAGGTAGAAGCCGGAGAAGACCGTGGCATACACCGCGGGAAACGCCGCGAAGAGCGCGCCGCCGCCGGTGACCAGCCAGACCTCGTTGCCATCCCACACCGGGCCGATGGCGTTGAGGAAAATGCGGCGATCCTCGTCGCGTTTGGCCACGAACAGATGGAGCACGCCCACTCCGAGGTCGAAACCGTCGAGAATGGCGTAGCCCGTGAAGAGCACCCCAACGAGGGCGAACCAGACCGTGTTGAGATCGAGCGAGCCGAAGTTCATTGCGCACCTCCCTGCGGCGACTTGAAGCCCGGCGCCCATTTCCCGGCCGGACGCAAGTCGGCGTCGTCGGGACCATGCTGGATCTTGTCGTTGAGAAGGAATATAAACACTGCGAACAACAGCAGATATACAAAACCGAACATGACCATGGATGCGACGACTTGATTGGCCGTCACGACCGCTGAGAGCGCTTCCGAGGTGCGCAGCAGCTTGTAAACGATCCACGGCTGGCGCCCGACCTCGGCGGCCCACCAGCCCGCTTGGTTGGCGATCTGCGGACCGAGCACCGAGAGCGTCAGCAGACCGAGTAGTAGCCGGGAGTTTTCCAGCGTGCCCCGCCACAGCGCCCAGGACGCCCAGAGCGCGAGTCCGATCAAGGCGGAGCCGATGGCAATCATGACGTGATAGAGTTGGAAGGTAAAGTTCACCGGAGGCCGATCGGCGCGCGGCGTGGCGTCGAGTCCCTGCACCGTGGCTGCAACGTTACCGTGGACGAGCCAGCTCAGCATCCCGGGGACGGCCACTCCGCGTGTCGTCTCCGTCTTCTCGTCAACCCATCCGAAGAGGTGGAGCGGCGCCTGTGCGGTCGTCTTATACTGGCCTTCGAACGCCGCGAGTTTCGCCGGCTGGTTCTTCGCCACTCCGGCGGCACTCGCATGTCCGGTGACCAGCGAAAACAGCGAAGCCGCCAGCGCGGCAACCAGGCCGATTTTCACAGAGGCCAGCGCGAAGGCCCGGTGTTTGCGTCGCAGGAGGTACCAGGCGCCGACGCTGACCATGAGCCAGGCTCCGGCCTGCCAGCAGCCGCTGATCGTGTGCGCGAGCCGGTCCATGGAGGAGGGGTTGAAGACCATCTCCCAGAAATTCGTCACTTCGGCGCGCGCCTTCAATCCCTCGCCCACAATATGGTAGCCGGCGGGCGTCTGCATCCACGAGTTGGCCACGATGATCCAGATCGCCGAGAAATGCGCCCCCAGCGCGACCATGCAGGTCGCGAAGAAATGAAATTTGGGGCCGACCTTATCCCAGCCGAAGAGCAGCACAGCGAGAAAACCGGACTCCATGAAGAAGGCAAAAATGCCCTCGGCGGCCAGGGCGCTGCCGAAGACATCGCCGACGTAGCGCGAGTATGTCGCCCAGTTGGTGCCGAACTCGAACTCCATGACCAGCCCCGTCGCCACGCCGATGGCAAACGTGAGCGCGAAGACCTTCGTCCAGAAACGCGCCATCTGGTGATAGAGCGGATTGCGGGTTTTCAGCCACAGCGCCCCGATGGCAACGAGCAGAAGCCCCAACCCGATGCTCAGCGGCGGGTACAGGTAGTGGAATGTTATCGTGAGCGCGAACTGCAGGCGGGAGAGAAACAGAACATCCATGATGATAACTGGATTGGAACACAGAGGCCACGGAGCCGCAGCCAAAGAAGATAGAGTCTAGGAGCGAGAATATAGAATGGGTGTCCCGCAGACAGGACACCGAGTGAGGCAGCACCGCTTTCGGTGCTGTCTATCACGTGAAAGGTAAAGCGGGTGTTGCAGCATGAATGCGCGCAAGAAAACAGCAGACTCAGAGATAACGTACAGAGGCCACGGAGGGCACGGAGTCAAATGATGGAGATAGAATCGGGAAGCGGGAAGCGAGAATGGGCATTCCGCAGACGGTCCTCCTAGAGCGTTTTAAGTATGACTGTAGCCATTTCGGAGCAGAACAAGCAAAATGCCCTTTGCCCGCTACCCGATGAATTGTCACGTATTACGTGACAAACTGGCTTGAGTTATTCGGCTATAGAATATCTTAAACAGCTCTAGGTCACGGAGTACGCTGAAGGCAGGAGGACCGGCAGCATGCGTGGTCAAACGAGCATCTGACTTCGACTCCTTACTCCTCTTTACGCCCTTACGCTCTTACGCTCTCTCCGGCTTGCGCGGCAGCAACACGTGCTTCTTGCCGCCCGGCCTGGTGTTGGATGCGCCTCGTGAACTGGCTCATTTGCTGAGGATGCCAGCAGCACACGCAATGCCCGTCCATGCACCAGGGTTGCGGCCACCTTCATACGAGCGTGCCGCACGATACGGTCAAAGGTCTGTCGCGACACCCGCATCTGTTTTGCGGCCTCGGTGTGGTAGAGATCCTCCACATCGGCCAGGCGCAAAGCCTCCAGTTCGTCGGCCCCAAGCTCGATCTCCTCCAGCTCGCACAAGGGAATGCCCGCCGGCTTGAAATAGGTGGCTGGCGGATTGTGGGCGATGTGGCGGGGGCAGAGAGGACGTGCCATGTTAAAATTGAATGCTTGTGTACGGCTGAGTTATGAGCATAAGCTTATTACTCGATGCGACGGATTTCTCAATTTCCAAATTTTCACCGTTGTCCGCCGCTCCGGCGAGTCTTTTGCGAGCTTGCTTTCACGTCCGTTGGCACTGCTCCAGTCCATGTCGTCGCCGCCATGCAACCGTGATACGCCTTATACCATGATCATCGCCCTTCCGCTCACTGAGAACAATGAGTTTTCCTCTCACTTCGGAGCCTCCGCCAAGGCGGGTCTCTTCGAGGTCGATCCTGCCGTCCGCGACATAGTGCGCGTCACGGTAGTTATGCCGCCCGAGCCCGAGCCCTGCGGCTGGCCCGACTGGCTCGGCGCGCTGGGTGTGAAGCTTTTCCTCGCTGGCGGCATGGGTCGCGGCGCCCAACAACGCATGGCCGGCGCAGGGATCAAGGTGATTGTCGGAGTGCCTGCCGCCCATCCGCGCGATCTTGTGCAGGCCTGGCTCGATGGGAAACTCGCCCTGGGTGACAATACCTGCGAGGGCGGTCACCACGGAGATGGCCACCCCCACGATTGCGATCAGCACAACGACCATCATCATGCCGGTGGCTGCAACTGCTCCCACTGACGACGCCCTGCGCGCCAGACGGTCAACAAAACGAGCAGCATGCCGAAAACGGCCACAATTGCCGCACCGGTCGGCAGATCCCACCAGAACGAAACAAACAGCCCCCCAATGCCGCCGATCAGTGAGACAATCCATCCGATGAGCAACCTCCGACCGAAACTGCCGGCGAGATTGATGCCACAAACAGCCGGCACGATCAGGTAGCTAAACACAAGCAGTACGCCTGCGATGCGGACGAAGCTTGTGACCACGATGCCGAACGATGCGTAGAACAGAAAATCCCACCAGCGCACATTCAAGCCGGACTCGATAGCCTGCTTCCGGTCGAACGAAACGAGCAGGAACGACCGGCGGAAAATGGCGTGAATCGCGCCGACGCCGACAAACAAGCCGAACGCCTTCCCCAGTTCCGCCGGTGTCACCAGCAGGATGTTCCCGACAAGCATGTTCTTGATCTCCTCGTCGCCTTCCGCGGCCCGGCTCAACAACAATACCGCGATCGCCGCTGCCACGACGTAAGTGATGCCGATCACCGCCTCCTGGGGCACCTCGCTCTCACGCTTTCCAGTGAAGGCGAACAATGCCGCCCCCACGAGGGTGAATCCCAGTGCGATGCCGAAGGTCGCCCAACCCTCAAGGTCGAAGTGCAGAAGCAGGGCGACACAGATCCCTAGCGCAGCCATCTGGGCCATGGCGATGTCAATGAAGATGATGCCACGACGCACGACGTGAAGGCCAAGGTAGACCAGGAACCACGGCAGAAGGATACAGGCCAAGATCGGCCAGAACATTACTTCCCACATAAGAAAGGAGGTTAAACGAGGGTTGATGGTGCAGGGCCGCGGCCTGTCGCTCAGGACGATCCGAGCGCTGTCGCCAGGCGGTTCACGAGCTCATCGATCAAGGCGATGTAGCTATCGGTGTTGGACAACGCTCCGGGGTACTGGGCCACGTCGACCACGGGGATTCCGGTGGCGGAGGCGACTTTCTCGGCGATCTTCCGATTATGGAAGGGCTCGACGAGAATCGCCCGCACATGGTCGCGCCGGATTTTAGCGATGACGTCGGCCAGATGCGATGGCGACGGCGGAATGCCGGGTTTCGGCTCAAGGAACGTGTCGATCACGAAGCCGAAGCGGTGGGCGAAATACACCCAGGAATCGTGATATGCCGCCAGCGCCTGCCCGCGGAACGGTTGCAGTTTCGCGCCCCACTCTTGCAGCTTGGCGTTTATCTTCGCCTCGAATGCCCGCTCGTTGGCCGCATAGAAGTCGCTGTTCGAAGGATCCGCCGCGGCGAAGGCCTGCGCGATGTGGGCCGCGATCGCTTTCGCAACAATCGGGTCGACCCCGAAATGCGGGTTGCCCAACGCATGTACGTCGCCTTGCGCCCGTGTGAGCACCACGGGAACGTCGAGCAGCCGGATACCCGCCGACGCCACCACGCGCCCGCTTCGTCCCACTTCGATCTTCGGATTACGGGCGTTTTCCAGAAGCGGTGGCAACCAGCCGGCCTCCAGTTCTGCCCCGCCCTCGATCAGCACATCCGCCGCCCGCAGCTTCACCACGAAACTCGGGCGGGCGTCGACGAAATGAGAATCCTCCGTCGGCTTGGCCAAAGACGTTACGTTGATCCGATCGCCACCGACCTCGCGGGCAATCGCAGCGTAGTCCGGGAGGGTGGTGACGACATTGAGTGCCGCGACCGCGCACGGCACATTGAACAAGGCGGAGCAGATGAGCAGCCGCGCCGCGAAAAGGAGAGATGAGTTTTTCATGTAGCTTGGGTTTTCAAAACTTGTGCGCGCCGTGGGCACCGAGCATGAACTCGGTCTGCAGAAAGATCGAATTGGCGGAGTCCGCCGTGTGGAAGGAGTCAGCCCGCAACCAGTCGCGGTTGAACTGCAGCCGCAGTTTCGAGAATTCCGTGGGGTACCACGTGAGCGCCGCCGAGACACGCGTGCGATCCTGGCGCATGGAATCGTCGGTGAGCGGCGAATTTCCGTTGTCGAGCCAGTCAGCGCGTAGTCCCGCCGTCCATCCCTTGGTGAATCCGTAAACGAGTTGGGTATAGAGGCCACGGTCATGGAAGACCTCTGTGACTGGAAACGCGTCGTTTGCCCCGCGTCCTGCTTCGTAGCGCCGCCAAAAGAACTCGGTCTGCCATTTCACGAAGGGCCAGCCGCCGAACGCGTCGCGAGGTTTCCATTTGTAGAAAAGATCGAGACCATAGAGCTGCGTGGAACTGGCTGCCCCCGTGTTGTTGGGTCCCTGAGCCAGCGATCCACCGAGCACGACCGTTTGCGTTGGGCTGAGATCGACCGAGTTCTCCCACCGGCCAACCCACACGAAATCAGCCAGGCTGCGCGTGTCTCGGTCGATGGTCGGACGATTGAAGAACAACCCTCCCTCGTCGCCGGGATTGCGGAACGAATACGCCGTTCCACCGCGGCCCTCCTGCAAAGCCACAGTGAAGTGCGAGTACCAGGGCCAGGGCGCGAGCCAGGCAACCTGCGCCCCCGCGCCGCGCAACCCGTCGGGGCCGAGAAACCGCCCGACGACGAGCGGGGTGTCGGCAAAATCCCACGTATGCGGATGTGTCGGATTGATGCGGCCGAACGGCGCGAAGAACTGTCCCGCCCTGGCCTGCAAACCGGGGGGCAACGACGTCGTCTGCAGGAAGGCCTCCTCCAGCTCGACTTCGGTTTCGTTGAAGTTATCCATCTTGAAAACAACGTTGGCAAAGCCTTCGAAATACGGATCGACGGCGCCTGACAACGCGAGCTCCTGGCTGCGGAGATTGAAACCGCGCTGTTGCGGATCGTGGTCGCCGACCTCGAGGTTGGAGAGATTCGCGGCTGTCGAGGCGGCAAAGGCCGCCACCGCGTCAAACGAGATGTTCAGGTAACTGCCGGAGGCACTGGCTCCGCCTGAAGGCCGAGCGGATGAGGTTTCTTTGGGGCCTGTCCCAGAGGTTGCGATTTCGGAGCCGACGAGAGTGTCATCCGACGTTGGAAAGGCGGATTGAGTTGACGGTGGACCCGGTGGCGCCGAGGACCCTTGTTCGCGGCCCGCCTTGGCCGTGAGGGAGTCGATCAACGCCTGTTGACGCTGCATCTGAGCGGTGAGGCTTGCGATTTGTTTTTGATATTCGTTTTTTATCTGCGCCACGTTCTGGCGCAGGACCTGTACCTGTTCCGCCAGGGAAGGGTCGCCGTTTGGAAGGGAACCGGCGGATGATGATGTCTCCGCAGCGGCGCTTTGGGCGACGCCAGCCGCGGCAAGAGCAAGGCAAAGCAATAGCGATGAATTCATAGGATGATTCCTGACTGGATTGAACCTGCCCGCGCCAACCTTCAGAGGGCTGGTCGCCGGGGCACTGCGATCGAAGGGACCTGACACCTTTCAGGTGTGTGGTCCGCGGATATTCGTTTAACCCAGGAATCGTGGAGGCGCGTGTTCGAACACCGCGCCAACCTGAAAGTTGGACCCAACCCAGACATGCTCCGGTGCGACGTAACTTTCTGAAACGCACGGAACCCAGGCCGTCATCGCGAGTGGCTCCGCGGGAGCATCGCACCCGCCCGTCGTAAGAACGGTGACGAAGCAGGCATGCCCTTCGGAGTCGGAATCCTTGTGCAGGTGACTGTGGAGCTCCGGGGAAGCTGACAACACGAGCCCAACCACAAAATGAATCAACAGCACCACTGCAAAAAAGCGTGGCAGTTGCCGAAGCTGGGCTCGCGAATTATACCGCATTCTGTGGTGCCGGACATGCCGTGTGAGGCGCAGATTGGCCAGCCTATTCTTGGAAGCTATGGACGATGGCGCTAGGAATGGAATCCCGCTGTGCTGTGACTTTTTCCGGGAGGAGCCGCGCCTGACGGAACATTGACAGCATTATAGTAAAGGGCTTATGCTCACAACGATAATTCAATCTCGCCGCCGCTTGCGTTGCCCGGCTTTCGGCGGGATTACTTCTGCCTATCTCCATGATCACAATTACAGTTTTGTGTGAGAACACCGCCCGCGGCATGGGCATACTGGGCGAGCATGGGCTTGCGTGGTGGATCGACACCGGCACGCACCGCGTCCTTTTCGACACGGGCCAAGGGCTC
>JBAZHQ010000097.1:7405-12218 GCA_041652235.1 Opitutaceae bacterium | reverse complement strand
AGATCGAAAAATTCTCGCCTGCTCCCCGTGTCCTTGGCCGGGCCATGACCCTGCTGCGTGACGCCGATGCGGATCTCAACGAGATCAGCGACCTGATCAAAACCGATCTTGCGCTCACGACGGATATCATCCGCGGCGCCAACAGCGCCTTTTACGGGCTCGGAGAGCGCGTATCGTCGCTGGACAGGGCCGTCCAGAAGATCGGTTTCCGCGAGTGCATCCGCCTGCTCAATCTCTCGGTCGCCCACAATTTATCCAACAACGAATTGAGCTGTTACGGCATCGCCGCCGAGGACTACTGGGCGGAAAGCCTCTTCAATGGAATCTTCATGGAACACGTGGCGAAGCGGACCGGCAGCATCGATCCGGATATCGCCCACACCGCCGGTCTCCTGCGCTACATCGGGCGGCTGGCGATCAACCGCTGCCTCATCGATGTGGGCTCCGGTCTGTTCTGGGACGGCAGCAGTTCTCTTCCCTCCTGGGAACTCAACCAAGTCGGCTTCACCCAGGCCCACGCAGCCGGGCATCTTATGAAAGCCTGGCAGTTCAGCGAGGAGATCACGCGCTCCATCGAGTGGCAGGAATTCCCCGAGAAAGCGCCGGAAGTCGATGACCTGCTTTCGGCCATGCATTTCACATCCACGGTTCTTCCCCAAGCGATGGGACTCTCCTTCGCCTCGCTTCCCGGAGAGGAAGCCGCCGCGGACAAGGTGGAGTCCGACTTCATGAAACGCTTCAATATCGACGCCGATGCGACCATGGAGCTCATCGAGTCGTCCCGCCATTCCTTCACCGTCATCAATACGAAGCTTTACACGGGACATGCCCCAAAATAAGCGGGGCGGTTGACCTGCATTCGTCCGGGGTAGAGCCCTGATGACGGTCGAATGAACCGCGGGCTTATCCACGTGAGGATACTCAGCCGATCTCCTGCTGCGGCGATGTCCCGCCGCCCTTCCCCATGTTCCGCAACTCCGCAAGAAGCTCGGCAAGCACAAAGGGCTTGAGCAGCACCCCGTCCATCCCCGCATCCTCGCAGCGGCGCTTCTCCTCCGGATAGGCGCTCGCCGTGACGGCGACGATCCTGGGCTGCCTGCGCCCCTGAAGCCTGCGACGGATCTCCCTCGAAGCGTTCAGGCCGTCAAGCCCGGGCATGCGCACATCCATGAGGATCAGATCGTAATCGTTCGTGGTTGCCTTTTCAACCGCCTGATTCCCGTTCTCGACGAGATCGGGTTCGAGCCCCTGGCTCCGAAGCATCAGGGCAATAAGCTGCCGGTTGTTGGCGTGATCCTCGGCGATAAGCACGCGTCTCTTGGCGAGGGGACTCGCGGGGACTTGTTCCGCCTGCCTTGGCTGTGTAACGACCGTGTCGAGCCGCATCTTGAGCTTCAACGTAAAGCACGACCCTTCGCCCTCGATGCTATCGCACCGGATGTCTCCTCCCAAGGCTCCGGCGAGGCGCTGGCTGATCGCAAGGCCCAGCCCCGACCCGCCATACTGCCGCGTCGCGGAGGCATCGATCTGGCTAAAGGGTTTGAACAGGCGCTCGCGCAGGTCCGACGGAATGCCGATCCCCGTGTCGGCCACCTGCAGCCGGATCATGCAGGTGCCGGCTTCCTGCCCGGGCTGCGCGGAAACCGAAATGGTGACGCTACCCTCGTTGGTAAACTTCAATGCGTTGGAGACGAGGTTCACGATGATCTGCCGCAACCGTATCGCATCGGTGACGATGCAGTCCGGGATGCGGCTTTCGTAACGCAGTTGAAGCGCCACGTTTTTCTCCTCGGCCCGCGGCCGGAACATGGCGACGATCGATTCGATGATGGGGACGATATCGCAGGGTTTGAGATCGAGGGTCATTCGCCCGGCCTCGATCTTGGAAAAATCGAGAATGTCGTTGAGCAGGCCCATCAACGAATGCCCGCTCTGGCTGATGGTCTGCACCCATTCCCTCTGGCTATCGGCAAGGGGACTGCGTTGCAGCAGACCGGTGAAGCCGAGCACGGCATTGAGCGGCGTGCGTATCTCATGGCTCATCATCGCGAGAAACTCGCTCTTCGCGCGATCGGCGGACTCCGCCTTTTCTTTTGCCGCGATCAGTTCCCTCTCGGCCTTTTTGCGATGGGTGATGTCAACGCAGGAGACGATGATCTCCTGTTCCAAGCTTCCCTGTCTCATGGGCTGCAGGCGGGCCAGGACCACAAGCGATCCATCCGAGCTTTCCATCTCATACATGCACTCCTCTCCCGCCCATGCCCGTTCGTAAATGGCATTCACCTCGCTCGCCCGTTTTTCGTCCATGAATTCCTCGGGAAGCTTGCCCTCCGTCTTCTCAGGGCTCCATCCCAGGCGGCGGGCGAGCAATCCGCGGCAGAGCGTGTGCACAAAACCGCGATCGGTCTTCGAGAGCCGGAGAATCATGCCCTGCTGCCTTTCCAGAGTCTGGAGGTAATAGAGGCTAAGGCTGCGGATCTTGTCCTCGGCTTCCTTGCGCAGACGTTCGTTCGCTTCGTTGAGCTCCGCCGAGGCGACCTCGAGCGTGTGCTCCAGGAAGCGATGATCCTGCTCCAGTTCGTCGTAGGCTGCGGAGATCGCATCCAGAAGGGCGGTCCACTCCACGCCCAATGGCGTGGAGCCATGGATGTGCTTGCGAAGCTGACGCGAAAGAAGGGGATTCATGTCATTTCTGCTCGCCGATGACAGTAAGCGTCATCGTCTGGTTGTGCAACTCGCACTCATCGGAGAAACTCGCCGGGCTTATTTCTCCATAGGAATAGAAGCCTGCCGCCTGCACGTCGCCACCCAGTTTTGAGAGAACGGCTTCGATCTCCTCTTCCACACGCTGTCCCATCACGAGCCTGCGGCCCACGCAGCTTACCAGGAGCGCAAGCCTCTCGCCGGTCATCTGCCGCTTGGACGCCTGGCCCGCCGCCGCCCCGGCTCCATCCACCAGGGCGTCGCATCCGGCTTTCATGAGCCGGACAAATTGCCCCTCAGGCACATCGCCGGCAAAGGTAAGGGACTGCTGGGCCTCGTCGATCGCCAGGATGGTGCGCACCAATCCGCTCGCCGAGTCCTGGGTCGCCAATACCTGGAGAGGGAAAAGCAGCCCCGTCGCAGGCAGGCCCGAAGCGCGATCCCCCAGGTAGCGCTTGTAGAGAGCCAGAGCAGGCTGGTCGTCCAGGCTATAGAGAACGTTGCCCTTCGAGCCGGTGACGCGCCGCTTGGGACCAAAAGGCTGCCAGCCCCCCGAGGAGCCGAAACTCACCTGCACCTTGTCGCCATAGAGACCGATCGCGGCAACGCGTCCTGGTCCGATGTCGTCATTGTAGCCGACAAACGTGGCATGGAATCGCGCTCCATCCCCGGCCAGCCCTCCCGTGGCCTTAACATTGCGGGGAAGCGCCGCCCTCAGGCTTGCGGTCAGCGAGCTTCCGTTGATGCACAGACCGTCGCTAAGGACTATGACATGGCTCAAGTCCGGCGCCGACAGAATCCTGCCGAGCTCGGCGCCCGCCTTCACACTATCCTCCGCTGAGGAGACATGAACGCAGGCACCGCGGACTTTGGTATCCTTGAAGCTCACGAGCGCCGCGCTGAGGGTGCCCTCGCTCACCGTAGCGTTGCAGATCTCCCCCGCCGTGCTGCAACCGAACGCGATGGCGCCGGGAAATGCCCGCCGCAATTCGGCGAGCGGCCCCTCGCCGGAGCCCATGAGCTCGCCTGCGGCGAAATAGACTGCAAGATCGCACGGCCCGGTGATGGATGACAGCGGCACGCTCCATCCCGAAGCGGGTTTCCATTGGATTATTTCGATCTGCATAAGCGTGGTTTGAACAGGTGTTTTTTAACGATGGTTAATGTTCGGACGAGCGACCGTGCCACCCGGGGTTAACGGCGCGTAACAAGGCGGGCGATGGAGGCCAGAAGAAGCGGCAGCTCGATGGGCTTGGTGACATAGGCGTCGGCTCCCACCTGCATGCCCCGTTCCTGATCGCCGCTCATCGCGTGGGCGGTCAGCATCACCACGGGAATCCCGGCCGTTGCGGAATCGATCTTGAGACGGCGCGTGGCCTCGATTCCGTCCATCACGGGCATCTGCACGTCCATGAGCACCACGTCGGGACGCGACTTCTTCACCTGGGCAAGCGCCTGCCGGCCATCGATGGCATAGCTGATGACGCATCCCTGCGGCTTGAGGAAATGAGTGAGCAGATTGGTGTTGGCCGCATTGTCCTCGACGATCAGCACCTTGAGCCCCTGCGGGAGGACAAGCTCGCCGGAAGGAGCCTCCACCCGCGTTTCGGGCGATGATTGCCCGGAGATCTGCGTATCGAGGGGAATGATCACATGGAATCGGCTCCCCTCCCCTGGAATGCTGTCGAGAGCCACGGTTCCGTGGTGCAATTCCGCCAGCCTCTTTACAAGGGAGAGCCCAAGTCCCGTGCCTCCCAGATGGGTTCCCATGCCGTTTTCCACCTGCACAAATGGCTGGAAGAGATTTTTTGCATCCGCCTCGCTGATTCCGATCCCCGTGTCCCACACTGTGAATCGTATGGCTCCCCGGTCCTCTGTGCGGGAAACGTCCAGCCCCACCGAACCGCCCTCCTGCGTGAATTTAACCGCATTGCTCAGGAGATTGATCAGGATCTGGCATAGCCGGCGCGTGTCGCCGCGCATCTTCACCACCGTGGCGTCCATGTTCGAGCTCAGGGCGATGCCTTTGCGCCGGGCATGGTCGCTGACCATTCGCATGCTGGCGGCGCATATGTCATGAATCGACACCTCGCCGACATCCAGGTACAGT
>JBAZHQ010000097.1:0-7395 GCA_041652235.1 Opitutaceae bacterium | reverse complement strand
AGCTTCGATCTTCGCCAGATCGAGGATGTCATTGATGAGGGAAAGAAGATGCCTGCCGCTCTCCTCGATGGAATGAAGGCTTTCCTGCTGCTGGGCCACCAGGGGCCCGAGCATGCCCTTGCTGAGCAACTCGCTCATGCCGAGAATGACGTTTAGCGGCGTGCGCAACTCGTGGCTCATGTTGGCGATGAACTGGCTCTTTGCCTTGTTCGCCTTGTCCGCCTGCTTCACCATCTCCTCCGATCGGGCAACCGCCTGCTCAAGATTGCGATTGGATTCCTGCAACGCCAGCTCGGACCGCTCCCGATTGAGGGCGCTCGCCAAAAGAGCTCCGAGCACCCGCAGAAGATGCACGTCGTCAGCCTCCCAGAACTTCTTTCGGTGGATCGACTCGAAACCGATGTAGCCGAGCAGAACCCGGGAATGCACAAGCGGCAGCGCCAGGATGGTCTTCACCCCCCTTGTCATCAAGATAGCCTGATCCCGGCCCCATTCGGAGGGGAATTCGTCCACGCTATAGACGCAGAAATCCCCCTGTTTCTTCATCGCCGCCATCCATTGCGGCCAAAGCTCGGGAGAAAGGCCCTGATGGGAATCGGCGATCGCAGACACGCCCCTCGCAACCCATTCCTGCGTCATGCTCATCGTTGAGAGCTGTGCATCTGTGCGATAGATATAGGCCCGATCCACATCGTAAAAAGTGGCGATGCGCTCCAAGGCCTTCCGAAAAACGGCATGGATGTCGGAAAGCGAGAAATTCATGAACTCCGCCGAGAGGTGGACTAGATCCTTCTCAAGAGACTCCTTGTGCTTGAGCTTGGCTTCCGCCTCCTTGCGTGCCGTGATGTCGATGAGCACGACCAGGGTTGCCTGTTCGCCCTCGAACGAGATGCCAGCCGTCTTGATGATGAGATCGCATATATCGCCGCTTTTGAGGATGAACTCCACTTCGAATTCCTCCACAGGCCGCCCTTGGGCGCGCGCGGTCATGGAAACCATCACGGTTCTCTGCGAAGCCGGCGTAAGATAGTCGATGATGTTGCTCCCGATGATCTTCTCCCTGGAGTAACCGGACGCATGCACCCCGGCGTCATTGACAAAGACGACACGGCCGCCCTTGTGGATCATCACGTATTCGGGAGAGTTGTTCACGATGGCGGCATAGCGCTCCTCGCTCTCGCGCACCGCCTGCTCCATGCGCTTGCGTTCGGAGATGTCCAGAAAGGTCTCCAGCAGCTTCGGCTTGCCCTGAATCATCAGCGGCTTGACGGATTTGAGCACGGGGATTCTCGATCCATCCCGCTTCAGCATCTCGCGCTCTTCGTTCACCATCGTCTTTCCCAGATCGGTAACCGGGCAGTTTCCCTCTTGGGCGGGGCACAGGAAAGTATGGCATTTCTTTCCGCAGATCTCGGGAATAGGGGCGCCGAACATGGCGGAAGCCGCTTGGTTCGCGTCCTCAATTACATGACTTTCGGCATCCACCATGATCACTCCGGCGGAAAGGTTGTCCAGAAGCGTGCGTTGGAAGGCTTCGCGCTCCAGCAGCGAGCTCGTCCACGTCTCCACTTCCTGCATGAGAACAAGCCTGCGCTCGCTGAGGAATCCGATGAACGTCGCGGTGGCAAAGGTGAAAAAGAGTCCTGCGCCAAAGACGAACCAACTCGGGTTGTAAACACCCATCGACTCCGCGACAAGACCGGGAGGAAAAATCAACGCATGCTCGTAGGCGAGCCTGGCGCAGCCAAGGGAGATCACCGCTCCGCAGAGCACCGCGCAAATGCCTTCCGTGTAGCGAAGCCGCATCCTTTCCTTGACAGGCATGTTCTCCCGCCTGCCGATGATTCGGCTGCCCACGATCAGAATGGCAATCAAGACAAGAGCCAGCAGCATCGGGAACAGTTGCTGCCGCAGAATCGGGTTTCCCGCGCCCGGAGCCTGCCATACGATCCCTGTTTCGTTCCCCTGCAAACCCATGCGTACCCGCCATTCGGCGACAACCCACGCGCCGATCAGGGTGGCGGCAACCGAGGCAGGAACGAAGCGCCGTTGGAACGGACCGAGCACCTGCTTCTTAAATCGCGAGGCGCGGGCAATGGACCAGAGAAATGCCCCCGCTCCAAGCGACATCACGGCGCCGATCGCTCCCGGCCAATAGGAAAGGACATTCACCGCAGTTCCGCCGGTCGCCATGGTTTCCGACAAGCGCGCCCTGTCGAAGGACTGCAAGACCGCCAGCGCGGCCAGAGCAAAACCCGCCATCATGAGCTTCACCTCCATCTGGCAGGTCGAAACCCGCAGGGACCGCACGAAATCGAAAAGCCAGAATAAGGCCACCGCCGATAATACAATGGTCGCCAGGAAAAAGGAATCGCCCACGTCAATCGCCACCCACGTCAAATCAAGCCAGCGAAGGAGACCCAATATCAGGCCGACCCACGCCAGCGAACGCCATCGAGGCATGTTGCCGACCGTATGCGATAGGCTCCGGGCACTATTTGCTAGGAGCAAACAACCGAATCCATCCAGGAAAATGGAGAAATATTCTAGGCTAAACATGCAAGGTGTTCAGAAAATTAGCCAAACCCGTGTCGCCAACCATAGCTAAGCCATATCGCTCCGGAAATCCGAAGCAAGCCTGCCAAAATGGCAAAGATACTACCCTGGCAAAGAACTCCCGTTTCGACCCAATCGTCGCATATCTATTGAGAACGGAGTCAGATGGTCACTCACCCGGATGCATCCTGCCGTGGCAACCGCAACCAAAGAGGCCGGAAGCCAGCAGGGAAATCGGCGATTTGCACCACCCTCTCTTTTTTCTCGTCGATCCGGCAAGGCGTTTTCAACCTAGGGGGAATGTCGTTTCCCTTTCCTCCTGCGATCCTTGTTTCGCGCGACCTGCGCGCCAAAGACCTCGAGACCGATCTCAATGCTTCCCTGCTGCGCATCTATGCGTGGATGCATCTCTCGCGGACGGCGGACAACCGCATCCTGGAACTCTTCCGGCAGGGACTCATCAGGGGCACGGTCACGGGAGGCCAGGGCAACGAGGGGCTGGTCGTTCCCATCGCTCTTCTAGCGGACAAGCAGATCGACGTCATCTCATTTACCCATCGCGGCCTGGGCGGGCATCTGATCTGGAGCGGGCATCTCTGCGATCATCTGAACCAATACTTCGCCAACGCGGAAAGCCCCACCCGGGCTCGCGAGGGCAACATCCATCACGGCGATCCCAAGAACCGTTCGATTCCCATGATCAGCCATCTCGGCGCCATGGATTCCTGCGTGCTCGGCTCCACGGACTCCCAGCGCCGTCTTGGGCGTCAGGCGGTGGGTTTCGCGTTTTTCGGCGACGGGTCGTCGAGCACCGGAGACGTGCACGAGGCGATGAACCTGGCCTCGCTTCTCTCCCTGCCTGTCGTGTTTGTCATCGAGAACAACCGCTACGCCTACTCCACTCCTGTGCGCGAGCAGTACGCGGCAAACACGGAGCTCTGGAAACGGGCCGCGGGCTACGGCATCGAGGGCATGCGCCTTGATTGCGAAGACACCGGGGAAGTAGCCCGCACGTTCGCCCGGGTGATCGAGGATGTGCGAGCCCATCCGCACCCCGTCCTTATCGAGGCCCATACCCTCCGCCTGCGCGGTCACGCCGCCTATGACACCTGCGATTATCTGCTTCCCGGCGAAAACGATTCCTTCCTGGCGGCCGATCCCCTGCCCAAGCTTCGCGCAAGGCTCGTGACCCTCATCGGCGCCGATAAACTGGATGCCGCCGATCGCGAGCTCCAGGCTTTCGCCGAAGCCTGCATCCAGCGCTGCCTGTCCGTCCCGCGCCCAAGCCCCGAAGGCATGGAACAGGATCTTTACGCGCCGGGCGCCCCCGCCCTGCCCTGGGCTCCCTCCGCAGAATCCCCCCCGGAGGCGACAGGCGCGAGCCCGGAGCCGGTCACCTTCGCCCAGGCCATCAACAAGGCCCTGCGCAAGGTGCTCGCCGAGCGGCCGGAATCGGTCCTCCTCGGGCAGGATATTGCAACCTACGGCGGCGCCTTCAAGGTCACGGAAGGGCTGCTGGCGGATTTCGGCCGTAACCGCGTGTTCAATACGCCGCTGGCCGAAAGCGCCTGCACGGGCTACGCCATCGGGCTGGCGCTCAACACCATCCCCTGATCGAATACCAATTCGCCGATTTCTCGACCGAGGCTGCCACGCAGATCGCGCTCAACGCCGCGACCTTCCACTTCCGCTCGGGGGCCAGCGTGCCCATGATCCTGCGGCTCCCCTGCGGCGGCGGGCTCACCTTCGGGTCGTTCCACTCCCAGGAGCTCGAGGCTTTCTTCCTCTCCATGCCAGGCTTGAAGGCCCTCTACCCCAGCACCCCCCAGGATGCCTTCAACGCCGTGCTCGCGGCCTACGAGGACCGGAATCCGGTGCTGCTGTTCGAGCACAAGGGGCTTTACCGGCGCGGCAAGGCGCCCGTGCGCTGGGACCCCGGCTACCGCTCGGTATGGGAGCCCCGCAAAGTGCGCTCGGGCGACTTCGCGACGCTCGTCACCTACGGCGAGATGGTGGGCCTCGCGGGTGAGATCTGCGATTATTTCGCCGGCGAGTACGAGCGCAGCTTCGATGCCTGGGATCTGCGCTGCCTCTCTCCCCTGAAGCTCGACGCCATCGAGGACTCCCTCCGCCGCACCCACCGGCTCATCGTGCTGCATGAGGGCAGGCTCACTCACGGCTTCGGCGCCGAACTCGTGGCCCGGTTAACCGAGAAGCATTTCTCCTCGCTGGAGGCTCCGCCGCTGCGCATCGCCTCCATGGATATTCCCGTGCCCTTCGCTCCCGAGCTTGAGAAGGCCTACCGCCCAGGCTTTGACCGGGCGGTCGAGCGCATCGCAACCTGGATGGGGTAGATTTTTTAACTGCAAAGAAGCAAAGAAACAAAGAACTTCCTTCCTGTCTCAGCTTCGGCGCCCAGCAATCGTAATCGCTCCTTTCCCCATGCCCACCCCACGAAAACGAAAAGTCGGCACGCGCGCTCCGCGATCCCTGCCCTGGTCCCGCATCCGCCTTTTCGCCATGGACGTGGATGGCGTGCTTACCGACGGCACGGTGCGCGTGTTCTCCGACGGCAGTGAGACCAAGACCTTTTCGATCCTCGACGGCATGGGCCTGGTGAAACTGGCCCGGGCGGGTGTCGCGGTGGCATGGATCAGCGGGCGGCCCTCGGAAGCCACCGCCGTCCGGGCACGCGAATTGAAGATACCTCTCCTGGTGCAGGGACGCACGGACAAGCTCGCCAGCCTTCAGGAATTGGCCCAGCAGCTCGGGTTGAAGCCCGGGGAATGCGCCTACATGGGCGACGATGACATCGACGCCCCGGCCATCGCCTGGGCCGGCGTGGGAATCGCCCCAAGCGACGCCATGCCTTCGGCCCTCGGAGCGGCCTCCTTCGTGCCCAGGCGCCCAGCCGGCCGCGGCGCCGTGCGCGAGGTGTGCGAGATGATACTCAAGGCAATGCCCGTGAAGCCTAATTCCGGGGACCGGGAACAGAAGCTGGAAGACAGACGCCAGACAAAATAATATCGCTCCATGCCCCTGTCCCCATCCCAAATCTCTCGCGCAGGGCCTCCGATCTCCGGCCTCCGATCTCCGACCTCCTGTTTTCTCGCCCTCGCGCTCGCCGCAAGCACTCTCGCCGTCCCGATCGAAACCTCCGCTCCGGTGAAGAAGTTTTCGCTGCCCACCTTCACCCCCGAAGGACCGCGCTCCATGCTGCTGCGGGGAGAAGAAGCCCGTTTCAAGACAGCCCAGCAGATCGATATCACGGAGATGCAATTGACCCTCTTCGACGGCAAGCCGGACGAGAAGGTCGACACCGTGTTCGTAAGCGCCGCAGCCACTTTCTTTCCGTCGCGACAGGTTGCCGAGGGAGACAAGGGCGTCCGCATCGTTCGTCCCGACGTCGAGATGTACGGGGAAAAGTGGATCTATGAACACCAGCGGAAAAAAGTCGTGATCGACGGCAGGGTACGCGTCATCTTCCGCGCACAACTGAAGGATATCCTCAAATGATCCTAAATTCCTCAGACAATTGCCACGAAAAGGCACAAAAATTCACAATAAGAAATACTTACAGAAATAGATCACTTCATCAGGAAGGTGAACGATGTACAGACGATGATCGTATCCTAAGTTTCTTATTTTCGTGCTTTTTCGTGCCTTTTTGTGGCCATTCAACTGCGTTTTCTAGGATGATTCGTCTCTTTCCCATCCTGGCCCTCGCCCTGGCGCTCGCCTCAGCAGCTCTGAAGGCTGAGGAGACGCAAACTGCCGTTTCCCCCACCGAGATCACCTGCGACCATTTCGAGTCGGTGAGCAACGACAAGGAGATGACGACCATCCTGGAGGGCAACGTGGTCCTGATCGGAACGAACATCCGCTTGACCTGCGACCGCCTTGTCACCGTCTCCGTGCGCCTCGGAGCCAAGGATCAGGTGATCGCAAGGGAAAACCAGTTCAAATCGCTCATCGCAACCGGACGCGTCAAGATCGTCCAAGGCGAGCGCGTCGCCACCTGCGGACGGGCGGATGTGCTGCCGGGCGACGATAAGATCATCCTTACCGACAAGCCCATGGTCGAGGATCGCGAGCACGGCATCACCTGGATGGGAGAGGATCTCTACCTGCTCCGGGGAGAGCGCCGGGTGCATGGCACGCACGTTCGCATCGTCGGCCCGTCGATCAAGGATCTCGGTTTCGACAAAAACGAAAAGCCCGCCGCCGAAGCCCCGAAGCCCGCTCCATGAACACGCCCCAGCCCACGCCGGCGAACGGCCGGTCTGAGATCATGACGGAAGGCCTCGTGAAGACCTACGGCGCCCGCAACGTCGTCGACGGCGTCAATCTCCGCATCGGCGCCGGTGAGATCGTGGGACTTCTGGGCCCCAATGGAGCGGGCAAAACCACCTGTTTCTACATGATCGTGGGTCTGATTCCCGCCACTGCAGGCCTGGTGAAGCTCGACGGCCACGACATCACCCACGACCGGATGCACCACCGGGCGCGCCTGGGGCTCGGGTACCTCCCCCAAGAGGCATCGGTCTTCCGGAAACTGACCGTCAGCGAAAATATCCTGGCCATCGCCGAAGCCATCGGCATTCCCCGCGCGCAGCGCAAGGCCTGTGTGGACCGGCACTTGGAGGAACTCTACCTTACGCATGTCGCCGCACAAAAGGCCTACACGCTCTCTGGCGGCGAGCGGCGGCGCCTGGAGATAGCCCGGGCGCTGGTCGCCAGCCCCAAGTTTCTCCTGCTCGACGAGCCGTTCGCGGCCATCGACCCCATCTCCGTGGCCGAGGTTCAGAAACTCATCCTGGAGCTCAAGCAGCGCGGCAT
>JBAZHQ010000096.1:0-12498 GCA_041652235.1 Opitutaceae bacterium | reverse complement strand
GGTGGCTTCCTGCGCAGCATCCTCCCACTCTATGCTTCCGATATGACGCTGCTTACGTCACAACCCGCGCGACCCTACTTCACGTAGGGGATCAGGAGCTCTGAAACTACCACCGACTCGCCGCCCCGGATGGTGCCGGCAAGCGCACGCTGGAGAAACTCATCTTCACCTACCTCGGCGACTGGATCGACGCTCAACGCAAGGCCCAGAAGGCCGGGGTCGAAGGCGCCGATGCCCGTCTCACGGCTGCGGAACACCTGAGCGTCCAACTGAAAGCCATCCTCGCCGGCGAACCGCCCTTCGACCTGTTCATCCGCTGGAAACCGCTACACGAGCAGCCCATCGGCTGGAATCCCGACATCAACGACGGCGTCCGGCTCAACCTCCGTCCTTTCATCACGGCAAAGCTGCTAAACGGCCGCGGCAAGACCGCGTGCATCCTCCGCACGACCCCGAAAGTCAGTTGGGACAAAGACCGCGGCAAGGAACCACAGCGCCCCAAAGCCGATTTCCCCTGGTTCTGGACTTGGGACGAAGCCACCGCGGATTTCAAAGGCGGCTCCTCCTTCGACGGCAACCGCTGGAATGACTGCCACTACTCAACCGCCGCCAAACAAGCCGCCCGCGACCGGCACAAACCCACGAATTAACATGGAAGCTTCAGCCCCAGAATCTTCTCCCGATAGCGGCATTCCGAAGCTGCTTGAAAACGAGGCGGTGCATAAACACCTCGATATTCTCCAAGGCATTATCGAACGACTGGCCGGGAATGCCAGCACCTGCAAAAACTGGTGCGTCACGCTCGTCTCCGGCGCCATCGTGTTGTCCTTTACGGCCGACCTGAAGGTCAAGCCGGAGGTCATTTACCACCTCGCTTACGCCCTTATCGTCATCTTCCTTTTGCTCGATTCCTACTACCACGCCTTGGAGCGGTTCTTCCGGGACCAGTCCAATGCGATGGTTCGAGCCATTCATAAGGGCAGCTTCGATCCGGCGCAGCTTCTCGTGATCGTTTCGCACAAGGGAGCCTGGAAGACAATCGCCCTCACGTTGCGTGCATCGGTCACGTCGCCGTCCACGGGAGGATTTTATCTCATCCTCGCGGCAACAGTATTCCTCACCAACAGGCTCTGCCACTAATCGCCATGGCCAAGCGCGTCTTCTTCAGTTTTCACTACCAGGACGTTATCGACTTCCGCGCCAACGTCGTCCGTCAGCATTGGGTGACGAAGGATGATCGCGAGGAAGCCGGCTACTTTGATGCTTCCCTATGGGAATCTACTAAGCGTAGTGGAGAAGAAAACCTTAAACAACTCATCAACGGTGGCCTGGATGGAACCTCGGTAACGTCGGTCCTTGTGGGGAGCGAGACGTATTCAAGGCGTTGGGTCCGTTACGAAATTTTCAAGAGCCTCGGGAAAGGGAATCGCCTCTTTGGTGTTCATATCAACGGCATCACCGGAAAAGATCGGCAAACCAAACCACTTGGCCCGAATCCCTTTGATTACCTCGGTGTGCGATTCTCACAAGACGGGAACAGCGTTGCGCTCTTAGAGTGGGACGGTGCGCAGTGGATCACATATCAAAATCTTCAGGGCTGGTCATTCCCTGAATCCAAGCCCCAGTCGGTCCGAGGCCAATTCTATCAGCTCACAAAATGGTATCCGCTCTACGACTGGAATGCGGATGACGGGTTCAACAACTTCGCCA
Source organism: Opitutaceae bacterium (assembly GCA_041652235.1). Classification (GTDB taxonomy): domain Bacteria; phylum Verrucomicrobiota; class Verrucomicrobiia; order Opitutales; family Opitutaceae; genus MWDT01. The sequence goes on along the minus strand of JBAZHQ010000096.1, from coordinate 10,788 downwards.
CCTGGACCGGAGAATAAGTATTCCGCAAATTTACGATGAACGCCTATACCATTAGTGAACTACGCTCTGCCGGCCGCACCCAAAATTTCAGCGCGCGGGCTAATTCAATTTACGAAGCCAAGGCACGGCACCTCCGCACGGCTTTCCTGTGCCATTCGCACAAGGACCGAGATCTGGCGCTCGGCCTCAAGGCCACCATCGAAAGTCAAGGGGGTTCGCTTTACATCGACTGGCTTGATGAAGAGATGCCGGAAACTCCCAACCAGGAGACGGCCCAGCGCATCAAGAGCAAGATCGTTGAATGTGATCTATTCATGTTCCTTGCCACACCCAACTCGATGGTTTCACGCTGGTGCCCGTGGGAGATCGGCTACGCAGACGGCAAGAAGGCGATTGATGCCATTGTGATCGTCCCGACCAAGGACGATACGGGCCGCTTTTACGGCAACGAATACCTCCAGCTCTACCGCCGATTGGAACCAGCTGCCTTCAGAGCGTATGGCCAGGCCCCTGCGCCGACCGTGATCCGTCCAGGGGAATCCGCCGGCGTTCCTGTGCAGCAACTCTGAGCCTCTGCCATGAATACTCTCGCTGAAGCCCTCTGGAATTCCCTCTCCGCCGCCGCGGTATCACCGGAGGGTGTGGCGCCCCCCGTCGCCATCTTGTGGACCGATCCGGATGCGCAATGGCGTCCACTGGTGGCTGAGCTGAGCAAGTCATTCCCCGAGCTTTATACACTGGGCGATTTCGTTCCGGGCAAGCGCATCGGTCCGGCCATCTGGTTGAAATGCGTGATCGAGCGGACATTGCCCGATGCAAGCCCACCCGCGGGCCACATCCCGGTGCTCTATCTCCCCGGGCTCAGCCGCCAGGTTCTCCGGGCCGGCAGTGAGTGCCCGGCATTGCTCCAGCCGTTGATCGAACTCGAATACCGGGGTGCGATGTGGCACCAGCGCAACGGGCGCGACTGGACCGTCGAGGCGTTCTTCACCACTGAGCAGGGACTGAGCCTCGATATGGCTCTCGATGCCCGGACGCGTGAGGCGTTGCTGCGGGCGTTGCCGCTCCTCATCAACGAACCGCTGGCGGGCTTGCGTGGTCGGCGCTTGGAGGCAGAGGATTTCGACCGGCTGGCGATTGGCGATCCGGTGCGGGACATCCTGATGTGGATGAATGACCCCACGGGCAGCGCGCAACTTTGGGCCGGGCCGCGGTGGTCTACCTTTCGTGATGTCTGCAACCGGCAATTTGGCATCGACCCGGAGCAAGCCCATCCCAGGGAGGCCGGTGAAGCGCTGCTCAACGGTGGGGATCGGTGGGACGACGTCTGGCGGCGTTTCTGCGAAGCACCCAAGGGATACCCCGGTGTGGCGCGCCTGCTGCGAGACGCTACCCCGAAGGATTTGTTCGTGGAAGAAGGCCGCTTACCGTCGGCCAATGAAACCGATGAAGCCCGGCTCGCGAAGGAACTGAACACAGTAACCAAACTGCCGCACAGCGCGGCGTGCATGAGGGTGCTCGAACTGGAAAAAGAGCACGGAAAGCGGCGCGATTGGGTCTGGGCGCAAATCGGGCAAGGTTCGCTCGCGATTGCATTGCAGCCGCTCGCGCGACTGGCTCAGGCAGCGCAGCGTGCGCTTGGTGGCAACGATCTGGCCGGAATCATCAAGACCTACACCGAAGACGGGTGGCAGTGCGACGATGCCGCGATGGCCGCTCTGGCGAGCCCCGCCTCGGCATCGGACACAGGTTTGATCGGCAGAATTGTCCGCACGCTCTACGAGCCCTGGCTGGATCGCTCGGCTCGCACATTTCAGGAGTCATTCGCGAGACAGCGCAACGGTCAGGCCACCGTCGGCGAAGTAACATCCGAGAAGGACGTGTGCCTGCTGTTCGTGGACGGCTTGCGCTACGACATCGCGCAACGTCTGCTGGTCCGGCTGGAGGCAAGAGGGCTCAAAGCGCGTCTCAAGGCGCGTCTGACGACCGTGCCGACCGTCACCGCGACGGCCAAACCGGCGGCCACGCCGACACGGTCCTTACTCGAAGGTCGGGATGTTGCGGATGATTTTCAGCCGGTGTTCAAGGATTCAGGGCAGGCCGCCTCCAGTCAGCGTCTGCACGACTCGATGGAAAAACTGGGCGTGGAAATCATGGAGCCGGATGAATTGCGAATGCCGGTTAGCGCCGAAGCGGGTGGCTGGACCGAATCCGGAAGGTTCGACAAGCTGGGGCATTCGCTACAAGGCGACCTGCCCAGACACCTCGACCTGGAGATTGAGGCTCTAGTGGAGCGCATCGAGAGCCTGCTGAGTGGGGGCTGGAATACCGTGCGGGTCATCACCGACCACGGCTGGCTGCTGCTCCCGGGTGGTCTGCCGAAGGTGGAACTCCCGAATTACCTCGCGGCATCCAAGTGGGCGCGCTGCGCCACCCTCAAAGGCGAGTCGGCCAGCACCGTGCCGGAATACGAGTGGTTCTGGAATCCCCACGTGCGGATCGCGATCCCGCACGGCATTGGCACGTTCTGGGCCGGCAATGATTACTCTCATGGCGGCATCAGCCCGCAGGAATGCGTCACCCCCGACCTCTGTGTCGAAAGGAGCACCGCGGTTATCGTGGCCAAGATCGGAACCATCTCCTGGCGGGGGATGCGCTGCCGGGTGCAGATCGAAGGTGCCAGCGCCGGCCTGAGGATCGATTTGCGACAGAATTGGAAGCAGGCGAAATCCATCGCCGCATCAGTCAAGGAGGTGGACGCGCAGGGCTTCGGAAGCCTGGCCGTCCGCGATGACGGATTCGAAGGCTCCGCCGCAAGCGTGGTGCTCTTGGATGCGGCGGGACAGGTCATCGACCATCAACCCACAACCGTTGGAGAAACTTTATGAGCATGGAACTCGATCATCTTGATTCACTCGCGGCCAAAGCCTACGACGGTTTCCTCGTCCGAAAGGATCTGGTGCGGAAATACGCGCGGCAGTATCCCGTGCCGACCTATGTCGTGGAGTTTCTCCTCGGCCGCTACTGTGCCAGCGTCAACGAGGCGGAAATCACCGAAGGCCTCGGCATCGTCGAGCAACAGCTCAAAGACCGCACGGTGCGCACCGGCGATGAGGAGCTCTTCAAAGCCCGCGCCAAGGAGGATGGCTCCGTGCGCATCATCGACCTCGTCAAGGCGCGGCTCGACGCGAAGAACGATTGTTATATCGCCGAGCTGCCCAGCCTCGCGCTGCGTGACGTGCGCATCTCCGGTCAGGTAGTCACAGACAACGAACGGATGCTCACGGACGGTTTCTTCGCAGAAGTGACCCTCGGATATGATGCCGTCATCGCGCAGGAACAGAACGGCCGTCCATTCAGCATTGAAAGCATCCGTCCCATCCAGATGTCGAAATCCGACATTCTTGAAGTTTACGGCAAGGGGCGAGACGCCTTCACCACTCAGGAGTGGATCGATTTTCTCATCCGGTCCATCGGACTGGAACCGGGCGCGCTGACGGATCGCGCGAAGAAGGTGACCCTCTTGCGCATGGTTCCGTTTGTGGAGCGCAACTACAACCTGGTTGAACTGGGGCCACGCGGCACCGGCAAGAGCCATCTCTTCCAGCAGATTTCTCCCTACGCCCACCTGATTTCAGGTGGCAAGGCCACCGTGGCGAAGATGTTTGTCAATAACGCCACCGGCCAGCGCGGTCTCGTCTGCCAATACGACGTGGTCTGTTTCGACGAGGTTTCAGGCATCTCCTTCGACCAGAAGGACGGCGTGAACATCATGAAGGGCTACATGGCTTCCGGCCAATTCAGCCGCGGCAAGGACAACATCCGGGCGGAAGGCAGTCTGGTGATGGTGGGCAACCTCGACGTCGACGTGGAACAGCAGCAACGCATCGCCCACTTGTTGAGCCCACTCCCGCCGGAGATGCGCAATGACACGGCGTTCATGGACAGAATCCACAGCTACGTCTCTGGCTGGGATTTCCCCAAGCTCAACCCGAACGAACATCTCACCCAGCATTTCGGATTGGTCAGCGACTTCCTGAGTGAAGCGTGGACCCGCCTGCGGACGAGCAATCGCCTCGCGCAACTGCAAGGTCGCGTGCATCTTGGTGGGGCGCTCAGCGGGCGTGACATCGAAGCCGTCAACAAGACAATGAACGGATTGCTGAAGCTCGTGTTCCCGGATGCGAATCAAGGGGTGTCCGACGAAGATTTGGAGTGGATGGTTCGTCTGGCGCTGGAATCGCGGCGCCGCGTGAAGGAGCAGCAAAAGCGCGTGTTCAAGAGTGAGTTTCGCAACACCCACTTCAGCTACATGATGGGGGCAGAGGGTGTGGAGCAATTCGTGTCCACGCCTGAACTGCACAGTGACGAAGCCATCGAAACCGATCCGCTTCCTCCTGGACAAGTTTGGGCTGCCAGCCCCGGATCGCCGGAGACCGGGCCGGCGCTCTACAGGCTGGAGGTTACCTGCGGTCCCGGTTCGGGCGTGCGCGTGCTCAACCAACCAACGCCACCGCCGTTCCGAGAAAGCGTGAAAGTCGCAGAACAAAATCTCTACACCCGCGCTAAAGAACTTGTCGGCGACCGCAACCCCCGCGAGGAGGAATTCTCCATCCAGATGCGGGCCATCGACTCGGAGAAGACGGGGGCTGGGTTAAGCCTGCCAGCACTGGTCGCGTTTTGTGGCGCGTTACTTGGGAAAAACACCCGCGGTGGCGCCATCGTCGCCGGCTCGCTCAACTTGGGCGGCTCGGTCGAAATCCTCCCCAACGCCGCGAAGGTCGTGGAACTCGCCGTAGACAAACGCGCCCAGGTGCTGTTGCTGCCGGTCTCCGCGCGCCGCCAACTCAACGACCTACCTGACGAATACTGGACCAAGCTCACCATCGAGTTCTACCGCGATAGCATCGACGCCGTCTTCAAGATGCTAGTCGAATAGCCCTTTCTCATTCTGTAAACCCGGTACGATCCGGGGACATGGGTGACAGATCGTCTAGGGACATAGGTTACACTTCAGGGAATGCCCTGGAAGATTTATCAGTTCTGCCTGTCCCCATTTGCTCCGGCCCCGTGTGCGCAAAGCGCACCACTGAGACGAGCAGGGCTCGTCACCGAGGCGGCTCCGCCGCCACAGAGGCCGCTTTGCGGCCACCGATCGACAGGGTCGGGACGCTGATTGTTGATTTTGCCCCGTTGTCCGTGGGCCAATGCCAAGGGGGTAGTGCCTTTTCGATCAACCCCACCCTGATCAAGGCCCAAAGTGATCGGGGCGCAGGGAAAGGAGGAACTCCTCGCAGGGAACACGAAAGCGAATAAATCACCCAGGCAAAATATCGAATCTCGTGTCAAAAATTAACGTTCAGTGGCCAAACCCCGTCGGATCGACCACGAGCGGAGCGCCCATCCTTGGCCGTTGGAGACTACTCCGCTTCATGGGACGAGGTAGATTTCCACCAGAGCGATGCCGGGAGCGGTGTTCGCGGCGGGGGTCGCGTGGATCGTGTAAATGCCGGGGTCAAGGGTGACGAGGAGTGCGGAGTCGGCGCTCCCTGCTTGAAGCGGGAACGCGCCGGTGGCGGTAGCGGCTCGGACGATGTCTGCCGGATTGACCGCTGTGCCCCAGCCTGTGTTGGTGGCAACGCGCTGGCCGTGGGCGTCGAAGAGTGTGAGCTCGGGCGCGGCGAGAGCGCCGGCGACTCCGAAGCTGGCCAGTGTAGGGCCAACACCGCGGAGCAGGAGTGTGGCGGATTGCGAACCTGCGAGGACGACGCCGGTGATCAGTGTGTCGTCGCCGCGACCCGCCCAGCCGCGTGCAGAGAAGCCCACCATCGGCAACGGGTCGTCATCGACTTCGTAGAGCTCGGCGAGAGCGAGCCCTTCGCCGCCGTCGGCGCTGGAAACATGCAGCGAGTAGCCGCCGGGCGGGAGCAGATCGGGGCGCGTGGAGTTCGCATCTGCGGGGAGCAGTGGGAAGAGGCCGACCTGCGCGACGAGGCCTGGGACGTCGAAGGGGAATGCGTAGTAGTCGTAGCCGTCGACGGGGCCGTCGAAGATCATGCTATGGCGCAGATAAGCGGAAGGCAGGGCGTTGCCATGCTGGTCGAACAGCGCGAGACTCGGCTGCGCGAGCACGGGGCTGACGCCAAACTGCGCCAGCGTGGGGCCGACGCCGCGAAGGAGGAGCGATTTGGCTGTGGCAGTCGGACCGGCAATGACGAAACCGGCGATGAGGAGCCGGTCTCCAGTGCCCACACGGGCGCGAGCAGAGAAGTCGCGGAGGCGATGGGGGATGGTGAGAATGGCGGGCTCGCTCCAGGTCGTGCCGCCGACCAGCACGCGATACGAGCCGGGGGCGGAGGTGGCGAGGGTGGCCGAAGTGGCATTGGCCAGCGGCTCGCCATTCAGGAACCATTGATAGCTCAGCGGCACGGACCCGGTGGCGGCGACCGAGAGGGTGACGCTGTGGCCGAGCTGGCCGCCGACGGGGGACGTCGTAACCATGGGCGCAGTGGGTTGGAGGAAGAACGTGTCAACCGTGCCCGCCGCGACCTGCGTGACGCCGCTGGCCACGAGCACAGGGATTCCGGAACTGGTGGTGGTGCCGTTTCCGAGCTGCCCCTCCGCGTTGAGGCCCATGGTCCAGAGCGTGCCGTCGGCGCGCAGGAATGCGCTGTGCCGGAAGCCCGCGGCGATCGCGGTGACGCCAGTCGCAAGCTGGACGGGATCAGGTTGAATATTCGGGAACCAGGAGCCCAAGAACGAGACACCTGACGCATTCAATCCGAGCTGGCCGTCATTGTTGAGGCCCATGACCCAGAGCGTGCCGTCGGACCCGCGCACAAGGGCATGCCTCTCCCCCAAGGTAACATCGGCGACATGGGTCATGAGGTCGATGGGCGTGCGGGCCACGTTGGGGTTAGTATGGCCGAAGCCGCCGAACAAATCGCCGCGGGCATGCAGGACGCCATCGGTGGTGATATAGACGGTGACCTCCTGGCCGGCGTCCATGGTGATGACATCGGTGGCGACGAGCACGGGGGTGGACAGGTTAAGCGTGCCGCTGCCATCGATTTCGCCGAATTGGTTCTGGCCCATTCCCCAGAGCGTGCGATCCGCCTTGAGGAACAGCGTGATCGTGTTGCTCGCGCGAACCGCGGTGACGCCGGTGGCGACTTGGACGGGCGTTGAGCGGTCGGTCGTGGTACCGTCGCCGAGCTGGCCGCGGTAGTTTTCGCCGGTGGCCCAGAGCGTGGCGTCTTGCTTGATGAAGAACGTCGTGTAAGTGCCCGTGGCCACGGCAGCGACGTTGCCGGCGACGAGCACGGGCTCGGGGCGGTCACGCGTGGTGCCGTCGCCGAGCTGGCCGTAGTCGTTGTAGCCGGTGGTCCAGAGGGTGCCGTCGGCCTTGAGGAACGCGGTATGTTGTGTGCCGCCGCTGACGGCGATGACGTCGTCGGCTAGGCGTACGGGCGTGGCGCGGGCGACACTGCCGCCGCCGAGTTGATGGTCATTATTCTTGCCAACGCCGAGAAGCGTGCCGTCGGGCCGGAGAAAGAGCGAGTGGGACCCGCCGGCAAACATGGTGGCGATGCCGGTCGCCACCGGTGCGGGTGTCTCGCGCTGGTCCAGCGGAGCGTTATCGCCTTGCTGAAACGAGTAGTTGCTGCCGGTGGCCCAGACGGTGGCGTCGGTTTTTCGGAAAAGCGTGTGATAGACACCAGTCGCGACGGCGCTGACCGAGGAAGCGAGCTGGACCGGGGTATGGACTTCGACGGTGTTGCCCGTGCCGAGCTGGCCATTGGGATTGTCGCCGCAGACCCAGAGCGTCGCGTCGGTTTTGATGAACGCGCTGAAATAAGCTCCGGCACTGATCGTAGCGACGCCGGTGGCGGTTGGCACGGGGGTGAACCGGGTCGTGGTGGTGCCATCACCGAGCTGGCCGGCGATGTTGTCTCCCATGGCCCAGAGGCTGCCGTCATTCTTGAGGAAGAGACTAAAAGAGGCGCCGGCGGAAACGGCGGAGACGCCGCTTGCGACTGTAACGGGTCTGAGCGAATCGGTGGCAGTGCCGTTGCCAAGCTGGCCGCTGCCATTGGCCCCGCAGGCCCAGAGGGTACCGTCGGTTGTGATGAAGAGCGTGTGGTTCTGGCCGCCGGCCATCGCGATGACGCTGGCGGCGATGAGGACGGGTTTATAGCGGAGAATGGTGGTGCCGTCGCCGAGCTGGCCGTTGCCATTCCAGCCGAGGCCCCAGAGAGTGCGGTCGCGCGTGAGGAACAGGGTGAAGTAGTGGCCGGCGGCGACGGCGATGACATCGGTAGCGAGACGCTCGGGTGTGTCAGCGGATGCCCAGCCGGCACCGAGACCGAGCTGGCCGAATTCATTGCTGCCGACACCCCAGAGCGAGCCGTCGTCGGTGATGAAGAGCGTGTGACCGATGCCGGCGGCGGCGGATCGCACATGTGTGCCGAGTGGGGTGGGCGTGACGATAAAATCGGCGCCGTGCGGACCTAGGGCGCCTGTGTAGCTGCGGCCCATGCCCCAGAGGGTGCCGCCAGCAGGTGTTGCCGACAAGACGGCGGAGAGGGCGAAAAACGCGAGAGACAGGGCCAGCGTGAAGCGGAAGCAGCGCGTTATCGTCGAGGAAGTACAACGGCACTGACGCGGTGGTTGAACCGTCGCGCCATCCGTTCTTATCTGAACGTATGAGGTCGTTGGATTCATGAGTCAGTCACGTAACTACTATAATATTGCACGATAGTGACACCAAGCAAAAAGAGTCTGACTTCCTGGTAAAAAGTCATGCTGTATCTCATGTGATCAGCCGAGGGGGGATCGACAATGGATTTTAGGAAAAGAGGGGGCGAAAAAGGCGTTTGAGGCCCGCTCTGGGAGTGGATGACTGCTGCATGCCATGTGATTATGGGCAACCATTATCATCTGGCGGTGGGAGCAGCTTTGGAACGATGCGGGAGGTCTGTTAGGCGAGCAACTCATGGCCGGCTGAATCGCTGGTCTTGGGAGGCAGAGCCGATGTGAGCAAGCTTGTGTGCGATCTATGGCGGGGAAAGAAAGGTGAAGCATGGAAAACGTTACAAAAACTTGGAGATTACGAATAGTACAGCATGACCCCTTTTTGTCGCTCTGGTTTAGAAATTGCATAAAAGAGCATATCACGGGCAGAGCTGTGTCCGTCGCGTGCTCATTGGGTCAATACGCCGGAGCCAAGGCTAAAATCAACCCTTGGTTTTGCTAGGGACGCCTCACACCTTAAGATGATCGGCTTCGACTCTATTGAAGCTTGAGAGCCAATCCATAATTGATTTCCTGTTATGTCGTCCCCCGACGATATTTTGCCTGGGCCAATAGAAATCTTCTGGCACGCCACCTCCATTCACAAAAATCTTAGAAATCCTAAGGGGAGCAGAGACCTCCTTGAATAAGGTCTGAGCAAGATCACGCCCTCGGAAAATATCGTGAACGCTGAAGGCTCCACTCCTCGCCTTGATGAGCTCGGGAAAAGACTGAGGGAGCTTCGTGAACAAGCTGCGAGGGTCGAGGAAGAGATAGCCTGGTTAGCCGCCCAAGGGCAGATGCCACTGCCCATTGCAGCACCGACGGTCACAGCTGCGCCACACACCCCCGCAGAAAAAGTAGCGCTCTTCCTGGATCTATTCGGAACTCGTCGTTCGGTATATCCCAAACGATGGGGAAATCCGAAAACCAACAAGTCTGGTTACGCACCGGCTTGCGACAACGAATGGCGTCAGGGAGTTTGTCGCAAACCCCAGATAAAATGCTCTGATTGTCCTCACCAAAAGTTTCCGCCATTGAATGAGGACGCGGTGGAGAATCATCTCCGTGGATTGGATACGCTCGGTGTCTACGCCATCACAGAAGATAATTTCTGCCGCTTCCTGGCCGCAGATTTTGACGGCGAAGGGTGGAAGGAAAACATCACCGCATATCGCGAAACAGGTGCTAAAGCAGGTGTCACAATTGCCGTCGAACGATCTCGTTCAGGAAATGGAGCGCACGCCTGGATCTTCTTCTCTGAACTGGTGCCTGCGGTTCTGGCTAGGAAACTCGGTGCGATTCTCCTCGCCAAGGCCGGAGCGTTGCGCCCGACCATGGGCCTTGAGACCTTTGATCGGCTTTTCCCAAATCAGGATACGATCATGCCGGGCGGCTTTGGAAACCTAATCGCACTACCTTTGGCCAAGCAGCCCCGCCAGGTAGGTAACACGCTCTTCCTCGACGAGAATTTCCAACCGCTCCAAGACCAATGGGGATTCCTTGCAACCATCCCGCGGCTCACGTTTCAACAACTCCATGAACTGGTCGCCAGAATGGCACCACTAACACCTGTCACGCCAATTGCTACGTCTGAGACGGGAGACCCAATACTCCAGTCAGAAGAAGCAACACTCGACCTTTCGCAGCCACGTCTCGTGCAGGGCCTGCTTACAGGTGAGCTCACGATTCGGCTGGACTCCCAAATCCATATTCCACGCACGGTCCCCACGCCAGTCCTTGCGGCGCTCAAGCGGCTCGCCTCCTTCGCCAATCCTGTTTTTCACGAAAAACTCCGCCTGCGTTTTCCAACCTACGATACGCCGCGCTTCCTATTTGCCGGCGAGTGGCATCCCGACCGGTTGGTCCTCCCTCGGGGCGTCCTGGAGCCCTGTCTTCAGATACTTGAGGATGCTGGAGCCAGTGTGACCCTTCAAGACCAGCGAGAAAAAGGGACCCGCATCAAATGGACTTTTAATGGCGAATTGCGCATGG
>JBAZHQ010000095.1:0-12551 GCA_041652235.1 Opitutaceae bacterium | reverse complement strand
TGCCTTTAACGATATCGATTTTGTCTGCGGCTCCTGGCGGCGGGTTATCGCAATCTCTGGACCCCCTTCGCCGAACTCTGCCATCACGAGTCTGCCAGCCGCGGAACCGAGAACTCACCCGAAAAGCAGGCACGATTCAAAAGCGAGGTCGATTACATGCGTCGCACCTGGGGAGATCTCCTCGACAAGGACCCTGCATATAATCCCAACCTAGCGCTCAGCATTGAAGGATGGAGTCTTGCCTGGCCCCCTCGCGCCTGAGGCCCAAATTTCACCTCAGGAAACCCTCGGAAAATCGCCACAAAAAGGCACAAAAAACTCAGTGCCGGATATCGCACCCATGATGCGCCTATAGGCGCGCTACGGACTTAATCGAAGCCACGGACTTTTTTCGTGCCTTTTCGTGGCCATTCAACTGCATTTCCCAGGTCCAACTCCCCCACCCTCGCGTGAACATCCTCTTCGTCAACTACGGCGACTTCACGGCGAACAGCCTGAACCATATCGGGCCCTTCGCGGCGCAGCTCCAATCCCTGGGCCATTCATGCGTGGTGGCGGTTCCCGCGGCCCCCGAAACGCTTTCTGCCATCCCCTCGCCGCACTTCATTCCCGCCGTCTTCACTGACCTGCTCAAGCAGCCATCCTGCTTCCCCGATGGGCGCGCAGCGGACATCGTCCATGCCTGGACTCCCCGGGAAAACGTGAGGAGCTTCGTACTGGAGTATGTGCGCCTCACCAAGGCGCGCGTCGTCGTCCACCTTGAGGACAACGAGGAACACCTCACGGCGATGCACCTCGGCTTCGGCATTGAAGCCATGAAAAGCGAGGACGGCTTGCGCAAGGCGGAGGCTGCTTCCGACGCCCTTTCTCATCCCCTGCGACACCGGTTTTTCCTCCGCGCCGCCGACGCGATCACCGTGATCGTGCCTTCGCTGCGCGACTTCGTGCCGCCCGGCGTTCCCTGCGTGGATCTGCCTCCGGGAATCGATTTCTCCCTCTACAAACCCGCCCCGCCCGACCCCGCCTTGCGCGCCCGGCTCGGACTGCGCAACGAGGAAAAGGTCGTCGTTTTCACCGGCAGCAACACCTTCGCAAATGAGCGCGAAGTGAGGGAACTGTACCGGGCGGTGGCCTTGCTGAACGAGCGGGGCACCGCCACGCGCCTCGTGCGCACCGGTCTCTTCTCCAAGGAATTCCGCAAACCCCTGCCTCAGGAGTGGCTCGCCCGGGTTCTTGACCTGGGTTTCATCGACAAGGCGCTCCTCCCTCAGTTGCTCGCGCTGTCGGATGTCGTCGTGCAGCCGGGACGCCCCGGACCTTTCAACGACTACCGCCTGCCGTCCAAGATTCCGGAGATGCTCGCGATGGGACTGCCCGCAGTGCTGCCCGCCGCCAACGCGGGGCGCGAACTGAGGGACGGAGTCGACGCCCTGCTTCTGAAAAAAGGCGATGCCCCCGAGATCGCCGACGCCTGCGAACGCATATTCCGCGACCCGGCGCTCGGCCGGCGTCTTGGCGAAGGCGCCGCCGCCTTCGCCCGCACCCATTACGACCTGACGAAGATCACATCGGGACTCGACGCGCTCTATCGCCGGGTCTTGGCAAAGAAGGCGGCGCCATCCTCCCTCTCGGCCCTTGCCTCCTGCGAAAGCGATGCCGGCCTGTATCTGAGGAATCTGGCATACCGCCTGCCCGATGCCTGGGATTCTGAGGCCGTAGAGCAACTCGCTCCCTACCTCTCGGTGCTCGAGGAGCAACAGCAGGCCATCAGGGAACTCGCCCACCTTAAGGAAACTCATGCCGCCACTTTGCTGGAACTCGGCGACGTGCGCCGCCATGCGGACAACCTCGAGCGGACAGCGCAGGAACGACAGAGGCTCACCGATCAGCATGTCGCCAATCTCGAGGGCTTCATCGCAGCCCGACAAAAACGCATCGAAGAACTGGATGCGCAATGCGCTCACCTTGAGAAGACCCTTCATGCGCTGCAGTCGGAGTACGCCTCCGAGGTCGCGCGGCTGGGCGAGATCGTGCAGCACCGTGAAGCCCGCATCGCCGCCATGCAGGCCACCCTGACTTGGCGCCTCAGCACCCCCTTCCGCTGGCTCGGCAGCAAACTGGGACTGTAGCCGGAGCCGGAAACCGGCGGAGAATAGCCACGAAAAGGCATAGCGCGGCAGAGCCGCAACCAAAGAGGCCAGATGCCAGAAGCCGGAAGCCAGAGTCAGCAGGGAAGTCGGAGATCGGAGGTCGGCGTCACTCTGCGCCACTGCGTCACTGCGCGAGAATGGATTGGATGGTTGGGGATCGGTTCTGTCCGTCTCGGATTTCCTCTCAGCCTGAGATGAATTGTAAATACTGTAGTACGAAAAGAGTCCGTGGCTTCGACCGAGATCGTAGTGCGCCTATAGGCGCATCTTTGGTATGGAATTCACTAATGAGTTTTTTGTGCCTTTTTGTGGCTATTCCATCCGTGGGATCTCGGGCTTATTCAAGATTGCCTCGCGCTCCGGCCGAACGGATAAAATGTGAACAGCTCGATGCCGCAGCCAGTCATCACTTACCTGTTCACGACCTTTCCCAAGGCCACCGAGACCTTTATGCAACGCGAGATCGTGGCCATGAAGGCGCGTGGTGTGAAGCTGCGCATTCACTCGCTCTGGGGCGGCGGCGGTGAATTCCACGGAATTCACGTGGAACCATTCAATAAATGGCGGCTCCTGACTCTCTTCTGGATGATTCCGTACGAAGGGGCGCGGCGTTGGGAGGTGCTCAAGCAGCTGCTCCACGGCCTTCGCTCGCGCAGGGCGCCCTCATGGCTCAACTTCTGGGAAAACATGCTCGGCGCCGGCTTCGCCTGCCTGTACGCGGGGCAGTTCCGCAGGAAATCTCCCGGACACATCCACGCCGCATGGGGCGGCGCCCCCTCTACTGCCGCCTGGCTGCTCTGGCGACTTGATGGACACTGCTATAGCGCGGCCGCTCATGCCTACGACATCTACGAGCATGGCGGCGATTGGTGGCTGAATGAAAAGCTCGAATACGCCGCCTTCATCCACACATCGACCGAGATGGGTCGCCGCTCGCTCATCGCACGGGGGCTGCCCGCGGAGCGCATTCACTGCATCCGCCGCGGGCTAACCCAATGGCCCGTCTTCAAGCCGCTGCGCAGCGACCGTACCCCCATCAGGCTCATTTGCATTGCGCGTCTCGTTCCCAAGAAGGGATTGCATCATCTGCTGCAGATCTGCGCCGCGCTCCAAGCCGCCGATATCTCCTTCGAGGCCCGCATCGTTGGAGACGGCGAACTCAGGAACTCGCTGGAAGCACAGGCCCGTGACCTCGGCCTCTTCCCTCGTTTGAGTTTCATGGGGCATCTGAGCCATGCCAGGGTCTGGGAGGAACTGGCCTGGGCGGATGTATTGCTGCATACCGGCGTGATCGCACCCAGCGGCGACCGCGACGGCTTGCCCAATGTCATTCCAGAAGCCATGTCCGCCGGCGCCCTCGTTGTGAGCTCTCCCGAAGCCGCCACCACCGAGGCGGTCAACGATGGCGAGACGGGATTGATCGCCCCGGTTGACGATCCCGACGCCTGGGTAACCGCGCTGTCCCTGTTGCGCTCGGACGATGTCCTGTGTGAGCGGCTCCGCACAGGCGCCCGCGCCTGGGTCGAGGAAAACTACGACGCCCACAAAAACGCCGCCCGCCTTCACGCCTTGTTCGAGGCCGCAGTGGCGGCCCAATAGCAGTCAGCCGTCAGCTATCAGCTCCAACCCTCAGAAAAACCATTTAGCCACGGAACACCTGAAGCGGCGGGGCCGCAACCAAACTCAACCAATCAATTCAGATTGAACAGAAGACAACGAAGCGTCTCAAGTCATGCCGCCTCAGAGGTCTCGGTGATGAACGCAACCAACGTATCCTTTAATGCGGTTTTTCAGAAAAGCGCTTCGTTACCTTCTGTTAAAATCCTGAATTAGAAATTCTTGAGAACTCCTGAAAGAAAGATGCACGCAAGAAAACAACAGACTCAGAGATAGTGTAGGGATCACACGAAAAGGAACCCCAAGCCCCAAATATCTAGTATCTGTTTCCGTGTATTCCGCGTGTTCCGTGGTTAAAAATCGCATTCATGATCTTCTTCGACTCCACCAAGACCGGCAGGCAAGGCCATCGCTCGGGGCTCATGCGCGTGAGCGAGCGCCTGAGCCGCGCGCTCGGGGAAGCGGCGACGCAGGTGGTCTGGAATCGATGGGACCGTTCCGGGCTTTCGAGGCAAGACTGGTTCGTCACAGCGGAACTCTTCAGCGAGACCGAGCGTCCCGGCTTCTGGGATTTCCTTCGCTCCCGCCTCTGCAGGACGGCGGCTATTTTCCACGACGCCATCCCCCTCAAGCACCCGGCAATCACCTGGCCCCAAAGCATCGCCCGCCACCCGGAATACATGAAGATGCTGGCCTCTTTCGACCGCGTGTGGGCCGTATCCCAGGCGAGCAGGGATGAACTCCTGGGATTCTGGCGCTGGCAGGGCATCGAGAATCCGCCGCAGGTCGACGTGCTCGCGCTTGGTGCGGATTTCAACGAGGCGCCCCGCGCGACCCGACCACCGACAACACCACCGACCCCTCCGGCTCTTCTCTGCGTGGGCATTCTGGAGCCGCGCAAAAACCAGACCCTGCTCCTCGACGTCTGCCCCCTGCTGTGGGACGAGGGACTCGCATTCGAGCTCCATTTCGCGGGTCGTGTGAATCCCCACTTTGGCAAGCCCATCGCACAGCGCCTGCGCACCCTCGGGCGCAAATATCCTCAGCTCCACTACCACGAGGATCTTGGCGACCAGACTCTCGCCGCCTTGTATTCGAGCCTTCGCGCCACTGTGTTCCCGACGCTCGCCGAGGGGTGTGGACTGCCTCTCCTCGAATCGCTCTGGCGCGGCGTGCCCTGTGTGTGCAGCGACCTTCCCGTCCTCATGGAAAACGCGCGCGGCGGCGCCTGCCTTGCCACGCCGGCCAATGACCCTTCGGCCTGGCAGAATGCCCTGCGCCTGATCGTTTCCGACGATTCACTCTGGCAGCGCCTGGCGTCCGAAGCCGCTCAGCGACCCTTACCAACCTGGGCCGAAGCCGCCGCC
Source organism: Opitutaceae bacterium (assembly GCA_041652235.1). Taxonomy (GTDB): domain Bacteria; phylum Verrucomicrobiota; class Verrucomicrobiia; order Opitutales; family Opitutaceae; genus MWDT01. The sequence continues at coordinate 7,417 of JBAZHQ010000095.1, read as the reverse complement.
ACGATCCGCACCAGCCTTTCAGCCTGAAACTTTATTTTAACTGCAAAGAAACGAAGAAACAAAGGACGCCCCATAGATTTGGGTTTCTTTGTTTCTTCGCTTCTTCGCAGTTAACCACCCCTCCAGCTTCCCATTTCAGGTCGGAAACGCTGGAATTATTCTAGCTCCTAACTCCTAGCTCCTAGCTTCCTGCCTTTTCAGCACTTCACAGCCGCTTCATCGCGTACTGCATGGCCTCGGCGATGCGCTCGAGCTGCTCATCGGTGTGCCTGGCCGATATGGCGGTGCGGATGAGATCCTTGCCGGGAGGCACCGCGGGAGCGATCGACATCACGGTGAAAACACCCTTTTCGAGAAGGGCCTTCCAGAAGGGATAAACGCGTTCCTTGGACCCCAGCACGATCGGCACGGCGGGCGTCTCGCTCTCCCAGGTGTCGAGTCCCAGGCTTTTGAGCATGGCGCGATACTTCCTGGTGTTGGCCCAAAGGCGCTCATGATGTTCCGGCTCCGTCTGCAATACCTCGAGCGCCGTCATGGCCGTCGCCGCCTGGCTGGGAGAGAGCGCGGCCGAAAAAATGGTCTGCTTGGAATGAGTCCGCATGAACTCGATCACTTCGCGCGAACCGGCGACAAAGCCACCCGTGCTGGCGAGCGATTTCGACAGCGAACCGCAGACGACGTCCACCTTGTCGTTCAGCCCGAAGTGATCGGCCGTCCCGCGGCCCTGGCGCCCGAGAACGCCAAATCCGTGCGCATCGTCGAGCACCGTGAACGCCGAGTGATCCTCCGCGATCTTGGCCATCTCCGGAAGGCGGCAGATATGGCCTTCCATGGAATAAACGCCCTCCAGAGCAATCATCTTGGGCGCTTCAGGATTGGAGTGGGAAATGATCTCCTTCAGATCCTGGGGATTGTTATGGGAAAAGCGCTCAACCATGGCGAGCGTGAGGCGGATGCCATCCCATAGGCAGGAATGCAGATTCTTGTCCGCATAGATGATGTCGCCCTTCTGGGCAAAGGTGGCCACGCTCGACATGCAGGAGAGATACCCTGCGGAATGCACATGGCAGGCTTCGCGCCCCAGAAACTCGGCCAGCTTCGCCTCAAGTTCAACGTGATAGGTGCGGGATCCGTTGGAGGAACGTGCGCCCGTCGTCGAAGTGCCCCACCTGGACACGGCGGCACGGGAGGCCTCAAGCACCTTGGGGTGAAACGAAAGCCCGAGGTAATCGTTGCTCGACAGCATGATCATTTCCTTGCCGTCGAGAGTGATATTTGTCCCGTGATGGGACTCCATGGCGAGATAGTAAGGCGCGTATTTCAGCCGCATCTTTGTCGCATGATCATCGCGACAACGCGACAGAATCGCCTTTTTGTTGGTCGTGAATATGGAGAACGCCATGACAGGAAAGTGCAGACTAAAAGGTACTAATGCCCGAAGTGAAAGGTGAAATTTCGACCCCGGACAACCTCAGACCGGACAGTCACAAGCGCAGCAAGATCCAAATCAGTCATAAAAATCGCCTAACTGGAGCAAACATCAGGGATTCAAGCCTGCAATGACCTCGTCGTGCAGCTCCAAGGTTGTGCTTGCCACGATCGACTCGGCCCCCACGGGATCCTTGCCTTGCCAATCGGCGATGATGCCGCCGGCCCCGCGCATGACGGGAATGAGGGCGGCGATATCCCAGGGATTCATTATGGGATCCACCATCACATCCGCCCATCCGCTTGCGAGGAGCAGGTATCCATAACAATCGCCCCAGGTGCGCACGAGCCTGGCCTTCGAGCAGAGGGCACTGAAAGCCGCGCCATTTTGATATTTGGCCGGGCTAAGCATGTCGCTCGTCAGAAATGTGGCATCCGCGAGGCGTTTCGTGGCCCGGCACTTGACCGGACGTCCATTGAGCTCCGTCGTATGCCCGTCGCCGATCATGAGCTGCGACATCACCGGCTGATGAATCGCGCCAAGCACGGGCTGCCCCTTGTGTTGAAGCGCGATGAGCGTGCCGAAAAGCGGACACGCGGTGGCAAACGACTTGGTGCCATCGATCGGGTCGAGCACCCACACCCATTCCGCATCGAGCCGCTCAGGTCCATACTCCTCGCCCAAAATGCCGTGACTGGGGAAACGTTCGCGGATCATGCGCCGCATGAGTTCCTCCGCCCCCTTGTCAGCGAGGGTCACCGGAGTGTCGTCGCTCTTGATCTCCACGACGAGATCGGGATTGGCGAAGAAAGGCTTGATGAACTCGCCGCTTTTGAGGGCGAGCTCGGTCATGAACTGGCGATAGGTGGAAAGGTCCATGGATCGGCGAGCAGAATCCAGCAGCCCGAGGCCGGAATCCAGACGAAAAACGGTCCCTTCGACTTCGCTCCCGGTTTCGTCCCGAGGCGGGACTACGCCGGGCAGGCCCGTGCCTTGCACGAAGAGGGCGAGTCACTTTTCGAATTTCGAAAGATCAACCGCGTAAAGCGTTTGGCTGTAAGCTTGCGGTTAGTCTGGCTTCTAACTTCTGGCCTCTGGCTGCTGGTTTTTGCCCGCCTTCGCTCTGCGAGACTACGACGGGGCACTTTTCGAATTTAGAAAAGTGGTATCCCCGCCCGGACTCGAACCGGAATACCCGGTTTAGGAAACCGGTGCTCTATCCACTTGAGCTACAGGGACACATTGCCAGCGGGAAGTTGTGGCATCCAATCGTGCTTCGCCAACTCCAAAATGAATTGTTCTCCTGCAATACCCAGTGAACGCGTTATGCTCTTAGCCTCTTGCAGATCGCAACTCCGCGCTCTCCGCGTCTCTGCGGTGATATCTGTATGGAATCGGCGGCTACGCTAATTTGGCTAATCCGAGAAATTGCCCGAGTTCCCGCACCGCGGCGGATGTGCTGTGGCCGCGGCGGATTTTCTTTGAGATTAAGGTTATCTTGCCCTTGCTACGATCCGCGCGTGGTTCGACATGACCCACGAGTTCGATCCCGGAAAGAACCGGCAGGGCGTAGTAACCTCGCACGCGTTTATGCGCCGGGGTGTAAACTTCCCAGGTATAGGTAAAGTTCCAGAGACGTTCGGTAAGCTTCCTGTCGTAGATGACAGGATCGAGGGGCGCCAGAAGCAGCGGCTTGCCCTTCTCGCCGTTCGGAAGACGCGCCGCCTGTTCGACAAGGTGCAAATCATCCTTAAGGCAATACAGTGCCGGACAGCCACTCACCTTGATCGAATGCACGCAGTCTTCCACCAACGCAAACTCGGCCTTCTTCAAGGCGACCAGCCGTCGCTGTCGCAAGCGCATGAGCACGTTCCAGCGCGTCGATTCCTCCAGCGATGCATCCGGCTGGGCAAGCACCTGATGAGGAAGAACGCGCTCGGGAAGGTCGAACACGCGGCGAAATAACCGCCGCTCCGCAATAAGCACCCGTCCATGGGCAAACAGCTTGTCGAGCACGGTTTTTGCGGCGCGCCCCGGCCGACCCCAGGCGGATTTCGCGCTGCCGTAATGCGCCAAATCGTCGGAAAGCAGCGGGCCGCGCTCCTTGATTTCAGCCAGTATGCATTGCGCCAGCCTTTCTTCCTCAGCCGACAACCTGCCCGCATAGCCGCGCACCTGGGCGCGCCGTTGCTGCATGTGGGGGATCAGGAAACGCCACGCCTCCCGGGGAAATGCGACAAGGATCCCCTGCCCCGGGAGGAAATGTTCGAAGCCCGGTCGCGATGCCCGGTGCACGTGGCTAAGCAGGCCTCCTTCCCGATACCCGATCACCCGGTTGCGTAGGATGAGATCGTGCATGCGACCGCAGACATTCAACGGATCGAGTTGCACATATCCCATGTGGGCCAAAGCAGATCCCACGTCGGGAAACGGCGCGTCAAAGCCCGTTGCCAGCCGAACGAATCGACAAGCGGCCTCTAAGGAAATGACAATGGGGGACGGCATTGAGAATAGCTTCGCCCGTCTGTTCAGGTTCTCGGCATAATGCTCTGAATTGCAGTTTGCTGTCTCTTCAATGAGACAGTTCCCGTTTGGGGCAACCACAAGGTGCTTGCGCAGCCTTCCCCTGGCGGCATATTGGAGTTTAAAATCACTTCCATGAGCACGCCTCAGGTCATTGAATTCGCCCTTAGTGGCAAAGTCGCAGGGAAATCCATCTCGGCAAGGGAGGGCGTGCCGTTTTCTCGCTTCGCGGAATATAACGACGATGTGGAGAAGTACGTGCAGGGCAGCGATGGCAAGGCTGTTCTCAACGACTTACAAGTTCAGATCGAAGAAGGGTCTTATCTCTTGCGCGTGCTGATTCCCGTAGGCCTCCTTTCATCGCTCATCATCGATTCGGCGAAGATTGTCGATCCCGCCAGCATCGGTGACATCGACCCCGCCCGAGCGAAGATCGTGCTGAAGTGGCAGGAACGCGCACAGATGGAACCGTCTCTCAACTTTGTCGTGAGGAGCCCCAGCGGAGCCTTCAGGACCGTCACCATCTCAAGGGAGTCGAACTATCGCAAGGAGGAGAAGTCCGTCTGGGTGCAAGTTGAACGGTACTTGATCGGAGAAATCATCGACTGGGGTGGCGCACAGAATCCCAACGTCCACCTGCGACTCCGGAATACCAAGGACACCGTGATCATCGACGCCACCGAGGACCAGATCCGGGGACAGAGGGAAAATCTGGTCTTTCACAAGGCGCTCATCCATGTCGCGGCGAAGCAGAATCCGAAAACAGGAGAATTGAAAGATTACAGGCTGATCGACCTCCGCGCCTACGGACCGAAGGCGGATGACGCCGGCCTCCAAACCCTGTTCGACAAAGGAGCCAAGGCATGGAGCGACGTTTCTAGCAGTGGAGCTTGGGTCGAGGAATTACGCGGAGGCAATTATGGCTGATGGTGTCCTGCTCGATACGAGTTTCTTGATTTCCTTCGTGGACCCAAATCGCCCCCAACACGCGGTTGCTGTTCAGTACTACAAGCATTTCATCGATGAGAGCGTACCGATGTTCCTTTCCACAATTGCGGCATCGGAATTTCACCTAAAGCAACCCGTCACTGACCTTCCTCTCGATACCTTCATCCCACTTCCTTTTAATCTGCCCGATGCGATGACGGCTGCGGAGCTCGATTTCACCAAATTCAAGGGTACGCCCAACGTTTCGCGTGACCGACTCAAGGACGATTTTAAAATCCTCGGACAGGCGAAACAGCAGGACATTGCATTCCTCATTACCGAAGACGATCATACGCTCTACAAGTTCTGCCTCGAACTGCGCAAAACAGGACAACTTCGTACTCGGCCGATCAAACTGATCGACGGCTTCGACAAATCTCATTTTGACCCGAACGGCCAGCATACCTTTGACGTCAAATTAGAAAGCCAATCCGACTGAAGTAGTTGTTTTATAACAAACTACAAATATGGTATTTACTGTTTGTGCTCCGTTTTGAGATGCCGAGGGGTTAGTGAGGGCTACTTTTTATCATCGGAAGATCCATGTGGCAGCTACGATTTGCCGCCTCGTGTTGCCGGAGTTTATAGTTGCGAAGCAAAACCACGACAGCATGCAGCCTGCACAGATGGGCGCAATGCGTTCACTCCGTAAGCCGAAAACTGCTGATATATTATGCCTAGATTTGTTAAAAACTGCCCGACAATAACTTAATCGGTTGCCAAAAAGCCTGTTGACAAGCCTCACCCCCGGAGCACGCTAACCCCTCCACTTTTTAAACATGAGTACGACCGAACAGCCGCAGCAATCCCTTACGCCTGAGCAGATCCCCTTTCACTCGACGCCCGTGATGTTCCGCTACATCACCGACACCGGCAAAATTCTCCCGCGCAAGTACACAGGGCTCTGCGCCAAGCAGCAGCGCGCCGTTACCAAGACTTTCAAGCGTGCCCGCAATATGCTGCTCGCCCAGTAAGGCGAAGCTCATTCCTCCCTTTCCGGCCGGAGCTCCCCGCTCCGGCCTTTTTGTTTTCCGCTTTCCCAAAGGCATTGTTAACACGGAGGCCACGGAGATCACGAAGGTCGGACTTCGATCCTATTAACCACGGATCACACGGACAACACGGACGCAAGGTGCGGATGATCGATCCGTGTTTTCCGTGTGATCCGTGGTTAATAGGCCTTGAATCCGATCTTTGCTTCTTCGTTTCTTCGCAGTTCAATACGCCTTCGAGCCCAATGAGCGCCACAAAAGCACATCGAAAGCCCGCCCGCATTTATCGCGGGACACCTTCCAATGTGCTTCGCCTCGCCTGCGCTCTGCGGCGCGGCGAACTGGTGGCGGTGCCCACGGAGACGGTCTATGGACTCGCCGCAGATGCGCTCAACCCGAAGGCCTGCCGCGCCATCTTCCGCGCAAAGGGCCGTCCCACCGCCGATCCGCTGATCGTCCACATCCATTCGTGGAGCCAGCTTGAGATGCTTGCCGAGTCCAATGAAGCCGCTCGAAAGCTGGCGAATGCCTTCTGGCCGGGAGCCCTCACTTTGGTGCTGCCCAAGAAGGCAACCGTGGACGATATCGTCACCTCGGGGCTGCCAAGCGTCGCCATCCGGATGCCGGGTCATGCCTTGTTCCGCCGCCTGCTGAAGCAGTGCGACCGGCCTCTTGCCGCTCCGAGCGCAAATCCATTCGGTTATGTGAGCCCCACGACCGCGCAGCATGTGAAGGCGGGGCTGGGCTCACGAATCAGGCATATCCTCGATGGCGGATCATGCGCCATCGGACTCGAGTCAACCATTGTGGATCTGCGCGACCCCAAGTCACCGCGCCTGCTGCGCCCGGGTCTGATCGATCGCAGGTCAATCGAGGCTGTTCTCGGGTTGCCCGTCGCAGTGGGCGCAATCAAAGCGAAAACGTCCGCCCCGCAGGTTGCTCCCGGACTTCTCAAGCGTCACTACAGTCCAAGAACCCCCATCGTGTTGCATGCGAGTTTACAGGGTCGCCCCTGGCAGACTGCCCCGGCTGACGAAGCCTGGCTCCTTCTGGCGAAACCCGCAGGAAGATGCCCTAAGAATGTGTCCTGGCTCGACGCCCACGGCGACCTGCGCGGTGCGGCCCGCCGGCTCTTCGGCATGCTGCGCGACCTGGATGCCTCCGGTTTCAGGAAGATCCATGCCGAAACAGCTACGGGCACCGGCCTTGCAGATGCGATCAACGACCGCCTCCGCCGCGCGGCAGGGAAATAAGAGCGTAAGGGTTTAAGAGCGTAAGCGAGAGTAAGGGGCTCGTGCCGCGTGACGTCGGCCTGCCCGCGCCCGACTTCGAACTGCGGCAGGGCTCGTTCGTCCTCACCCTCTGGCGTGATTGGCTCACGGACGAGGTGCTGGCCGGGTTCGAGTTGAATGAGCGTCAATTGCTCGCGGTTGCATGGATCAAGAAACACGGTCGGATCACAAACACGGACTATCAAGAGCTCGCC
>JBAZHQ010000094.1:0-12785 GCA_041652235.1 Opitutaceae bacterium | reverse complement strand
GGGGCATTGACGATGGCTTTGGCCAGGGTGCGTGCGATCGGGTAACTGGGAGCGCCGGAGACCTTCGTGCGGATGACATGGCGCACTCCTTCGCCGTTACGCACCACATCCTCGGCAAGATCGCGACACACTGTCGAAAGGGCTTTCTCAAATGCAGCAAGATCGGGGCAGGGCACGCGTCCTGATGAGACTGCGACAACAGTGTCCGAGGTGCTCGTGTCACTATCGATGGAAATGCTATTGAAGCTTGTCTCGACTACGCGGCGAAGGATGTCGCGAAGCGTTTCACGCGGCACGACGAGGTCGGTAAGGATGTACACGAGCATCGTGGCCATGTTGGGCTCGATCATGCCGGCACCCTTGGCAATTCCCACGATGCGTCCGGCCCCCAGTACTGCGCTGCGCACCTTCGGGTACAGGTCGGTCGTAACGATGCCTTCCGCGGCAGGCATCACCGATGCGCCCCTGAGAGCGCCGACAACCTTGGGGAGGCCCGCGATCATGGACGTTTCCGGCAAGGCCCAGCCGATAACACCGGTGGAGCTGGGCAGCACCTGCGAGGGGGCGAGGCCAAGAAGACGGGCTGCTTCGGCGCAGATGCGTTCCGCGGTTTCGACGCCGCCCGGAGCGCAGACATTGGAAATCTTGTTGTTCACCAGGATCGCGCCGAGCGCGGGCTCCAACAAACGTTTCCGGCCCACGATGACAGGGGCTCCGGGGAACGCATTCTTCGTGAAGACAGCGGCGAAATCGGGAGACGGACGATCGAGAGCGATGAGCGTGAGCGTCATCTTAGCCGGTTTGGGCGCTTCGCGCGGCACAAAGTCGAAACGAGCAGTGCCAACGCGGAAGCCCGCTGGAAGCGCTGCCTGGGACGCGAGCCACTGACGATGGGTCTCACTGGAGGAGAAGGTAAGATTCGTGGACGGCACAGTAAGCAGAAGTGAGCGGCGCGGGGCGCGGAGTGAAGCGTTTTTTATAGGAGAAGTCGAGAAAGGCAGAAGATAGAAGGCTCCAAACGGTGAGTTCCAAACTGTAAATCGGAGTCCGGAGATCGGAAAGAGCGTGGAATTATCAGTTTTCTGGGAAGGTCTAAAACAACGAGAACGGCTTTTTTGTGGCGCTACGCGAAAAATGTTATGGAAAAACACGGCGAGGGTGCGCTAGAGCATCAGCACGATTTACCACAGAACGACTCGTGAATGTTGTGACCCATCCCTCCCACCGCAACGCGGCCGCAAGGCGGCGCGTAAATTGAAGCGCCCATGAACGTCGAAGACATTACGGCCAAAGCCAAGGTCCTCCTTGAGGCACTTCCCTATATCCAGGATTTCCGCGGTTCCACCTTTGTCGTGAAATATGGCGGCAGCTTCATGGACGATCCCAATCCCGAGATTCGCAATCGCGTGGCCTATGACATCGCGTTTCTGGCCGCGGTGGGAATCAACGTCGTCGTCGTGCACGGCGGCGGCAAGGCCATCACGAAGGCCATGGCTGAGTCGGGATTAGAATCCAATTTTATCAACGGTCTGCGCGTGACCGACGAGGCCACAGTGCAGATTGTGAAAAATACCCTCGACCAGATCGTCAATCGAGACGTATGCGAGGCTATCACGCTCGCCCGTGGCAAACCCAGCGGCCTTCCGGGCGATAGCGTGCTTATCTGCCAGAAACTCACGGTGGATGACGACGGCAACGAGGTGGATCTCGGTTACGTCGGCGATGTCACCGAGGTCAAGGTGAAGGTGATCAAGAAGGAGATCATGGATGGCGCCATACCGGTGATCTCCCCGGTTGCCGAAGGGAACGATGGGAAGCCCTACAACGTGAATGCCGACACAGCGGCCGGCCGCGTTGCCAGCGCGCTGCGAGCCCGGCGGCTCGTTTACATGTGCGATGTGCCCGGGTTGCTTGCCGATCCTTCGGATGCGGAGTCGCTCATCTCCACGCTCAAGATCGGCCAGGTGGATGAACTCAAAAAGAAGGGCGTCATCGACAAGGGCATGCGTCCGAAGGTCGCCAGCGCGATCCGCGCCTTGCAGGAAGGCGTGCAGCGGGTGCACTTCATCGATGGACGCCTGCCGCATAGCCTTCTGCTCGAAATCTTCACAGACAAGGGCATAGGCACGGAGATCGTGCATGGGTGATGAATCCCGGATTTTCAATTCTCGCTCCTGGAAATTGCGGAGCGGGAACAGGGGGCCAGACCACGAAGACAAGCGATGATCCTTGGCATTTAAGGCGGGCTGTACCGTTTCTCATAGCGAACAATAAAATCAAAAACCGAATATTCCAATGGAGCCCACAATCGTTCGCACCAGCGTAGCCGATCTGTACGACGCGCATGTCATGAAGAACTATGCGCGTCCTGCCATCACGCTTGTTCGCGGACGAGGCGCCCGGGTGTGGGACGATCAAGGCAAGTCCTACCTCGATTTCACTGCGGGCATCGCAGTGTGCGCGCTCGGGCATTGTCATCCCTACTGGGTTGCCGCGGTGCAACGGCAGGCGGGCGAACTCATTCATGTCAGCAACCTTTTCCGCAATCCCAATCAGGGAGAGCTTGCCAGGAGGCTGGTGGGTTATGCCGGCCCGGGTCGTGTGTTTTTCTGCAACAGCGGCGCCGAGGCAAACGAAGGGCTGATCAAGCTCGCACGGTTGCATGGCAAAAAAAAGGCCGGCGTCGAAAGCAAGTGCATCAAGATCATCTGCGCCAAGGATGCCTTCCATGGGCGCACTTTCGGGAGCATGAGCGCCACGCCCCAGGAGAAAATCCAGAAGGGGTTCCGTCCGCTGGTGCCCGGCTTTGTTTTTGGAGAGATCAATAATTTGAAGAGTTTCGCCGATCTGGTGGACGAGGATACATCCGCCATCTTTATCGAGACGATCCAGGGCGAGAGCGGCGTGACGCCCTGCACCACGGAATTCCTCCAAGGTCTGCGGGATCTCTGCAACCGGAACAACCTGCTGCTGATGCTCGACGAAGTGCAGTGCGGCATTGGACGCACTGGCACCTTCTTTGCCTTTGAAAAGGCTGGCATCCAACCCGATGCCATCGGAATGGCCAAAGCGCTTGGGGGCGGAGTGCCCATCGGCGCCATGTGGGTGCGTGAGAATGCGGCGGAGCTGTTCCAGCCCGGTTCGCACGGGACGACCTTCGGCGGCACACCCCTTGCGTGCGCCGCCGCGCTGGCCGTGCTCGATGTGATCGAGAACGAGCATCTCCTGGCACATGTGCGCAAGGAGAGCAAACCGTGGCAGAAGGCCCTTGAGGCCCTCGCCAGGGAATTCCCAAAACAAATCATCGGTGTTCGCGGACGCGGCTTTATGGTCGGCGTTCAACTCAGTTCCGATCCGACGCCGGTCATTGGCGCCCTGCGTGAGGCGGGCCTGCTTGCGCCGGCCGCAGGTAACAACGTTTTCCGCCTCCTGCCGCCGCTCAATGCCACGCGAGAGGAGCTGGCGAAGTCGGTGGAGATCGTCAGATCGGTGATAAGAGCCCGATCTTAAACGTCTTGAGCTGACTTCCAACCTGGCTTACGGCCTGCTTTCGGAGTGCCGGAGAAGGCTCTATCCCCCAGGGGATATGCAGAAGGTTCCCCAGATACGGTTCCCAATAGTAGACATAGTTTTCACTCGAACAGGATTTTCATCCCTGTATAGTCACCATTTTTCCCCATGAGACACTTCCTCCAGGAGACCGACTTCAAGCCGCGAGAGATCGGCGAAGTTTTTACGCTTGCCCGCAAGTACAAGCAGCAGCGTGGTCGTCGTGGACCGCAACCCCTGGCTGGCCAGACTTGGGCTCTGATCTTCTCGAAGTCCAGCACCCGCACCCGTGTCTCATTTGAGGTGGGGATCCGTGAGCTTGGCGGTAATCCTCTGTTCCTGAATCGCAGCGACATCCAATTGGACCGTGGCGAGACCATTGAAGACACCGCGAAGGTGCTTTCCAGGTATGTGCACGGTTTGATTGTGCGCACCTATGACCATCGTGATGTCAAACGGCTTGCTTCGGCGGGCTCTATCCCGGTTATCAACGCCCTTACCGATTTTCTCCATCCCTGCCAGATGTATACCGATGCTTTCACCCTGGCTGAGCGCTGGGGTGGCAAGCGGGGTAACCTTCTTGCCTCTCTCAAGGGGCGCAAGATCGCCTTCCTGGGGGATACGGCCTGTAACGTGTCCAATTCCTGGATCATCGGCGCGAACCTTCTCGGAATGAAGATAGCGCTCTCGGGGCCCAAAGGGTATGCGCCCGGTCCCAACATAGAGATGGCGTTGGCGGACAGCGGCCTTCCCAGCGGCGGTTTTCAGTTCACGACCGATCCCTATGAGGCGGTGCATGATGCCGACGTGGTGTACACCGATGTCTGGGTGAGCATGGGCAAGGAAGAGGAGGAGAAGAGGCGCCTCAAGAGGCTCGCTCCCTACTCGGTCACGACCGATCTCTTTGCTGCGGCCAAACCCGGCGCTTTCTTCATGCATTGCCTGCCTGCCCATCCGGGCGAGGAGGTTACGCAGGAGGTGCTCGACAACCCGTGTTCCATCATTTTCGACCAGGCGGAGAACCGGCTCCATATGCAAAAAGCCATCATGACCGTCCTGGCTGCCGCAGCGCGCCGCAAGTGAGGCGCCCAACTCATACCTTCCATTGCCTATGAAAATCGTTCTCGCCTACTCAGGAGGACTGGACACCTCCGTCATTGTTAAGTGGCTCAAGGAGACCTATGACGCCGAAATCGTCACTTTTGCCGCCGATATCGGCCAGGAGGAGGAGCTTAAGGGACTTTCCCAGAAAGCAAAGAAGACCGGCGCCTCGAAGCATTACACCCTCGACCTCGTCGAGGAGTTCGCCAGCGACTTCATCTATCCGATGATCCGAGCCAACGCGATTTACGAGAGCCAGTATTACCTGGGCACCTCGATTGCGCGTCCTCTCATTGCGAAGGCCCAGCTTGAGATCGCCAGGAAGGAAAAGGCTGACACGGTCGCCCACGGCGCCACGGGCAAGGGCAACGACCAGTGTCGTTTCGAGCTCACCTACATGGCGCTCGCCCCGCACCTGCAGATCATCGCTCCCTGGAAGATCGAAGAATACCGCAAACTTTTCCCCGGTCGCGCCGAGATGATCGCCTATTGCAAGGCGCATAAGATTCCCGTCGAGGCCTCGCTAAAGAAGCCCTATTCGATGGATCGCAACCTGCTCCACATCTCCTACGAGGCAGGCATCCTTGAAGATCCCTGGTTCGATCCGACCACCAAGAAGAACAAGGGGATGTTCAAGCTTTCCGTTTCTCCAGAGGATGCGCCCGGCAAGGCCGAGTACGTGGAGCTCGAGTTTGTGAAGGGAAATTGCGTCGCTGTGAACGGTCGGAAGATGACCCCCGCGGGAGTTCTCAAGACCTTGAACAAGCTCGGCGGCAAGCACGGCATCGGCCGCGTGGACCTCGTCGAGAACCGTTTCGTGGGCATGAAATCCCGCGGCGTGTACGAGACTCCGGGCGGCACGATCCTCATGCAGGGCCACCGTCAGGTGGAGAGCCTCACGATGGATCGCGAAGTCATGCACCTGCGCGACTCGCTCATTCCGAAATACGCGGAGCTGGTCTATTACGGATTCTGGTATTCTCCGGAGCGCGAGTGCCTTCAGGCTTTCATCGACAAGAGCCAGGAGCGTGTCACCGGCACCGTTCGCCTGAAGCTTTACAAGGGCAACATCATCACCTGCGGCCGCAAGTCGAAGTACTCGCTCTACGACATGAACATCGCCTCGATGGAAGGGGTGAAGAGCTGGTACAACCAGAGCGACGCCGCCGGATTCATCCGCCTCAACGGCCTGCGCCTGCGCGCCAGGTATTACGCCCAGGGCGGGCCGAAGGGGTGAGCTTCTTGGAAGCGAGAATCGAGAAGCGAGGAGAATAATTCCAGCGTCTCTGACCTAAATAAGGCCGCGTTTCGCGGCCAAGGCTGCAGGAACAAAACAAAGGGCCGGCATGTGCCGGCTTTTTTGTGACCGCACTGCTCCAGAGGGTGCGGCGATGCCGCAGCTATTCGGAACCGATAGCCAATAGCCGACAGCCGCGACCATAGTTGCCGCAGGCGCCTGTCGCTACTCCAGCGCCATGAGCAGTTCTTGGGCGGGCTCGCCGATCTTGCACACCGTGGGGCCGTCCTTCCATTTGCCCTCGACGAGAAGGCGCAGCGGGGTCTCCGGGATGCCGCGTTCTCCGGCCTGGAAAATGGAGATGAGGAGCTCGATGGCTCGGGCGCCTATGACGCGCTCCTGCTGGTCGATTCCCGCCCAGCCCGGTTGCTGCATGCAGGAAAGCGTTGTGATGCTGACATCCTCCGGCACGCGCAGGCCCGCCTCCGTGAGCCAGGGGAGGGCTTCCGAGAACGTACAGATGATGGCGGTGGGTTGATGGGCGGCCCGCCATTCCAGGAAGCGTGCGCGCCAGGGATCGATCGTGCGCGCCTCGCTCAGGCCCTCGATGGTGAAGAGAGGCATGCGCCTCGAGGCGGGCAGCGAGTTCTGGAAAATGAGATAGGGGGATTCGAAGTGATGGCGTGTGCGCTTCAGTGTGTCGCTCACCGTCGCCATGCCGATCCGGCGATGCCCCATCTGGGCAAGGCGTTTCAGGGAAAGCAGGGTGGCGGAGTATTGATCGTTCACCGCCAGGTGAAGGCGGGGCTCTGTGAGCGAGTAGCCGATGGTCACGCAGGCAAAGGCGCTCAGATCCAGGAGGATCTGCGTATTGGCAGAGGGCTGCGGAGCGAACAACAGGCCGCGAATGTTTCGGGCGAGGAGAACGTCGCGGGCGCGCTTCGGGGAGATGCCCTTCTCCTGCAACCAGAATTCCTCCAGTTTAAAGCCCTTGCTCTCCGCATAAGCGCGCGCGCCGTCATGGAAGGCGTGGATATGGCTCAAATTCAGGCATTCCCGCTGGTTCGGGAAATTGTTCATCCAGGCCAGGGTGGATCTGTAGGCGGGCGGACGCTGGCTGCGCCGGTAGCTGCTCAGGGCAGACAACATCGGGTCCGGGGAATAACCAAGTCTGTCGGCGATCTTGCGGATCAGTTCACGCTTCTCCGCCGAGACGTAGGTTTCGTTGCTTAAAGCGCGCCAGGCGGTCGAGACATGCACGCCTGCTTCAAGCGCCACATCTTTGAGCGTTACGCGGGGCTTTGACGGGATTGGACTCTCGCTAGGCATGAAACAGTTCTCAGAATCCCAACATCGCTCTGTTCAAAGGCAAGTTCTCCCATGGCGCCTGGGTGCGATATCGGTTGTTGGGCCGGGCCTGCTTTTCTGGTCTCAATCCCGGAGCATCTTTTGAACAATCTCTATTCGCGTCTGTAGCCCGGGCATTAAATATGCATTATTCAAATTAGCATCCCCCCGCCATGAAGCCTTTCCTGCCTGATGATTTTTTGCTGACGACCGCCACGGCCCGGCGGCTTTATTCCGAACACGCGGCGCCGCAGCCGATCTTCGACTATCATTGCCATCTGCCGCCCGCGGAGATCGCCCTGAATCGACGCTTCGAGAATCTTACCCGCATCTGGCTGTGGGGCGATCACTACAAATGGCGCTGCCTGCGGGCCAACGGAGTGCCCGAGGCCCTGATCACGGGCGATGCGAGCGATTACGAGAAGTTCCTTGTGTTCGCCAAGTCCATGCCCGATTTCGTGCGCAACCCGGTGCATCACTGGTCGCATCTCGAGCTGCGCCGCTATTTCGGCATCGATCTTCTCATCAACGAGGCGAACGCCCCCACGATTTGGGAGCTTGCCAACGAGAAACTCGCGCAGCCGGAGCTTTCGGTGCACGGCATCCTGAAGAAGTTCAAGGTGGCGGTCGTTTGCACGACGGACGATCCGGTGGACGATTTGTGGAACCATGCCGAAATAACCAAGTCGGTCCTCAGGACCAAAGTGTATCCCACGTTCCGACCCGACAAAGCGCTGACGGTGGACCAGCCTGCGGTTTTCAATCCCTGGTGCGACAAGCTCGGCGAACGCGTGGGCGCAGGCATCAAGACTCTCGACGACCTGCTGGCCGCGCTCGACAGCCGGCATGCCGCATTCCATGCGATCGGAGCCCGGGTCTCCGACCATGGCCTGGAAGTAGTCCCTTGGGAACACTGCACGGATGCGGAGGCGGCTGCGATCTTCACGCGGGCCCGAGCTGGCAACCCCGCCACTCCCCAGCAATGGACGAAGTTCGCCACCTTCATGATGCTGTTCTTCGGCAGGCTCGATGCGCAGCGCGGCTGGACGAAGCAGTTGCACCTGGGCGCCCTGCGCAACAACAGCCATCGCCTGCAGAAGTTTATTGGCGCGGATGCGGGCGTGGATTCGATAGGCGACTTCTCTCAGGCCCGCAGCCTGTCGCGCTATCTCGACGCGCTCGACAGCGAAGGCAGGCTGCCCAAGGTTGTGCTGTATAATCTGAATCCAGCCGACAACTACAGTTTTGCCGCGATGATCGGCAACTTCCAGGATGGAAACATCCCCGGCAAGATTCAGTTCGGCTCCGGCTGGTGGTTTCTCGACCAGAAGGAAGGCATGGAGTGGCAGATCAACGCCCTGTCGCAGTTGGGTCTGCTGAGCCGCTTCGTGGGCATGCTCACGGATTCGCGCAGCTTCCTCAGCTACGTGCGCCACGAATATTTCCGGCGCATCCTCTGCGGCATGATCGGCTCGGATGTGGAAAATGGCGCGATTCCCGACGATCCCCGCGCCCTCGGCGAACTCATCGAGGCCATTTGCTACAAGAACGCCGAGCGCTACTTCGGACTCACGGTCGGGAAGTGGTGAAAATGCGGTTTCAGAGCGCGTAGGGTAGCGACTCGTTGTCGCTATTTCCGGCAGTATGTGGCTGAATCTACATTCAGCGGCCTTACCCCATCGGCTCGATCGCCCATCGATCTCATCTCCTCCTGAAGGCAAATCGGCATTAATCGTCATGAAAAGAGTTCTCTTCTCTCTCGTGCTCGTCCTATCCGGCGCGCGTTCCGCATGGGCGGACACTCAAGCCGGCCTGCAGGCGGTGGTTGGCGCGGTGGTGGCGAAAGGCGTGACGGGCTCGGCCCTGTGCGTCGATGATCCGGCGCTGGGCCATTTCGCCGTCGCGGCCGGTGTGGCCGACAGGTCGACAGGCCGCGCGTTGCAGCCGACGGATCGCTTCCGGATCGCCAGCGTTAGCAAAACTTTCACCGCCGCCGCGGTATTGATGCTGCGCGACGAAGGGCGCCTCGACATCGACGCGACCCTTGGCACGTATCTGCCGGAGTATGACATCCCGAACGCCGGCATCATCACACTGCGGATGCTGCTCACGCACACCAGCGGACTCCCGGATCACAATAACGATTCGCAGGAGTTTGGCCTGATGACCGCCGCCCATCCCGAGGTGACAATCACGCCGTCACAGGTTTTCGACCTCGTGCGACGGCTGCCGGTGCACTTCGCTCCGGGCGCGGCCTGGAGATACTGTGACACAGGCTACTACATTCTCCGACTCGTCGTGGAAAAACGAAATGCGCAGGGATGGACCTTCTCCCAGTTCATTCAAAACAGGCTGCTTACACCGTGGGCGCTCGCCAACACCTTCGTCCCGGGTCCTGAAAACGACTACCTGTATCATATCCCGGGCGTTTATGTGCACGGCTATTGGGACTACGTGCCCGGGAACGCGCCGCTGGATGTTACCGACACTAACCAATCATGGGACGTCGGCTGCGGCGGTATGGTGTCGACCGTCGAGGATCTCGCCCGCTGGGCGCGCTTGCTTTATTCCGGTCAGGTGCTCTCGGCCCGGTCGAGCGCCGACATGAAAACGATCACGATGCAATCGCGAGCCTATGGCATTTGCTACGGCATGGCCGCCGAATACGAAACGACGGTGGGCTTCGGACACGGGGGAATCACCTACGGCTATCTCACCGAGATGCATTACGATTCCGTGCACCAAACGGCGTCGGCGACCCTGGTCAACTTACAGTCCCCTGAGACGACGAACATCATCACGAAACCGCTCCTGATTGCGGCAAAGCGCGCGCTCGGTTATCCGGAGCAGGCGGATCCCGGCTATGCCCGGCTTGCAGCCGGCTCCGGACGCGGGCTCGCCGGCACCGGCGAGGAAACGCTTACCCTCGGTTTCGCTTTTGGCGGCACCGAGTCGAAATCCATGATCGTGCGCGCCGCAGGCCCGTTGCTGCGGAGTTTTGGCGTGGCCTCGGCCCTCGCGGATCCGCGGGTGCAGGTGTCCGCAGGCAGCGCCTCAATCGCGACAAACGATAACTGGGACGGCAGCGCGAGCACGACGTCGGCGTTCACGCAGGTCGGCGCGTATCTTTTCCCGACGGGTGGCAAGGATGCGGCGATTGTCAAGACGCTGGCGCCGGGCGGCTACTGCGCGACCGTCGCGAGCAGTGACGGCTCAAGCGGCGTGGCGCTGGTCGAGGTTTTCGATGCGCACGCGCTGGCGAGCGCCCCCAGCCGGATGACCGGCATCTCGGTACGCGGCCGCGCCGGTGCGGGCGAGGATGTCCTCATCGCCGGCTTCGTCGTGGCCGGCAACGCGCCGATGCGCGTGTTGATCCGTGGCGTGGGGCCCGCCTTGGCCAACTATGGCATCGTGAACCCGGTGGCCGATCCGCAAATCACGCTGCATTCGGGGCAGGGCATCGTCGCCCAGAATGACAACTGGGACGGCAGCGTGAGCACGGCAGCGCTAATCGCCCAGACGGGGTTGTCCACGCTTCCGGCCGGCAGCAAGGACGCAGCGATCGTCGCCACCTTGAATCCCGGCGCCTACACGGTCTTGCTGCGCAGCGCCACCGCGGCCGTCGGCGGCATCGCCTTGATCGAGGTCTATGATGCGCAGCCGCAGCCGGACTACGCAGCGACGCGTCAATTGGTGGGCGACTATGTACGTCGGCGGATGCAGGAGACCGGCGTAGTCGGCCTGAGCGTCGCGCTGGTCGAAAGCGACGGCGTTATTTTGCAAGAAGGTTTCGGCTTTAGCGACCCGGCGAAAGCGATACCGGTCACGGCCGACACGCAGTTCAGCATCGGCTCGGTGACGAAGACGATGGCCGCGATGTCGATCATGCAACTCGTGACGGAAGGGAAACTCGATCTTGACGCGCCGTTGAGTGCGGCTCTGCCGAGCTTCACGGTGCAGCAACGTTTCCCCAGCGCGCCGATCACGGCGCGCTCGATCCTGGCGCATCACTCCGGGCTGCCCGGCGATCTGTTGAACGGCAGCATGACAACAGTACCGAACGATCGCTGGTGCGATTCCCTCCTTGCTTCCCTCGAACTGGAATATGCCGAACGCCCTGTGGGCGAGATGATGGCTTACAGCAACAGCGCCTACACTTTGCTGCAAAACGTGATCGAAAACGCATCCGGGCTTTCGCTCGTCGATTACGGCCGCCAGCTCGTCTTTGGACCAACTGGGATGGAGGCCAGTACCTTCGGCAACGACGCGCCGGCCTGGACTTCCGGATTTATAGCCGGCCAGGCGATGCCCACCGAGTATGTGAATGTCGGGACGGCCGGGTCGGTGAAATCATCGGCGACTGACATGGCGCGTTACCTGCGCCTGTTGATCCACGAGGGCCTCGGCGACCACGGGCGCGTGCTGGCTCCGTCCGTGTTTCGTCAGATGCTGGTGCGGCAATATCCGGACGACGCCTTTGATGGATATGGCAACAGCATATGGGGGCTTGGATTTCAGATGGGCACCTCTGCGCTCGACTATGCCGGCTCCAACTTCGGTCATTCCGGCGCCACGCAGGTTTTTCGTTCGCAGCTTACGGTGCTCAAGGATCAAGGCCTCGGCGTGTTCGTGGTGTCGAATACCACATCACCAAGCGACTTTCCCGAGGTGGTTTCCCGGGAAATCCTGCGCATAGCCCTGCAGCAACTGCGAGGTCTCATACCCCCGGCACCGCTGGAATCCACATCGGCGACGATTGTCAGCAAGACCCAGGCGGAACTCGAAATCTATGCCGGTCTCTATGCGCCGGGTTTCGGCGGCTATGACAAGATCGTGGCGACCGATGGAGGCCTGGAATGGACCAGGGCCGCCGGCACTGCCACGCCGACAACCGCCCGCCTGCTGCCGTGCGCCGATGGGCGTTTTGTTCCAGCGTCAGGCGGTCCGTTCCAATTTGAGTTCAAGACGATCGCGAACCGTTCGGTTATGATCATGCATGCCACCAACGACGGGTGGGTTGATCGCTCCATTTGCAGTGAGAAGCTTTCGTTGTCGCCGCTGTCGCCGGCCTGGCAGCAACGCGTGGGCGACTACGTCTGGATCAATCTGGCGGCGAATAGTTACGCGCCCCTCATTTTAGGCACGGAAGGCGCCGAACGGGTGCGCTTGGAGGTGCGGGACGGGCTTCTGTTGTTCGGCGGCGAGGTCGTCGTGCCGACCAGCGACATGCTGGCGTTCACCGCGGGCATCGGCAGCTCGCTCGGACGCGGGCGTGGCGATGCGCTTCAGGCCGATGTCAGTGACGGCATCGGAACCCTGTGGTTCCGCGGCCAGGCTGCGCGCCTCGCAAGCCTTCCGCTCAGCGGCTACACTTATCCCGATCCTGCTGATTTCAGCGCCCTCACCTGGACCGCCGCCTTCGAGGCGGCCCACGCCAAGTTTTCACGCGAGTATGCCTTCGGCGATTGGAAGGCTGTGGACTGGCTTGATCTCTACAACCGCTTTATGCCGCGCATCGTTCATGCCCAGGCGGCAGGATACGAGAAAGCCT
>JBAZHQ010000093.1:0-12798 GCA_041652235.1 Opitutaceae bacterium | reverse complement strand
CGCTTCCGCGCATCCAGATGAGCGTGGGCACGGCCGCTCCGCTCAACGCCGAGGACGATGGCCGGTATCTGAGCAATGGCTACAACTCCGGCGGCAAGACCAGCATCGTCAATCGCTCCTCGCTCGAAGGCGGCGGCATGCTGAGCTGGGTCGGCTTCGGTTCCCGGGATCCGATCCCCTTCATCGAGACGGCCGCGACGATTTCCTGGGCCTCCGTGCAGAACCAGTTCTTCGTCTCGATCCTCACGCCCGATCAGCCGGGTTCCAGCCTCGTCTCGCGCCGGGTCGAGCTGCCCTCCTTCCCCGGCTCCACCAAACCCGCTATCGGAATGACCAGTGTCGCCCGCTTCGACCTGCCCGTCCTCGCCGCCAAGGGTGAAGCCAAACTCAGCGGTTCGTTCTACGCCGGGCCCAAGGAATATACCCGCCTCTCCAACGCCGAGATCTTCAAGTTGGACCAGGACGCCGTGATGGACTTCGGCTTCTTCTCCTTCTTCAGCAAGATCCTCCTCACGCTGATGACCTGGGTACACAAGGGCGTGCCCAGCTGGGGTTGGGCCATCATTTTCACCACGCTGATCCTTAAGATCGTTTTTCTGCCTCTCACGCTTTCCGCGTCCAAGTCCGCCAAGCGCATGCAGAAGATCCAGCCCGAGATGGCCGCCATGCGCGCGAAGTACAAGGACAACCCCCAGAAGATGCAGGCGGAGACGATGGAGCTCTTCAAGAAGCACAAGGTGAATCCCATGGGTGGCTGCCTGCCCATCCTCATCACGATTCCTTTCTTCATCGGCTTCTTCTCGATGTTGCAGAGCACCGCGGAGCTTCGCTTTCAGTCCTTCCTTTGGGCGGCCGATCTGAGCGCCCCCGATACCATCGCCACGGTCTTTGGTCTTCCGATCAACATCATGCCTGTGCTGATGGGCGCGACCATGATCATCCAGATGCGTCTCACGCCGCAGCCTACAGTCGATAACATGCAGGCCAAGATGTTCAAATTCATGCCCTACATGTTCGCGCTGTTCTGCTACAACTTTTCCTGCGCGCTTTCGCTCTATTCCACCATCAACGGCATCTTCACGATCGGCCAGCAGCTCATCATCAATAAGATGAAAGACGACGAGCCAACCCCCGCTGTTGCCCCTGAAAGCTCCCGTTGGGGCAAGCCCGTGAAGAACGTGACGCCTGGAAAAGACCGCAAGGGATGATTGACTCCGAAAAGAAATTAGGAGCTAGAATTTAGGAGTTAGGAGTTAGAATGGGCGTCCTGCAGACGGGACGCCAAGTGCGGCTGCACTGCTTCCAGTGCAGCAAGATTTATTCTAACTCCTAAATTCTAGCTCCTAGCTTCTTTTGTTTCGCTTACCACTTACACCTTACCACTTATAGCTTACTAAGAGCGCATGTCTGGTCACAACAAATGGTCCAAAGTCAAACGAGCCAAGGCCATCACGGATAGCAGGAAGGGAAAAGTTTACAGCCGCCTCACCCGTGACATTACCCTGGCCGCGAAGACGGGCGGAGGCAGCCCGGATAGCAATGCCCGTCTGCGCACGCTGCTGCTCAAGGCTCGCGAGGCCAACATGCCCGCCGACAACGTCGATCGCGCCATCAAAAAAGGCACCGGCGAACTGCCGGGCGTGAGTTACGAGGATATCACCTACGAAGGTTACGGCCCCGGTGGTGTCGCCTTGATCGTCAAGGTTACGACCGACAACAAAAACCGGGCCGCTGCGGAGATTCGCTCCGCCTTCGAAAGACTCGGAGGCCGTCTCGCCGTCTCGGGTGCCGTCTCGTTCCAGTTTCTCCATGCAGGCCAGTTTCTCGTTAGCAAGGACAAGACCTCGGAGGACAAGCTCATGGAAATCGCGCTCGACGCCGGCGCCGACGATGTGATCACGACCGAGGAAGGTTACGAGGTTCGCTGCGCCATCCACTCCTTCGACAAGATGCTGCACGCCCTCGAAAAGGCCGGCATTACAACCGAAAGCACCGAGATCGCCTATATCCCCACGAACACCGTGCCCATAACCAGCGTGGATACCGCCCGCAGTTTCTTCAAGCTTCTGGATGCCCTCGATGAGACGGAAGACGTCCAAAATGTCTTCTCCAACGAAGAAATGGACGAAGCGATCAGCGACGCCGCGCGGACATAAGAGCGTAAGGATTCGAAGCTAGTAGCTGTTAGCTTGTAGCTTCCCGGTGGATATTCTTCGCGACTCCGCGTCTCCGCGCGAAAAGGTTCGGTGGATCGGCGATTTCTATGTCTTGCCTCCATGCTCTCCGGGAACTCCGTGTTTAATAACACCAACTTCGTCGAGCTACGAGCTTTGGCGCGAAGCGCCTCAGAAACTTACTCCCTTACGCTCTTACACCTCTTACACTCTTGCCTCAGAACACTCCGACGGCCTGGGCGCTCTCGAAGACCACCCAGACGATCATGCCGACTGCGGCGAAGATGAAGGCATGGCGGGCGAGGCGGCGCCAGGCCAGCAGCGCGTCATGCATGTCCGTGTTGATCGCCTTGCGGTTGTTTTCGACAAGATAGCTGGCAAAACGCTCGTTCCGCAGCCGCGAGCGGCTCTGCGGGATCAAACCCAGCGAACCCAGCTTGAGCGCGGGCCGGTGGAGGAGCTGTTGCAGAAAGCGTATCACGAAAACAGATTCATTCCTATCCGCGCAGCTTTTCAAGGTGATTCGGACCCCCGGCGAGTTCTTTACATTTTTTTGGCGTCCGAGATGAGCCCTGCCACTGCGCTTGTCTTGGTACGGTGGGCTCCAGCCAAATTCATTCATTCAATTCAGATTTAACAGAAGACAACGAAGCGCTCTTCTGAAGGGCTAAATCAAAGGATACGTTGCGTGCATTCGACAACGAGGCCTCTGAGGGAGCCAAACTTGCGACACTTTGTTACCTTCTGTTCGAACTCTGGGTCGTTCACCTGCTTTTTGAGGTGGTTTTTTTGCATAGAATGGCAAACCTTGCCGCGGCTCTTCCTTTTGCCGCACCGCCATGCACCACTTCCGCTATTCCAGTGATTCCCTGCATTGCGAAAATGTCGAGCTGACCGCCGTGGCACAGCTCTACGGAACGCCCACCTATGTTTACAGCGCCGCCACGATGGCGGATAATCTGAATCGTCTCGCGCAGAGCTTCGCTGGTCTCGACGTGAAGATCTGCTACGCCGCGAAGGCCAACGGGAGCCTCGCCGTGCTCCGCAACTTTGCGAACCTGGGCGCGGGCTTCGACTTGGTGAGCGGCGGCGAGCTTCGCCGCGTGCTCGCCGCAGGGATCGACCTGTCGGACAGCGTCTTTGCCGGAGTAGGCAAGACCGAGGCGGAAATCCGCTTGGGCCTCGAAAAGAAGATCTTCGCCTTCCACGTAGAGAGCGAGCCCGAGCTGGCCCGGATCAATCACATCGCGGGACTCATGGGAGTGAAGGCTCCGATCGCCATCCGGATAAATCCCGACGTCGATGCCCACACGCATGCGAAGGTCACCACCGGCAAGAGCGACAACAAGTTTGGCATCCCGATCAAGCATGCGCTGCTCGCCTACGAAGCCTGTTCCAAGTTCAAGAACCTGAAGATACGCGGCGTGCAGATGCACATCGGCTCGCAGATCACGGAAGTGGGCCCCTTCTCCGAGGCGGTTGCCAAGCTCGTGCCCCTGGCCGCTGAGATCAAGGCGCTGCATGGCATCGAGTATATTTCCATCGGTGGCGGGATCGGCATCGTCTATCGGGATGCCCTGGCCAGCGGCGCGGAAGAATGGTGGACCGCTCAGCCCGCAGACAAGCGCCCGCTCACCCCCGAGGCCTATGGCGAGGTCTTGACTCCCTTGCTCGCCCCGCTGGGGCTCAAGGTCTTGATCGAGCCCGGCCGTTTCCTCGTCGGGAATGCCGGCGTGCTCTTGGCCCGCGTCGAGTACTGCAAGCGCGGCGCCGGAAAGAACTTTCTTATTCTGGACGCCGGGATGAACGATCTCATGCGTCCGGCGATGTACGACAGCTACCACGAGATTCTTCCCCTGCGTCGCGATACGACGCGGCGCGCTCTGGTCGCCGACATTGTCGGTCCCATTTGCGAGAGCTCGGATATCTTTGCTCGGGATCGCCAGATCCAGGAAGTGCGCGAGGGCGAACACGTGGTCTTTATGAGCGCGGGAGCCTATTGTTTCTCCATGGCAAATCGTTACAACGCCCGTCCGCTCCCTGCGGAAGTCATGGTGAACGGAAGCTCCTTCGAGCTCATCAACGCCAGGGAAAGCTTCGAGAACATGATCGCCGGCGAGAAAATCCCCGCCTTCCTGAAGTAACCAAAGATCCATAGCGCGGCGGAGCCGCCTCGGTCGGACAGTCGGCGCTCTGCTGGCCAGCAGAGCGCACTGTGGCAGCGGAGCTGCCTCGGTGACGAGCTTTGCTCGTCTCGGTGGTGCCGGAGACACCTCGGTCGGACGGTGGCGCTGCTGCGCCTCAGTGGCGGCAGAGCCGCCTCTCCGTGTTAAAAAGGATCGTAAGTCCGTCCTTCGCGCCTTCGTGACTTCGTGCGAAAAAGGATTTAAGTCCGCGCTTTGGAGAGTGAGTTTGATTTCAGGTGATCGCTGATATCCGGTGCAGCCTGCACTTTGCCTTCCGTTGGCAAACTATCGTTGATCAAGCACTAGATTTCTCTCTTTGTGCTTTTTCGTGCCTTTTTGTGGCCATTGAATTACGTATTCTAGGACATTTCCTTTACTACCCTACACTAGTGGCTTCCTTACCTCCCTTTGCCATTTTTACTCCGATGACCTGTTGCGTCGTCGGGGCCGGAGCTTGGGGCACTGCCATGGCGGTGCACCTGGCGCGGCAGGGCCATTCCGTCTGCCTCGCCCCGCGCAGGCCTGAACATGCGGAAGCCATTCGGAAGATCCGGGCCAATGCCGATTATCTTCCCGGAGTCGTGCTGCCCGAAGGTATTTGCGTGGATGCCGACCTGTCCGCGCATCTTCCCAAGGCCGATCTCACGCTGCTCGCCTGCCCCGCCCAGGCGCTTCGCGAAACATGTCGCCGGCTCAACGCTGCCTGGGGAAGGAAGAGGGGCCGCGCCTGGGTTGTCAGTTTGGCCAAGGGGCTCGAAACCGGTTCGCATCTGCGCCCCTCCCAGGTGATCGCCGCGGAATTGCCCCATTGTCGTGTCTGTGCGCTTACCGGCCCGACCAACGCCGCCGAGGTGGCGCTTGGACTGCCCGCCGCCATGGTGCTTGCCTCGGTTGAGGAACCATCGGATCTGGTCAATCTGCAGGCCTCGCTGAGCGGCACGACACTTCGCGTCTATACGAGCGACGACGTTGCCGGCGTCGAGTACGGCGGCTGCCTGAAAAACGTCTACGCCATCGCCGCCGGTTGCTGCGACGGATTGCGCCTCGGCGACAACGCCAAGGCAGCGCTGCTCACGCGCGCCCTGGCTGAGATGATCCGGGTCGGCGCCGCACTAGGGGCGAAAACGGAAACCTTTTACGGATTGAGCGGCTTCGGCGATCTCGTGGCTACCTGCCATGGAGACTGGAGCCGCAATCGGAACTTCGGCCGTCGGCTTGGCGAAGGAGCCTCCGTCGCCGAGCTGATTGCGAGCCGCAAGACCGTCGTGGAAGGCTACAGCACGACGGAGAGCTTCCACGGCCTGTGCCTTGAGCGCGGCCTCGAAGCCCCCATTCTCGCCGAGGTCTACCGCATCTGTTTCGAAGGCAAGAAAGTCAGCGATGCCATGCTTTCCCTCATGACTCGCGTGCTCAAGCGGGAGTGAATGTCCCCGTTCTGTCCGACCGTCCACCGAGGCGTTCTGCGTCGTGCTGACGCCATCAAGAATCAACAATCAGCGGCCCGCCCCCGTCGGCTTACCCCTCTCTACGCCTTCTCATTCCTACTTGTTAAGCATTCTTTGTATCTTCTTCCAGTGATCGTAGTCTTCCTCCCTCTTCTTCCAAAGATTTCTGATTCCATACATCTTAACATAGGTTACCCAAGAAAATTCTCGAAAAACCAAGAGTCCAACCATGATGCTGAACAAACCATCGGATATTGTTGGCATTTGAATCCCAAACCCCCATAAGTCGCTCTTTGATGCCAACTAAATCTCATAGAGAGAGTTTTGTGCTTCACGAATTCGACAAAAACTGTCAACCTGCGGTCTCTTCCAACTACAGCACCACTATCTCACGTGGTCCAAAACCTGCTCCCTCTTTTGCAGTTCCCTCTACAGCGTGCAACATTTGTGCCGTTTTAACACGAGGTTTCTATGCCTGTTATTCAAAACCATACCGTAAACGCGCAACCCAAGCAAAGCCCAGAGAAAAAACCTTCCTCTGCAGAAGTCTTACACATACTCAAAGGCTGCGACTGGGATCAATACTGGCAGACGGTAACCGAAAAATCCTACAAGGAGATCGAAGCCTATCGTCATGCTCGAGCCAAGTATCTCGAAAAGGCTTCCCAGCACGTCTTCGTCTAAGTGCCGTTCAGTCTAATTTTCTGAGGCAGTTCCGCCCTTCGGCTGGACTGCCTCTTTTTTTGTTATGAAAAAGATCTTCGTCATCGAATATCTAGGCACGCCAGCATTCGAAAAACGGATTGATCAAACGATCTTTCCATACGCCGGGAATCCTACCCCAGCCGTTGACCTCATCAGGCGCCTGGCAAACCCTCCTCTATCCTGCGTCACAGCTGTTTTCGAATTTTCCTATGTAGACAAGGACTACCAAGATGAATTTGCGGCATATTATGCCAAGGCCTTTAAGGGATATCCTGCTCGATGCGTGCGCATCCATTTTTTTGCGACTCACGTTCCGCCCCATACTCGATTCAAGTTGCACAAATACGCCGCCGCCTACCGAGGCTATTTGATCATTCGGCCAACAGATTTGCAGCGACTGGGTCGTACCTTACTACCGCCGACTATCACGGATGCCGATCGTCAGTTCGTCCATTGTGTAGCGCCTTTTAAAGCTCATATCCTTGGTCAGATTTTCCATATCGAAGGCATGCCATTCATGCAGCAGGACACACAGGTTGGCGCTTGCGCCCAAGCCTCACTTTGGATGATCGCACGATATTTCAGTGCCCGCTTTGGGTTAAGAGAGTATTTGCCATCGCAAATCAATAACTTAGCTAAGGCGGGGTTGGCAATGGGGCGCCCACTGCCAGCCGACCGAGGACTTACTGCATGGCAGATGCTAGACGCTCTTCAAGGAATGGGCATCGAAGCTACGGGCTACAACATCGACCAAAATGATAATGTTTCGACCCACATCGATACCGCCTTTCCAGTTGAACCTCTCCAACCAGATAATGCAAATCTCGCCGATTATCGTCGGCAATTCGAACGTCGACGCAGTGCCAAACTAGCCGACATTGCCTATCGTTACATCGAAAGCGGGCTGCCTGTCATCTTTCAGACCCATAATCACGCTTTTGTTGGCATTGGCCATACTTACGATCCGGAGATTAACGCAATTGTCGCGATTCAGCGAATTCCAGCTTTCATCGTCCACAACGATGCAGAGGGACCTTACTTAGAATTACCTCTGTTTGGAAGTTCTTCCAGTGCCCTTAGTTTCCCCGAAGTAATCGGTCTCATCGCAGTGTTACCCCGTGAAGTCACTTTGCGCGGTGAAGAAGCTGAAACACGCGCCCGCACCGTCATTGGAGAACTCGTCAAACCCAAGCGAGAGGATGGTTCAGTAAACCCTTTTTACAGTGCTATTGAAGCCAGCCGTCCGGACTTGGTGCCCTTACTAGGGAAGCTCGAATTCCGTACTTATCTCGTGGCTTCCGCTCATTTCCAAGCGAGCATTACACAGGATATTGTGAATAAACGCTTCGGACCTGCTCTTGGGTACCGATTGCTGGTCCTCGACTATCCACGCTATGTTTGGATCACTGAGGTTAGCTCTTCCGACTTACTCAATAAACCAAATAGAAGTGATCGGCGATGTATCGGACGTGTCATAGTAGACTCGACGGCCCCTGCTCACACTCGTGGCGAAATGGTTGTCCATTTTTGTGACTTAGCCCTTTTCATTGGGCGCAATGATGGTGCGCAGAAAATTTCCCATTTCCCCAATTCCAGCCCATTCACTCACAGGTCTTAAATTAATTAGGGAACGATTCGACAGGGTCGGGCCGCTGATTGTTGATTATCACTCTATTGGCCGCAGACAAAGACCATCAATGGGGCTTTCTCAGTTGTCGCTGTTCTCAGCGGGCTGCCATCAGCCTGTGGGAGCAGGGGATGATTCCCACAGGGGCATGGGGCAGTCGATGGAGGCGGCGATGGCGCGGTAGAGTTCCGCCTCCTCCACCGTGACTGTGCCGTCTGCTCCGATCAAATGGGCGGCGGCGACCAGAAGCCGCTTCCGGATCGGCAGCGAGGATATGGCGAGGCGATCGAGGGATTGCGACAGGCGGGCGAGGGAACAATCCTCCGCTTTGAGCAGTACGACGCGCGATTCGACAAGTTTCAACTGGGCTAAGCCGGTGGCGAGCGAGGCTGCAGCCTCGTCGTCCTTGTCGGTTCCTACATAAGCCAAGCTCGAAAGCACCACGGCGATGTCGTCGGCGACGGCCTGGAAAGAGTAGTATTCTATCCTGGTCGCGGGCTGGCGGGCGAGGCGCAGCGAGCGCGTGAGAACCTTGATCATGGCCAGTTCCAGGGGCGAGATGAGCGCATCGGTGCGAGCCGCCTGATCCAAAATCGCGAGAAGGTTCTCCGTCGCGCTCTCGTCAAGGGTGCGAAGGGAAGGCAGGCTCAGCTGCACGAGAGGAAGGAAAGCCTCATGCGGCAGTGTCGCGAGGTTCTCAATGAGATGAGTCGCGCTGTTCGCGATCTCGTCGCCCAGTGCCGAGCGCACAACCGAGAGCACTTTGGCCGAATTCTCCGGCTCGTCGTCGCACAGGAGCGCGAACATCAGGGCCTGCGCGCTGGAGGATGTCTGTGTGGCGAGGCGCAACGAATCGGGTATTTGCTGAAGCAGCGCCTGCGCGCTCTTGAAATGGGACTCGGTCAGGCTGCCCGCGCCGGCGATGACACCCGTGGGATCAAACGCCACCAGGGATTGGGCGGACCGCGCCGCTGGAGCCGCCGGCGCCAGGCCCGCGCTGACAAAGCTCTCCTCGCTCACGTCCACCTTCTGCGGAGATACTGGAAGGGGTCATGCTGCTATTATTTCGTGATTTAGACCAATTAGAAAGCGTGCTTTCCTGAAAAGTATCTTCATCAGCTATGTGGCCGATATGAAACATAAACTTGCCATCGTTAACGAAAGATTAGCAGCATGACCCCCTAAGGGACTTAGCAGCATGACCCCCTAAGGGACTTAAATGAAAGAAGCCTGCCTCGACCGGTTGAAGCAGCCTCCTGGCCGCCGACCGCGACGCAGCGAGGCTTCACGGTTCTTGAGTTTTCTCGAGACGATTTGACTCGGAACGTTGTCCTTTCTGAAGGTGGCCCTGTTCTTTGCTGCCGTGACGATTGCCGCGAGGTGGGGTGCGATTGTCGTGATCAAGTCACTTTCCTGTTGACATCCCATAGGAGAAGTGGGTTCCTGTGGTAACACCACAGGAGATGTATGCCAAAAGAAAAACTTGATTTGCTGCAAGGCACGCTCGACCTGCTCGTGCTGCAGACCCTGGCGAGCATGGGGGCCATGCACGGTTATGGCATCGCCCGCCGGATCGAGCAAGTCGGCGCCGACACGCTCATCCTTAACCAGGGAACGATCTACGCCGCGCTCGTCCGCCTCCAGCAGGGCAAATGGATCGACGCCGAATGGGGCACATCAGATAACAACCGTAAGGCCAAGTTCTATGAGATCACGGCCCGCGGCCGCAAACGCCTCCTCGCCGAAACCGAGAACTGGCAGCGCGTATCGGGCGTCGTCCACCGCATTCTCGACGCACCCGCCGGAGAGACCGTGACATGATCGCCATTTTCCAGCGGTGGCTGGCCCGTCTGCGCGCGATCTTCACCAAGCCTGCACTCGATGCCGACTTCGACCAGGAGCTGGCCCAGCACCTCGAAGCCGCCACCGCGGACAATATCCGCGCCGGCATGACACCGGATGAGGCGCGGCGCCAGGCCCGTATCGCGCTCGGCGGGATCGAGCAGACTCGCGAGTTGCACCGCGAGACCCGGGGCCTGCCGGGGCTGGAGGACCTCTGGCGCGACATTCGGTTCGCGACGCGCTCGCTACGCCGAAGTCCGGGTTTTTCGATTGCGACCATCGTGATCCTAGCCTTGGGCATCGGCGGAGTAACCGCAATGTTCAGCACGCTGTATACGGTGCTGATCCGGCCACTGCCCTATCCCCAAGCGAACCGACTGGTGCTGGGACGCGCCACCTACAGCGGAGACATCAATCCCATGGTCGCAGGGCCCGACTATGTGGATTACCACGACCAAAGCCATGCCTTCTCCGCCTTGGAGGCGTACTTCGTCTTTCCCATGGAGGTGACGGTCGTAGCAGACCAAGGCGCCGAGCGCGCCCGAAGTCTGATTGTCAGCGCAGGACTGTTTCAGACCTTGGTCGTGAACATGGCCTTAGGTCGGCATTTCACGGCTGAGGAAGGCCGCGACAACGGCCCCCCGGTGGCGATCGTCAGTCACGACTTTTGGCAGAAGCATTTCTCCGGAGAAACGAATGTGGCGGGACGGTCACTGACGATCGACGGCTCCGCCTACGATATCGTCGGCGTGATGCCCCGCGACTTCCAGTTCATCCATAATGTGGACGTGTGGTTTCCGCTCCGACCACAAAACCTGGGTCCCCGGCGCTACAACAACTGGCTAATTCTGGGACGCCTCCAGGACGGGGTGAGTCTCGCCGCGGCGCAGAGCGAGGTCGACATCATCGCCGCTCGATTGGAGAAGGCCTATCCCGACACCAACGCCAGAAAGGGACTGCTGTTGACGCCATTGCTGAGCGGCTTCACCGAACAGTACCGTTCCGGCTTCGGCCTGCTGTGCGGCGGCACGGCCGCGATCTTGTTGATCGCCTGCGCGAATGCCGCGGGCTTGCTTCTCGCCCGGGGTGCGGCCCGTCGCGGCGAACTGGCTGTGCGGGTGGCGATCGGCGCCTCGCACTGGCGGCTGGTCCGCCTGCTACTGGCCGAGGCTTTGATCCTGGCTGGCGCCGCCGGTGTGCTGGGGGTGATCCTAGCCGTGTGGCTGCAACGAGGCCTACTCCACCTGATGCCGGTCGAGGCCTTGTTTCTTCGCGATGTCGGAATCTCTCATTCCATGCTCCTGGTCGCGTTCGCGGCCACCCTCATCACAGGATTCGGCTTTGGGTTGCTGCCAGCGTGGCGCGTTCGCCAGGTCGACCCGACGCGAGATCTTAAGTCTGGCGCCAGCGGATCGGGACGGCAGGGAGTGCGCCTCCGCGGAGGACTGGTCGTTGGGCAGGTGGCGGTTTCGTTTGTCTTGCTTGTGATTGCCGGGCTCTTCGTTCGCAGCATAACCGGGCTCAATCGGGTCGACCCGGGATTCAATCCCCGGAACCTGCTGACCGCGGAGGTGCCGCTGCCCCCGGGCGATTATCCCGACCCGAAGCGCGTCGTCTTTTTCTCGACGCTTCTGGACGGCGTGAAGGCGTTGCCCGGAGTGGAGTCGGCGGCACTCGTCAGCCAGGTGCCGTTGCGCGACCCCTACAACAACGTCGGCATCTACGCCGCCGATGCGCCGCCAGTGAAACCCTCGGATGGCGGTGATGGGTACCAACGTGTCGTGCTACCAGGCTATTTTCGGGCTATGGGCATTCCGCTGTTGGCCGGGCGGGATATCCAGCCGACGGATTCAGCCGAGTCCCGCCGCGTTGTTGTGATAAGCCAGCAGCTCGCGAAATCCCTCTTTCCAGATCATGATCCACTGGGACGACGAGTGGTCATCGACCGGGCGACCGATGAGATCTGGGAGGTGGTGGGCGTGGTGGCTGACGTCAAACAAGACAATCTGCGCCAAGAGGCGAGTTCGCGCGGCACGTTCTACCGGGCCCATGCGCAACAGGCTTGGTCCACCATGCGTCTCGCGATCCGTACCGCCGGCAATCCGCAGGCGATCGTGCCATCGCTCCGGGCAACCTTGCAGAAGATGGATTCCCGGATACCGCTGTCGGGGCCGCGGACAATGGCCGACGTCATGGCCAACGCCACTGTTTCGGAAAAAGCGCAGGCCCTATTTCTGATAACCTTCTCGTTGCTGGCTCTCACGTTGGCGGCAGCGGGCATCTATGGCCTATTGGCATTCAGTGTATCCCGGCGTCGGTACGAGATCGGGATCCGTCTGGCCTTGGGGGCAACGGGCTCCGTGATCGCGCGGGGAATCATGCGCGAAGCCGGCTGGCTGGCACTCGCCGGCGTGGTTGCGGGCAGCCTCGGAGCGCTCGGAGCGACCCAACTGGTCCGCGCAAACCTCTACGGCGTCGGCTCCACCGATCCACTCACTTTCGGCATTGCCGCAGTGGTGCTGCTGCTCGTGGCGGCGTTGGCCGCCTGGCTGCCCGCCCGTCGCGCGGCCCGGGTCGATCCGGTTGAGGCCCTGCGGACGGACTGAAGTCTTTCGTTTAAGCCGCCTGCCGCGGCGTAACGCGCCGGCTTCCGGTTCAGCCAAAGCCTATAGCCCAATTGGCTCAATCGACAGGGTCATCGCGCCAGCAACCAAAACATGAGGAATAAAACGAAAGGGAAAGGAAACATGTCACTGATACCCGACGGGGAGCCAATCCCGTCCGAGAAAGGTCGGCAGCCGCTCGGAAGCGAACATTGC
>JBAZHQ010000092.1:8464-12833 GCA_041652235.1 Opitutaceae bacterium | reverse complement strand
CCGGGATTTTCCTGCCATGCTCCAAACAAATGTACGAAAAATTCTTTCTGTAAATGTTTTAGTGAAACGGTGTACTAGTAAACCAACTTATTCCACTGAAAACAGCGAAGAGGCTACTGTAGTACGAAAAGAATCTTTCAGGATTCGACCTATTCACTTGGTGAGTTGACGAATTACGGGCGATAGTTGCATTCACAGTTTCATATTTTTGTGCATTTTCGCGCCTTTTTGTGGCCATTCGCCTTCAGTTTCCAAGATTTCTTGGACAACGGGCACCTTCTTCGCTGAGAACTATATTTCCAACTTTGACCTCCGACCTCCGATCTCCGACTTCCGCCTCGCCGCGCACCATCGCGGTGATCGATAGCGGCATCTGCAACCTTCGCAGTGTCACCAAGGCGCTCGAGGCGGTGGGCGGTCGCATCCGCGTGATTTCGAGCCCCTCCGAAGCCGAGGGGGCCTCCGGTTTGGTGCTTCCAGGCGTGGGAGCGCTCCGCGACTGTGTGGCGAGCTTGAAGGCGAGCGGTCTCGATGCGACGGTGCGGTCCTGGATAGGAGCCGGCAAACCTTTCATGGGGATATGTCTGGGCATGCAGGCGCTCTTTGAACACTCGGAAGAGGGCGGGGGAGTGCAGGGTCTCGGAATTTTTACAGGCCAGGTGCTGCGTTTCCAGCGATCACCCGAATTCAAGATCCCCCACATGGGCTGGAATACCATTCGCTTCCTCCAACCGGGTTCGCCTTTCGCCGCCGGTCTGGCGTCCGAAGGCGAGTCTTTCTATTTCGTGCACAGTTTCTATTGCATACCCGAGGACCGCTCCCTCGTTCTTGCGGAATGCGATTACGGTGGCGCCTTTACCGCCGCGATCGGTCGCGGTTGCCTGCTCGCCACCCAGTTCCATCCGGAGAAAAGCCAGGCCAAGGGGCTGAAGCTCTATCGGAACTTTGTGGAAGTCGTTGAGGCTAGGCATTAAAAATATTTGAACTGCAAAGAAGCTAAGAAGCAAAGATCCGAGCTTTGATTCTTCGCTGCTTCGCAGTTATCCTCGTCTGTTTCATTCGTCAGATTTCAAGTGGGAAAGCTCAGCCGATCTCCAGCTTTCTTGGCAGTGGCCTTCGGCGACAGTCCGCCCTTGTGCTTGGGGTGAGGCTTATCTGCAAAGAAATGAGCCCTGTTAATTTACAAGACAGGGTTTTTGTGCCTTTATAAAAACATGTCCAATCCTGCTATTATCAAGGTCGATAACTCAGAAATTACCCTCCCGGTGATTGTTGGCACTGAGAATGAGAAAGCCATCGATGTGCGTTCTCTGCGTGAGAAAACCGGATACATCACTTTCGACGACGGCTACGGAAACACGGGCTCATGCCTCAGCTCGGTCACTTACATCGACGGCGAGGAGGGCATCCTTCGCTATCGCGGCTATCCCATCGAGCAGGTGGCCGAGAACTCCAATTTCGTCGAGGTGGCCTACCTCATCATCAACGGCGAGCTTCCCACGCTGGCCAAGCGCAAGCAGTTTTCGGCGATGCTCACCGAAAACGCCCCCATCCATTCGAGCATGGAGCATCTCTTCGAGGGATTTCCGAAGGATGCGCCGCCGATGGCGATTCTCTCGGCGATGCTCAACTCGCTGGGCTGCTACTATCCGCATCTCGCCACCAACGATCACCAGCGCGACCTGGAGAAATATTACGAGACTGCGGCCTTGATCATCTCGAAGGTGCGCACGATGGCCGCCTATTCCTATCGGGCCAACATGGGCCTGCCTTTCATCTACCCGCGGCGCGATCTTCCCTACTGCGAGAATTTCCTGCACATGATGTTCTCGGAGCCGTATCAGCCGTATATCGCCCTGCCCGAAGTCGGCGCCGCCTTGAACCTCTTCCTGCTTTTGCACGCCGATCACGAGCAGAACTGCAGCACCTCCACCGTGCGCATGGTCGCCTCCTCCGGCGCCAATCTCTTCGCCTCCACCGCGGCCGGCGTCTGCGCCCTCTGGGGCCCGTTGCATGGCGGCGCCAATATGGCGGTGATCGAGATGCTCAAGAGCATCCACGCGGAGGGAGACGACGGCACAAAATTCATCGAGCAGGCCAAGAGCGGCAAGGCCGACAAACGCCTCATGGGTTTCGGGCACCGCGTTTACAAGCACTACGATCCGCGCGCCACGATCATCAAGAAGAGCTTCTACAGCGCACTCTCCAGCCTGAAGATCGCCAACGATCCCTTGCTCGACATCGCGATGCGCCTGGAGGATGCCGCCCTCAAGGAGGACTATTTCCTCAGCCGCAAGCTGTATCCGAACGTCGATTTCTACTCGGGCCTCATCATGCGGGCCATCGGCATCCCCGAAAGCATGTTCACCGTGATGTTCGCCATCGGACGCATGCCCGGATGGATAGCCAATTGGAAGGAGACCGCGGTCAATCCCAAGGGCCGCATCTATCGCCCGCGCCAGATCTACACGGGCGCCGCCAAGCGCGATTTCGTCCCGATGAATCTGAGAAAGTAGAAGCTAGGAGCCCATTCGACAAGCTCAGGGCAGGCTAGGAGTTGGAATATAGGATGAATCCAGCGAGCCGCATGCGCTCGACTTGGGAACCCCATGAGTTTCACCGCGGAGGCGCGGAGTTCGCGGAGGAGGGCCAGCGTATGGTTTATTCTCGATGGCTGAAAGCCGATCGCCCCAGTTTGCCCGACTTCCTTTCTGGCTTCCGGCTTCCGGCTTCTGGCCTCTTTGGTTGCGGCTCCGCCGCGCTGTGTGTTCTCTTGGAGATCGAATCTCCGTGCTCTCCGCGCCTCCGCGGTGAAATTTTAGTGTCGGCATGCGGGTCGGCTATTTTTGCTTCTTTTCATCCATCAGCTCGATCATCTGGTATCTCCTGAGCCCAAGCAGCGCGGGGGGCCAGTTCTTTATCGTGGGATGGAGCAGGTAAACTCGGGTGCCGTAGAAGATGGGCACGACAGGGGCTTCATCGAGCAGAATTCCCTCGGCCTTTTGTTGGAGATCCTGCCGGGCTGCGGTGTCGAGAGTCCGAGCGGCGGTCGATATGAGCCGGTCGTATTCGCTGTTTTTCCACCCGGTCTGGTTCTTGCCGTTGTCGCTCATCCAGAGGTCGAGGAAGGTGTTTGCGTCGAGGTAATCCCCGATCCAGCGGGAGCTGCTGATCTGGTAGCTTTGGGCGAGTTGGTTCGCCAGCCAGGTCTTTTGCTCGAGCGGGGCCAGCGTCACGTCGATGCCGAGTTCCTTCTTCCACATCTGTTGTATTGCCTCCATGACCACGCGGTGGATGTCGTCGCTCTTGAGCTGAGCTTCCAGCCTCGGGAATCCCCTGCCGCCGGGGTAGCCGGCTTCGGCGAGAAGTTTTCGGGCCTCGGAGAAATCGTCGGGCACGCGGGCCCGGGCGACATAGCCTGCCGCACCCGGTGGAGTCATCGAAGGCGCGGGCATGCGGC
The DNA here is from genome assembly GCA_041652235.1 of Opitutaceae bacterium. GTDB lineage: Bacteria > Verrucomicrobiota > Verrucomicrobiia > Opitutales > Opitutaceae > MWDT01. The sequence continues at coordinate 9,373 of JBAZHQ010000092.1, read as the reverse complement.
TGTCGCGAAGGACGCTTTGGCAAAGCGCCGTCCGGTCGATGGCCCGGGCAAGGGCTTTGCGGACGCGGGGATCGTCGAGTGGAGGCTTCCCGACGTTGAAACGCAGGAAAAAGGTCTCGAAAAAGGGATCGATGCGCAGAACTCCCGAGGACTCGGTCCGGTAGGTGGCGATCTTTTCCGGGGGGAGATCGTAGGTTGCATGGAGCTGTCCGGTACGGAAATTCCGCTCGTCGGTGGAGATGTTCTCGTTGGGAAGAAACACGACTTTGCTCAGGCGTGTGTGGACATTGTCCCAATAATACGGGTTGCGTTCGACGGCCAGTCGGGCGTTGGGCCGCCATTCCTTGAGGCGAAATGCGCCGTTGCTCACGAGATTCCCTGGAAGGGTCCATCGGGAGCCCCGCTCGTCCCAGGCTCCGGCCTTCTCGATCGCCGTGCGGGGCACGGGAAACCAAGCCTGGTTGGAAATGAGCGTGAGCAGCCACGGGCAGGGTTCGCCGAGGGTCAGTTCCAGGGTATGGGCATCGATGGCGCGGACTCCGAGACGGGTCATGTCGGCGACCTTGCCCTCGCTGATTTCCCGGGCGTGTTTGAGAGGCCAGAGCATGGCGGCGTATTCCGCGCCGAGCTTCGGCGAGAGGATGCGGCGGAACGAGAAAACGAAATCCTCCGCAACCAGCGGCGATCCATCCGACCAGCACGCCTCGGGTCGCAAGTGGAAGGTCCAGACGAGCCCGTCGGGCGAGCTTTCCCATCGCTGTGCGATTCCCGGCAGGGGCTGGCTGGTGGCTTCATCGAGGACCGTGAGCCCTTCGAAGAGCGCCACCATGATGTTCATATCGGTGAAGGCGGTGACAGTCTGGGGATCGAGATCGGCGGGTTCCGCGCCGTTGCCCAGCAGGAGTGTCC
>JBAZHQ010000092.1:0-8454 GCA_041652235.1 Opitutaceae bacterium | reverse complement strand
CGCCTCGACCGGAGTCTCGCGCTTTGCGCAGCCCGCCAAGCCAAGCAGCAGTGCAACCAAGACGAAAGACAACGCTGCAACGGACTTGAGGCGATCAAATCGGAGAAGTGGAATCATGACAGCTACTCCAGCGGAATCTTGAATTCCACTCACTGCAAGCCGGAGCGCTCAATTCGAGTCCGCTTTCCCTTGGGCGTTCACATGATCTTGCCTGCAACGCCCCTTTGTTGCCCGCAAAGAGCGTACGCGAAGCCTTGTCACGTATTACGTGACAAAGAGTCATAAACAGCACACATGAAATTACTAAAGTATGGTGTGGTGCATCGTGCGAGAGCATGGCGCACTGCTCTTGCGATCGATCAAGGCTGGATACTCTGATCCTGCCGGCCTGCACAAGCCGCGGCAAACGCGGGACTGGCCGAATCCTGATTTCCTAACTCCGCTTCCGGCTCGAACGGCGGCGTATCCAGGGGAGAACGACGGCGGCGGAGCCGCCGAGCATCAGGGCCCAGGTCTCGGGCTCGGGGACGGGCGTGAAGTTGAGCACAATATCGTAGCCGCTATTCCCCAGGGCGAAGGACCAGTTGGTTGTCACAATGCCCGGGGACGGTTTGTAGCCCACGAGATCCAGGCTGAAGCCCGCCATGTTCACGGTTGAACCATTGGTCGTTATGCCTCCCGTGGTGTGAACGAGTGTGAGAGAATAGGTAGTGTCGCCAGCAACGTTCTTCAAAGGCCCTAGCAGGCCTTGTTGGTCAAGCGTGATGATGTAGAACTTGAAGGTGCCCGGGGTGACGGTCGTGATGTCCAATTTGCCATTCACGATGATCGTGTTGTACCCGACGCCGGCAGGCTGGCCGGGATCCTGAATGGTCACATCGAAGCCACCGCCATTGCCGAAGGTGAGCACATTGCTAGATTCGGCAGGGAAGAAGGTGAGCTGGCTTACCAGCGGTGGTTTGAAGGACCCGGCGGACGATGACGATTGCCCGTTTATCGCTGCAAAGGCGCCCGGAGAAATGATGGCGCCCGATTCGATGGTGAGCCCTCCGGGCGCAAGGAAGGTGCCGGTGCCGGCGAGTTTCTTCTGCCCTGTGCCGAAGGTGATCGGATTCGGAAGTCCGGGACCGGGGCACCCAACCCCGGCAGGCTCAAGGATCAATTGCGCATTGTTGAGGGTTACTGCCTTGGAAGGGTCTCCCAAGGGCTTCGTGACCCCGGAATAGGCTTTAACGGCAAGAGCTCCGTTATTCACCACTGTGCCGCCTGTGTAATACTGATCGGATGCCCCCAGCATCAGGCCGGAGGTGGATTGGTTGTTAATGATCAGACTTGTGTTTGTGGCTCCAATATTTGCGCAAATACTTCCTGAGAACTCGCTGACTGAATACTGATTGATGGTAATGCTTGTGGCTCCTTCCGGAAGGTAGATGTAGCCCTGGCCATCGAGATTGCCGATGACAGGCGCGGTTGCAGCACCCTCGAAATGGATGGAGCCTCCCTTCATCGAGATGAACGCATTGCCTGTAGACAGATTGTTGCTCCCTATGAGATTGCCGATAGCGTCGATCTTGAAGCCTCCGTTAAAGGAGGTATTCGCTTCGGTCAAAGTTACAGAGCCGACGGCTCGGACGATGGCCGAGCCGGTGAGGCTGCCGATGGACAAGTTGATGCCGCCGGAGTTGCCAAGGACGAGTTCGCTATTGTTCGCCGTAACGGACCCGAGAGTTTGGTTGCTGATGGGTGTGATGACGACTTTCTCAGCCAGAGAAGTGATGGTGATGGGGCCTACGCCGAAAGGAGAGCTCCCTCCTAGTTGGAATTCACCGCCGTTGATGGTGGTGCCTCCTGCGTAGTCGGAAGCGCTCGAATTGATGACGTAGAGGCCAGGACTGTCATGGTTGCCGAAAGTGACATTATGGGCAGGGTGGCCGTAGATGACGCTGTTGACGCCATTGGCGGTTGTGAGAGGAGCGTTCAGAAAGATAGTGCCTTGCTCGGCATCGCCATCGTCACGTCCTCCAACGGCGACGAATTTGAGGATGTGATCCGAAGCCGGCTTGATGATCGCAGTGCCTGGAATCGTGAGCCCCTGAGTTGTTCTAGCGACTGTGCCGCCTGACGTTGACGTGCCTGTCATGGTCCCGATATAGGGAGTCACCGATTTCGCACTCAGATCGATATTGCCGCTCAGTGTGATCGAGCCCGAGGCGAACATTGGGTTGTCGAAGCCGATAATCGAATCGGAGACATAGGTTCCCAGCTTTGAGATGAGGTCGGCTGGGGTGATGGCCAAGGTCGTCGTGGAGCTCAGGTAGCCCCAATTACCCGCGCTACCGAGATTCACCAGGGACGTTGAAGGCAGCGCCAAGCTGTTGTCTAGGACCAGGAATGAGTTTTCAACGACGACGGGAGTGCTGCCTAAGGCGCTGTTGTTTCCCCTGAGAACGAGAGTGAGCGGTGAGGATACGTCGGAGATCACCGACAGACCGGCACCCGCCATATCGCTGGCGACCGTAAGCCGTCCTCCACCATTGCCGAATCTTTGGACTCCAGAGGAAAGACCGCCGGGTGGCGTAAGAGCCACGCCCGATCCAATGATGGCCGTCGACATGGAGCCGAGCGTGAACGTCGAGGTGTTAAAATTAGTGAGGTCGATCGCACCAGTGAAGGTGACCGTGGGAGTCGCGGGTTTCGTATCCAGGCTCAAGATGCCATTGAAATTGGTCGGGTTGATCCTGGAGAGAACCCAGGTCAGTATGGTATTGTGATTGATCGGCGTACCGAGGGTGGAGTTACCCGCGACGCTGATCACGCCCTTGTTGATTGCCTGAAGCATGGGCGTCGTAGATGTCAGACTGTTGGCTGCGAAGACGACAGCCGTCTGGTCGGCGGTGATCGCGGTAATCGTGGGAGACAAGATCGCGGTGTCATAGAACACGGCGACGCCGTAGCCATTGGGATTGGCTGTGCCCTGGAATTTGAGAGTGGAAACGGACTCTGGACCGGAAATGAGACCGGTGAGGAAGAGAGTCCCCCTGTTGGTTGTTTTCAGGACTGTATCTTTGAGCAGTGTCGTCAGGGACCCTGTAAGGGTGAGCTCGGCTGAATCGAAGTCCCCCATGGTAGGCGAGCCGATGGTGACGTTGTTACCCAGAGTGATCTTATTGGGCAGGACCAACTTGTTGTTGGCAGAGTATCCCAGCACCTCAAGGCGTGTATTATCAGCGAGGGTGAGGGTGCCGGCCTTCGCCGTAGTATCGCCGAGGGCGTTTGTGGCCGATATCTGGAGAGTGCCCTGACTGAGAGTCAGATTGCCGGAATAATTCGGGCTGCTCTGCAACAGCTTGAGGACGCCGGTTCCTATCTTGGTGAGCGAACCGGATACCGAAAGCGATCCATCGACGGTAATGCTGCCGGTCGATGTATCCCAAGTCTGATCGGAACCCAGGCCGAGATTGATATTACCGAAATAGACTCCGTTAGGCTTGGCGCCGCTTGCCTGAGACACAGCGATGCCGCCGGACCCGAGAGTGAGCGTGATGGGAGTTTCGATGGAAAGACCCTGAATCTTGAAAAATGAATTGTCGGCGGTGAAGGACAGTCCGGCGAGGGAGTATGAATTAGTAAAATTAAGGAAGGTGCTCGGACTCGGGTTTGGGAAGAGCAGCCTGGTTGATAAGCTGCTTGTAGGCGTGTCGGTCACTATTCCGACTGAATTCACCCAGTTGCCGGGGGTGGAGATATTGCCATCCTTGCCTTGGTAATAGAAGTCGGCATAGCCACCGGCAAAAAGCGTCCCACCGACGAGACATGAAATTGTCGCTGCAAAGTTAAACCACCAACCACATTTCATAGCATATAATTTTCGACCTACTTTAGGGCTCCCACAAGAAGAAAACGAGTTGCAAAAAGAAAAACCCGCCTTTGAGGGGCGGGCTTGAAGGTGAAGGATGGTATGGAAGTTTTACTTCTTCTGCTCTTTCTTTTCTGCGTCCTTCTTGTCCTTGCTGCATTCGCATTTCTTGCCGTCTTTGCTGCATTCGCACTTTTTGCCTTCTTTACAACAGCAGCATTCCTTTTTGTCGCAGGCTTTTTTCTCGCATTCCTTCTTGGGAGCGTCGGTGCCGGCATAGACGAAGCTGGAGAGAGAGATCAGGGCGATGGTAAGGATAAGTTTTGATTTCATGGTTTGAGTTGGGGGGGAAGCCGCGAATGAAGGTCCGGATGTTTCGGATGTCCCATTCCGGGGAACGCATCATTCTACGAACGGTGGCGACATACTAACCAAAAAGAGAGGTAATGAAAGTGCGAAGAGCGCATTTATCCGCTGGCCCTTCCAGGGCATAGGTTTATGCCGTCGCCGTCCCGCTGCGCCTCCGAAAAGGCATGTACGAACTCTCGGGGAGAGTCCTTACAGACTTATGAAAAGGGAATACATGGAACTATTTCTCACTGCTGAGGCACGGAGATCGCGGAGCAGAATATCTGGCTCTCTCCGCGTCCTCCGCACCTCAGCGGTGAAAATCATAAGGCCTTCAGGTTAGTGCCAGAGGAAGCTCTGTTTGCTCGCCAAGCTTTTGCCGTCGGCGGCAAGCAGCAGGATGCGCCATGCCACGGGCCGGGCTTTGGGATTGATCCAATCGCTACCCGTGAGGCCGAGCTCGTACACTGCCTTGGAAGATGTCGAATCGAAGGGGAAAGTGAATGCGAGGGGCTTTTCGGAGCCGGGCATGACAAGCTGAATTTGCCAGAGGCTCTTTTCCGGCACAGATGCGGGGGCGCTGATGCGGACGAGAAAATAATAGCCTGCGCGCTGGGCGGGCTGGGTGCGCAGCACGATGCGATCCGGGTAGTGTTCGACCCCGCCAAAGTACTCCCCGATGCGGTCGAAGGAATCGGCATTGCGATACTCCGGCCACGCTCGAGTGATCTGAAGTTCCGCAGCCTCCGCCATCGGAGGCAGGGCTAGGAGGAGAAGGGCAAATCGCAGAAGTGCGGCCATGTCGCCAGCGTGTGAAGCCCGCCGTCCACGGCAAGGCAAAGAAACTGGCTGTCGGCGATCGGCTTTCAGCTTTCGGGGACAGCCCGGAAATTCAGAGCTGCCCGATATGAAGACTTCTCGTATCGAGCGGTTATCTCTCCTGGCGGTCCTGTGCGTAATCTCTTCAACCGATGGCCGTTAGCCGATAGCCGAAACCCGATGACTCAGCCCTGCGCCAGCGAGGCGATGGCCTTCATGCGCTCCATGATGGGAAGATGCTGAGTGCACTCGCTTTCGCACTCACCGCATTGCAGGCAGGCCTCGGCGACTTCGGGCGACAGGGACCAGTGCCACTTGAGGCGGTTGCGCATGGCATCGTCCGTTCCCTCGAGGATCTTATGGTTGAAGACATCCATGAGCTTCGGAATCTCAAGGTCGGCGGGACAGGGCAGGCAGTAGCCGCATCCCGTGCAGAAGCCGTCGAAGCTTGACGAGAGGTGCGCTTTGATCCGCTCGATATGCTCGGCCGGATAGGGAGAAAAATTCTCCACGGCGGCGACCGCTTGATCGACCTCGTCCTTGCTGGCGAAACCGACGAGCGCCGCGGTGATCGCGGGTTGGGAAATGTTGAAGCGGATGGCTGCCTGGACCACGTCCCGGTCCTGCGGCCCCTTGAGGAAGGCGAGGCGCTCGGCGTTGCGGGGGATCAGTCCGCCGCCGAGCGGGTTCATGGTGACGACGCCGGCATTGTGCCGGAGGGCGGAGTCCAGGGCTTTTGCCCGGAAGGGAAAATTGATGGCGTTGTAGCCGATGGTCATGCCCTCGAAGATCCCGGTGTCCATGACGGCGGCGATGCCGTCGCCGTCGAGATGGGAGGAGACGACGAGATGCCCGATCAGCCCCTCCTCCTTTGCCTTGATGGCCGCGGGGATGGCGCCGCCGTCCATGCGCTCCTTCAACTGTTCCGGCCGCAGAAGGCACCAGATGTGGAAAAAGTCGATCTTCGCCACATTCAGTCGCGTGAGCGAACGTTCCAGGCTGGCGCGAAGTTTGTCCCCGGAGGCTTCGCCGCACTTCGTGGAGACATAAAAGGAGTCGCGGGGCAGCGTCTTCATCGCACGGCCGAAGATATCCTCGCTATGGTCGTCGCAATAGTAGGGCGCCGTATCGAAATAGTTGATGCCCCTGGAGTGCGCATGTCGCACGATCTCGGCGGAGCCATCGATATCCTCCGGCTTTGCGAAGCGCATTCCGCCGAAGCCGACGACGGAGATTTTCTTTCCGGTTTTCCCGTAGGTTTTTTGCCACATGGTCTGGTTTGTGTTTCTCTTGGAATCGTGAGTCTGCCGGGTACTCCGATGGGCTGGGATAAAAATTAAAACAAAAAGTCCGAGAGCCTGACGGTCGTTGTGCCCGGGACCGGGAAGCCCTTGTCGAGGGCCGGTGTAAAGTGGAAGTTCGCAAGCACCGAATCGATGTAGGGGTCCACTTTTTCCTTGGCAGTTTCATCCCTGAATGCGGATTCGACGATGCCGTATTTATTCACTTTTACGAAGATCGGTTTCCCGAGGGTGCTGGCATCGAGGCGGGCGCGGATGTCCCGGGGAACGGGCGTCAGAGCGGGGCTGGGCGGCAGCGTCTTGCCCTTGTTGGCGGTCAGGAATTGCATGATGAGATACTCGCATGCCTGCATCCGGGTGAGGGGGATCAGGTTTCCGGAAAGGTTGGAGGCCAGCTCCCTGCCGCTGGAATATACATGCACGGAGGTTTTGATGGGCGTGAACGCTTTTGGAAATCCATTTTGCTCCAATGAGACGGTCTGAGTCCTACCTGGGAAGATCGGATACAAGGAGCGGATGATAATGCTTCGCGACACGGCACGAGGTTTGGATTCGTCGCGAAACTCAGTGACGGCGACAACGTAAGGCTTGTCGATCTGTTGATCGGATGTGACGTCAAAGGATATCTCCAGGGCATCGAAGAGATTCTTGTCATACTCCTCTTTCGCCATCAGGGAGCTGATGCCGGTTGCGGCTGCATCGGACACGGTACCTTTATTGTTCGACTTGGGAATACCAGATGTGTCCGCCGTCATGTCACGAGCCTTCGGAATATCCTGCATGTCCGCCATGAGCAACTCTGCACGAGCCCATAGCTGCATCGGATTGCCTGCGGGCGAGTAGGTCCTCTTGGTTTGCAGACTGCCGACGGCGATTTTGTATGGGCTGAGTTTAAGATTCCGGGCGAGTTGGAAATTGCGGATAGAACCGATCGGCAGGCCAAGAGTCTCCTTGTCCCGGATAAGCCGGATCTCCGACCCGGAGACCTGCTGGAGGGGATAATCGACCGAGTCGTGCTTGAATGAGACATCGAGCCCGACGAAGAGAGAATAGTCCTTGCTTTCGGCGCCCGGCGCCTCGGGAGCGGCGCGCAATCCGGCTAATGCGAACACGATTAGGGCGATGAGCCATCGTGCCGGGCGGCAGGGCGTGCCAGGGAAGAAAGTTGAGGTGAATTGCCGGGTCATATTTGGAACGATGGGGAGAGAATGGAAAAAATCAACGGAGACAGGGCGTCCGCCCTGTCTCCGTTGATAGTGCTGGAAAAATGCGGCTGGGCCGGGTCAGGTGTTGGGGAACAAATCCGAGAGCCTGGCCTTCATCTTGCCATCCGCGGGCAGTCCGTTCTGAAGCGCGGGGAAGAAGCGGAAATTCTTCAGGGCGATTTCGATGGCGGGAGACAGCTTGGCCGGGCCCGCATCCTCGGAGGAGATCTCCGTGACTCTGCCGTCCTTGTTCACAGAGATGGAGACGGTCTGGTTCAACTGGGAGGCATCCACCCTGGAGCGGAAATCCGCGGGCGCGGCTCCCAGGATCGGAGCCGGGGGCAGGCTGTCCTTCTTGTGGGAGGCGATGTACTGCACGAGCAGATACATGAACGCCTGGTCGCGGGTCATATCCACGCGATTATCGGATAGATTCGTGACGATCTCCGCGCCATCGGCATACAGGAAGACGCGTTCCTTCTCCAGGATGTAACCGGCAGGGAATCCCCGTTGATCGAAGGACACCTTGACGGGTTGCGGACCGATCTTCCCGAGGAGTTGGGGGGAGACCTTGTGAAGAAGAACATCGGGCTTCTTGGGATCGCGGCACTCGGAAACAAACACGAGGTGCGCTCCGGAGAGAGGCTTGGGGCTGCTGATCTCGAGGTCGACCTCAAGCGCGTCAAAGTCATCTCCTGTAACTAATGCATTAGACTTTTTAGAGATGTCCATCCCATTGGTGAAGTCATTATCCTGTGACAACTTGGAATAGTTTCCAACAGCCTCATTAATCTTAGCTTCCTTATTGGCAATCTGCACGTCTATGGGAGTATCACGGGGCCCAGTAGTAGGACCATATCGAATGGAGGAGGCTCCGTAAATTGCAGCCGCGGCCAACTCGCGGTTATGTTCAAAGGCATCCTGA
>JBAZHQ010000091.1:1823-12901 GCA_041652235.1 Opitutaceae bacterium | reverse complement strand
GCAGCCATCATCGCCTGCGCCCGGAGGGAGAGCCCGGAATTCACGGCACTGATCACGGAGCTTGTCTTACGCCATGGAGTGACGATCGAGCCGTTCTTTTTCGACTTCGAGAATCTGGAGGCCGTGAAGGACGCGACTCGTCGCATCGTCCAGGGAAGAAGTCAGATCGACATCCTGGTAAACAATGCCGGGACGGCCAGCGGGGCGCTCTTCCAGATGACGCCCGTCCAAGAGCTGAAGCGCGTGTTCGAGATCAATTTTTTCAACCAGATCGTCTTCACTCAGGGCATTTGCCGCCTGATGGTGCGGCGGAAGAGCGGATCCATCGTGAACATCGCGTCGACCGCCGCCCTGAATTGCGATCCCGGCATGCTGGCCTATGGCGCAAGCAAGGCCGCGTTGGTCCATGCCACCCGCGTAATGGCCGCTGAGCTCGGAAGCGTCAACGTGAGGGTGAACGCCGTGGCACCGAACATCACCAAGACCGACATGTACGACCAGATGGAGGCCAAGGCGAGGGATCGTCTCATTCAGTCCTCCGCCCTGAAGAGGGCCGCCGAGCCGAGGGAGGTGGCGGGAGCAGTCCTGTATCTGGCATCGGACCTTTCAGCCTACGTTACAGGGCACGTGATGGTGCTCGACGGAGGGCGGGCCTGACTACCGCGTCCAGGAAACGGAGAACCGGTTTTGCGAAAATCGAGGTTCAGCGTAAATATCCAAAAGTATATATGACCACGCACTTGGCACCTTCAGAGCTGGAAGCCATGGCCCGTCGCATGCGCGGGAGGATACTTGACATAAGCCTGACCTGCAACGGCAACGTGCACATGGGCGGAGGCCTTTCGCTCGTGGAGATTCTTGCGACGCTCTATGGCACCGTGTTGAAGTTCGACCCGAAGAATCCCCAGTGGGAGGAACGGGACCGCTTCATCCTCAGCAAGGGCCACGGTGTGCTAGGTTTCTTCGCCGCTCTCGTCGAATCGGGCATCATCTCGGAGGAGGTTTTCAACTCCTTCAAAAAGAACGAAAGCGACCTGATCGCCCATCCCGTCATGAATTCCGCCCTGGGCATAGAATCCTCCAACGGATCGCTGGGGCAAGGACTGTCCTTTGCCGTGGGGCTCGCGCTTGCGGCCAGGAAGAAAAAAGCGGCCCACGGCATCTACGTGGTCCTCGGGGACGGCGAATGCGACGAGGGCATGGTGTGGGAGGCCGCGATGAGTGCCGCGCACTACAAACTCGAAGCACTGACCGCTATCGTGGACCTGAACCGGTACCAGAGTGACGGCGAAAGCGTGAAGGTTTTGAACACGTCGAGTCTCCATGACAAGTGGACCGCCTTTGGATGGGAGGCCGTCCCTGTGGATGGCCACGATGTCGCGGCGCTGTTGGAAGCCTTCAAGAGGAAGGCTGGTAATTCCAAGCCGAAGGTAGTCATCGCGCATACCGTTAAGGGCAAAGGGATTAGCTTCATGGAAAACAACAACGAGTGGCACCATAACCGCCTCACGAAGTCTTCCTACGACAAGGCGATCGTCGAAATCAGGGGGGGCACATGCTGACCATCAACCCTGCAAACGCGCGCCAGTGGTCTCGCTTCGGTTCCCGCGCGGTTTTCGGCCAAGCCATCCTGGATCTGGCTGGCGGTCGGCCCGACCTGGTGGTGCTTTCGGCGGACCTGGGCAGCTCCTCCGGTTTGGATCGCTTTCGCAATGCCTTTCCCGAGCAGTTCTACAACGTCGGCATTGCCGAGCAGAACCTGATCGGTGTCGCCTCTGGATTTGCGAAGGAGGGCTTCACCGTCTTCGCCACGTCGTTCTCGCCCTTCATCTCGATGAGGGCCTGCGAGCAGGTTCGCATGAATCTGGGGTACATGAACCTTAACGTGAAGGCGGTGGGCATCGGCAGCGGCCTCTCCATGGGTTTCCTGGGAAATTCCCATTATGGCCTGGAGGACGCAGCCGTTATGAGAAGCATCGCAGGCATGACGGTGGTCACGCCGGCGGATTGCTCGGAGATCGTGAAGACAGTCTTTGCTGCCGCCGATCACGTAGGGCCGATGTACATCCGCCTGACGGGGGGGCCCAACAATCCCATCGTCTACTCGGAGGACTACGAGTTCAGGATCGGCAAGGCCATCACCCTGCGGAAGGGCGCAGATGTGACCTTCATCGCCAGTGGCACTATGGTCTTCGAATGTCTGGAGGCCGCGAAGGTCCTGGAAAGCCAGGGGCTTTCAGCGGGTGTGGTGAACATGCACACACTCAAGCCCCTGGACACCGATGTGCTGAAGGGCGCTTTGGAGACCAGCAAGCTGCTCGTGACCGTGGAGGAGCACAGCGTTGTGGGTGGGCTTGGCAGCGCGGTCGCTGAATATCGGAGCGGCTTTGGGAAGGCGGCGCCGCAGTTGATCCTGGGCATCCCCGACGCATTTGGGAAAACCGGGGAATATCGCTACCTACTCGAGAAATACGGGCTTGTCGGCGAGGGCATCGTGAATCGGGTAAACGACCGGCTAAAGCAACTTGCTTGACCGAGCGAAGGAATGCCATCCATGGCGTGAGCCTCGAAACGATTCAGCAGACAAAACAGACAAGCAGCCACTCTATACAAATGAGCAAACACCTTGTCATCGCGGAGCACGGAAACGGACAGCTTAGGAAAGCCACGCGCGCAGCTGTCTCATATGCACGGACGCAGGGAGGCGGTTTCGATATCCTGCTGATGGGCTCCGGCCTAGGCGCTGTGCAAGAGGAGGCCGCACGGCTTGGCGCGGACCGCGTTTTTGTCGCGGATCATGAGGAACTGGGTAATGCCCTGGCCGACCGGCACGCCCGAGTGATCGAGGCCTGCGTTCGCGCCGGAGGCTATGCCTCTGTTGTGGCGGCGACCTCGTCCTACGCCCGGGACTTAATGCCGCGGGTCGCTGCGCTGCTGGACTCGGCCATGGTGAGCGATGTCGTGGGAGTGGATGCCGAGGGGCGATTCAAGAGGGCTTTGTATTCGGGGAGTATCATCGCGACCGTGGAGCTGAGCAGCCCAGTCAAATTCGTGACGGTGCGGAGCACTTCGTTTCCGTTGGCGGAAGACGCTGCTACGGTGTCCGAGGTAAAGGCCTTCACCATCGACATGGCGCGGTTCCCGCAGTTATCGACCTATGTCCGGTGCGAGACCAAGGCGAACCGCCGTCCCGACCTGACTGAGGCGAGGATCGTGGTGTCCGGAGGGGGGGCGATCAAGAGCGCGGAAGACTTTGAGCGACTCGTGGGCGGCTTGGCGGACAAGCTCGGTGCCTCGGCCGGCGCCACGCGGGTATTGGTCGACCAGGGGATCGCGTCAAACACCCTCCAGATTGGACAGACGGGCAAGACCGTGGCACCCGAGCTTTACCTGGCGCTGGGCGTTTCGGGCGCCATCCAGCATTTGGCTGGAATGCGGGACGCCCGGATCATCGCCGCCATCAACAAGGACCCGAACGCGCCGATATTCGATGTGGCGGACATTGGGCTTGTTGAGGATGTGTATGTGGCCGTGCCCGAGCTGTTGGGAAAACTCGCAAAATGACCGCTACACGCGAGATATTCGGCAACATCCCACTGTTGTCGCAGGTTGTTTTTTACGCCCTGACGGTTGTCGCCATGTTGATCTTTTCGCTGGGCATTTGGAGGAGGTGGAAGCTTTGGTCCCTAGGGGAGACGAGCGAAGGCTGGCCGCGTTTCAGGCAGGACCTGGCCGCCACCCTGCGTTTTCATGGGGAGCGCCTTAAGGTGGTGCTTGCCGACGCAGGCTTGCAGCGGCGAGTCCTCGGACATGGCTCGGGTACTTGGGGACATCTGTTGCTGTACTCGGGGTTTGTTTCCCTCCTGCTAGGGACGATTCTGCTGGACCTCGACAAGATTGCCTCGGCGATCTCGCCCGCGCTCAAATTCCACAAAGGCGCCTATTATGTGATTTATGAAATGACGCTTGATCTCCTGGGTATCGCCTTCGTGCTGGGGTGCCTAGTGCTGGCGATCAGAAAACTCGCGTCGAAAGAGGCCCTTGGGAAAAAGGGAACGATCGACCTTTGGGTGTTGGCATTGCTGGCATTGATTGGCGTAAGCGGGTACTTTCTCGAGGCGTTTAGGATACTGTGGCAGCAGCCGACCGGAGTGGCGGCGTATTGTTCGCCCGTGGGTTTGGCGCTGTCCTCCTGCCTGGCTGAGGTGGGAGCGCAGTTGGCGGCCGAACTGCACTTCGTAGTCTGGTGGTTCCATGCGCTCCTGGTGCTGGGCTTCATGGCGGCGATTCCCTACACAAAGCTCCTGCACTTCATCACGGGACCGATTAACATTTTCCTCAGCCGCGGACGGCTAGGTTCCATGAGCCTGCTTAAGATGGAAGAGGTGGAGGCGAAGGGACGTGTGGGCCCCCAGAGTATTGCGCACTTCAAGCGACAGCAACTTTTCAGTCTGGACGCCTGCATGGCCTGCGGGCGCTGTGACGAAGCCTGTCCTTCCCTTGCGGTCACGCCGGTATTATCGCCGCAGCGCATCGTGCTGGGCCTGAGGGCCTGCATGGAGAGCAAGTCGAAGGCGATTCCGGAGTCGACGATAGCGCTCAGCGATTGGGATGCCTCTTCGATCAGCCCGGAGGCGCTATGGAACTGCACGACCTGCAGCGCCTGCGTGGATGTGTGTCCCGTGAGAATCAATCACCTGGAGTTCATCTTGCCGCTGCGCCGGCAATACATGGCGGAAGGCAGGCTCAGCGGAGGCGCAGCCACCGCCCTGCGACGCATGCAGCTCAACGCCAACCCATGGGGACTGCCTCTCACCCAGCGGGCAAACTGGAACACCGCACGGAAATGAGAACGTTTTTGGAAAGCACGGCCCCGACAGTGAAGGAGAAGCCCGGCTTCGAGATCCTCTACTGGATAGGCTGCGCGGCGTCCTACGACCCGCGGGCACAACGCATCGCGATCGCCATGGTGAAGCTGCTCCAGCATGCGAAGATCAATTTCGCCATTCTCGGAAACGAGGAAAAGTGCACCGGCGACTCCGCCCGACGGCTCGGTGACGAATTCCTGTTTCAGGAGCTGGCCACCCACAACATCGAGGTACTGCATAAATATAAGGTCATGAAGATCGTCACGCATTGCCCGCACTGCCTGAACACCTTCGTGAACGACTACCCGCAGCTGGGCGGCAAGTTCGAGGTTACGCACCATTCCGTGTTTCTCCAGGGACTCATGGCTGACGGACGGCTGCGAATCGACGGGGCCGGACAGAAGCCGGAATCCGCGGAAGGCGGCGCGCTCGCCTACCATGACCCCTGTTACCTGGCGCGCATCCATGGGGTGGTCGACGAGCCGCGACGTCTGCTGGACCATGCGAAGAGAGAAAAGTCATATTGCGAACTCAAGCGCCATGGAAAATGTACCTCCTGTTGCGGAGCAGGCGGAGGTCGCATGTGGATGGAGGAGAACCCTGACAAGCGGATCTCGCACAAGAGAACGGAGGAAGTCATCCAGTCCGGAGCCGACACGTTGGCCACGTCGTGTCCGTTCTGCATGATGATGATGGCCGACGGCCTGGCCAGCAAGGGGTCGGAGATCAAGGTCTACGACATAGCCGAACTACTTGCCCGGGAACTGGGTCTGATGAACGATCTGTGATTTGGAGGGCGTGCAAATCGTCCGCAGCAAGATATGGTGTTGACGCGGATCGCGGCATAAGGGTTAACCAAATTCCAGCCACCGGCCCTCGGCATGAAAATCATCGTCTCCATCAAGAGAGTACCCGATCCCGACATTAAGATCAGGCCGAAGCCTGACCATTCGGGCATCGATCTTGAGGGTGTGAATTTCGTGATGAACCCCTTCGACGCGGTCGCGCTTGAGGAGGCTATCCGCCTGAGAGAGAAGACCGGCAAGGCGGAGATCGTGCTGGTTTCTATCGGTTCGACCGATTGCGTCGAGCAGCTCAGGCAGGGCATTGCCATGGGGGCCGACCGGGCTTGCTTGGTCCGTCATGACGGGGACCTGGATTCGCTGCTTGTAGCTCGAATACTGGCGAAGGTGTCCGCGAAGGAGAACCCCGACCTCATCCTCATGGGCAAGCAGGCTGCGGACGACGATTGCGCGCAAGCCGGACAGATGCTCGCCGGTCTGCTCGACATAGGACAGGCCACCTTCATTTCTAAGCTCGAAATCCGAGTGGATCAGGCGCTGTGCGAACGCGAGACCGACCTCGGGAAGGAAACCGTCTTGATCAAACTTCCCGCCGTGGTCACTACGGACCTGCGACTGAACGATCCACGTTATGTATCCATGCTGGGGTTGATGCGCGCCAAGAAGGCGACCGTTGACGTCCTCACGCTCGATGAACTCGGGGTGAAAGACGGTGCGTCGCAGAGGATCGTCAAGCTGGAGCCTCTGCCCGTGAAGAATCGCGGCCGGGTGGTCAAGTCGGTTGACGAGTTTATCGGGGAGCTAAATGTTTTGCTGAGAGCATCAGGTGCCAAAAACTTACGGGAATTATGAGATCGGTCCAATTAACCAGCATCCCAGAGCGGGATATTTTATGAGCAGCTCACGAATCTATCTATCGTCGCCTCACATGGGAGGGGAGGAGCTAAAGTTGGTGCAGGAGGCGTTTGCTACGAACTGGATCGCTCCGCTTGGACCGCAGGTAGATGCCTTTGAGAAGGAGTTTGCCGCTGCTGTCGGCAGCCCCTACGCCGCAGCGCTGTCGTCGGGGACGGCGGCCTTGCATCTCGCCTTACGCATGATTCGGTTGGGCGCTGTAGCTGAGGTCGCTGACCTCGGAGGCTTGCCGAATCCTAACAAGGAACCGCGGTCAACGACCGCAGCTACAGAAGCGCGCACTGTATTCTGCTCAAGCCTGACTTTCTCTGCGAGCGCCAACCCGATCGTCTACGAGGGGCTGCGCCCTGTGTTCATCGATTGCGAGCGCAAGAGCTGGAACATGGATCCAGATCTGCTCGAGAAGGCCTTGAAGGAGGCGGATCAGGATGGGCACCTGCCCTTGGCTGTGATCCTCGTGCATCTCTACGGCCAGAGCGCCGACATCAATGCAATCGCAGGTCTCTGCGCGCGATATGGCGTTCCTCTGATTGAGGACGCAGCGGAAGCGTTGGGGGCGGAGTATTACGGTAGCGACGGAGTCGCCACAGTGTGCGCGCAGCGCACTACAGAGGTCCCGCTGAGCGGGACCACCGATGCCGCTTCGCGGCTACAGAGCGCACCCGGTGCGCACGGGCTCTTCGGAATTTATTCTTTCAACGGAAACAAGATCATCACGACCTCTGGCGGAGGAATGCTGGTGTCGGCGGACAAGGTCCTGATTGAGAAAGCCCGTTTCCTGGCTACGCAGGCGCGAGACCCAGCTCCGCATTATCAGCATTCAGAGATCGGATACAATTATCGCCTGAGCAATGTGCTGGCCGCCATCGGACGCGGACAACTGCGCGTGCTTCCAGAGCGGGTAAACGCTCGCCGAGCCGTGTGTGCCCGTTATCAGACAGCCTTTGGCAACTTGCCGGGAATCGAATTCATGCCTGAGGCTCCCTGGGGGCGCTGCACGCGATGGCTCACCTGCGTGACGATCGATCCAGCGAAATCTGGTACTGATACGGAATCGCTCCGCCTGGCACTCGCCGAGGACAACATCGAAGCGCGCCCCGTCTGGAAACCGATGCACCTCCAGCCCGTGTTCCAGGATTGCCAGAGCTACGTCAACGGCGTCAGCGAAGATCTCTTCGACCGTGGCCTTTGCCTTCCCTCAGGTTCAAACATGTCGATCGAGGACCAGGACCGCGTCATCGCGATTATTCGCGCGAAAGCGCGCTAACTCGTAGCCGTTAGCTTGTAGCTACAGTCGGAGCGTTGGATGCTCCGACTCTTTCACGTTGATTCCCGGAAAAAGCTGGCGAGGGACTGGGACCTTCGCAGTTTTCGAGTCATGGCCGAACGCAAAATTGCACAACGATCCTGGAGCTGGGCGATTATCACCTTAATGGGCTTGGCTGTGATCGGTGCTGTTTGGATGCGTGTGGTAACTCACTTGCAGGAGGCTAACCTGCCACAGGCTGGGAGGTCGCTGGCTACAATGATTCCGACAACTCTTACGGGCTGGCAGTCGCGTCCTCTTGCTCTCAGTGGAACCGACGAAGGTGTTCGAGAGGTGGAAAAAACGCTTCGCTACGACGAGGTATTTTACCGGGAGTATCTGTCTCCTCATGGTCGTCTTTCGGTATATGTGGCTCATTGGTCTCCGCGAAAGATGCCTCCGCATCTGGTGGCTTCGCACACGCCGGATATTTGCTGGGCTACGACGGGCTGGAGTTGCGTGGAGAAGACCAAGGGCGAGCGCGTGCCGTGGTCCGGGCAACCCTTATGGCCGGCGCAAGCCAGACGTTTTCAGTCGGAGTCTGGCGATTCCCAGCATGTCTTGTTCTGGCATCTCGTGGGTGGGAAGCCCTACGACATCGGCCTTGGGTTTAATCAAACTCCCAACCCCTTTCTGTATTGGCGCGATGTGCTGCGGTTTCAACTGGGCTGGTCGAAGGCCCAGTTTTTCATCCGACTCAGCAGCAGCAAACCCTTTGACTCGCTTCGTGGTGATCCCGGTTGGGAACAGTTGCTGACCGCGCTTTCCGCGTTGGGATTGAAGGAACAAGTACCCTGACGCGCTTAGATTGCCGGGGCGGGGATGCTGGTAGCTAATAGCTCCTATCTTGGAGGGTCTTAAGGGACTTTTCAGCGAGCGGGCGGAAGCGAGGGGAGATACGGGGATCGGCTAGAACTTGTTCCCAGAAGGCTTGGGCTTGCTGAGCGGCATCGTGCCAAACGGACTCAAGTGCCGGAAGCGGGGGCCGAGGGGCATAGCTGTGCTCCCCAAGATCGCCTTGAGCATTCGGGGCATATAGCATGGGCAATATGTCGTAAGCGGGTGCGAGTCGGCTCGAGTGTGGGGAAAATGTGGTCACGAATGAATGTAAGCGGGTTATAGCCCCCATGGAAGACAGTGACATCGGGAGCTGATAATCTGTGGGGATGGACGAATCCATTCCACAGCCATCCCACAACCGAGTGAGTGAAGATGCAAGTACCTGAATAGCAATTCAAGCACAGGCAAAAAACGGATTTGTCGATGCAGGGTAGCGACGTTTACCAGAGGCCCGTCCCTCTGGCATCAAGGGAGGTTCAAGCCCCGCGCCAAGCGCGGAGCACGCCGCCCAATCCCCGAGAATCTTCCCATTGAGCGCATCGTGCACGACCTGCCCGAGGAGCAGAAGCGCGACCCGCAGACCGGAGAGCCGATGGTGCAGATCCGCGAGGAGATCACCGAGGAGATCGACTACCGCCCCAGCCGCTTTGTTCGTGTCCAGCATGTGGTGCCCATCTTTGCCTCGCCATCGAAGTCCTGCGCCCCGGTTCAGGCGAAGCTCGACCGAGTGACCCTGGCTCGGGCGTTGGCACCGGACTCTTGGCGCACATCGTGGTAAGCAAATATGCCGACCACCTTCCTCTCTACAGACTTGAACAGATTGCAGCCCGCCAGGGCGTCACGCTTGAGCGCTCGAAGATGAGCAAGTGGGTGGAGCAGGTCGCCGTGCTCCTCACCGGCATCAAAGGCGAGCTTGAGAAGCGCCTCATGAAGTCGGGCTATGTGCAAAGCGACGAGACGCCTGTGAAGGTGCTCGATCCGGAAAGGCCCGGTGCTGCCCGGCAGGCCTGGCTTTGGGTGCGGCACGCGCCCACGGTCCAGACTATCCTGTTCGATTTTGATCTGAGCCGAGGACAACGAGTCCCCCTGGGCTTCTTTCCGGAAGACTGGCATGGCGTGCTCCAGAGCGATGGCTATCAGGTGTATGAAATCCTCGCCGGCCAGCGCAAAGGCATGATCGCATTGCGGTGTTGGGCTCACGTGAGGCGAAAGTGGGTGGAAGCGGTCGACAATGGCGGCCAGACCGTCGCCGTGATCCTTGCGCTCATCGCCAAGCTCTATCAGGTCGAAGCCGAAGCCAGGGGGAAGCCCTTCGCCCAGAGGGAAGCCATGCGAACGGGTCGCAGCCAGATCCTGCTTTCCCAGATCAGGACCAAGATGATCGAAGCCCAGCGCAGCGAGAGCTTCCTGCCAGCGAGCAAAGTCGGCGAAGCTTGTGCCTACGCGCTGAAGCGCTGGGACGAACTCACGCGCTATGCCGAACCGGGCTACGGTCATGTTGAGATCGATGATAATCCCATAGAAAATGGAATCAGGCCCAGCGCCCTAGGCAAAAAGAACTGGATGTTCATTGGCCATCCTGACGCCGGCTGGAAGTCGGCCACAATTTACTCGATCTTGGGCACCTGCAAACTGCTCAAGCTCAACCCGGAGGCTTATCTCAACTGGGTGCTGCCCAAACTGGCCGCCGGTACAAATCAATCCGCCGGTCTGTTGCCTCACGATTACCTCGAGTTGTTCAAAGAACAGCCCAAGTCTGAAAAGTCCTGAGGCCTCAGTCGAGTCCCTGCCGGATGGGGGCTATAACCCGCTTACGTGCCTCCGTGTTAAAAAGGATCGTAAGTCAGACCTTCGCGTCTTCGTGACTTCGTGCGAGAACGGATCGAGTCTTGGGTATTCTCGCCTGAATAGCTAATAGTCGGCTATAGGCTGGGAAAATCGGCATAGTACCGCTTGACGTTATGGGGCTTTCGTTTAATTAGCATGCCGACATGAATCGAACCATCCAAATGAACCAACCGGCGGTCGCCGAGTTATGCCGTGAGTTTGGCGTGGCGCGGTTGGAGGTTTTCGGTTCGGCAGCCCGCGACGATTTCAACGCTGAACGCAGCGACTTGGATTTTATTGTCCGCTTCGGCGCACCGCATGCGCGCGGTTATGCCGATCGTTATCTCGCTTTCGCTGAGGCGCTAGAGGGTCTTTTCCATCGTCCGGTCGACCTGCTTACGGAACGATCATTACGAAATCCGATCCTGAAGACCACCATCGCTGCCGATCGGTCTGTCGTCTATGGAAGCTGAAGTCGCAAAACGCCTGTTCGATGGCCTCCAAGCAGCCCGGCGCATC
>JBAZHQ010000091.1:0-1813 GCA_041652235.1 Opitutaceae bacterium | reverse complement strand
TCGCCAAACGCCTGGAGACTTTGTTGGTGGGGTTTGGTTTCCCGACCGAAGCCGGCGAGTTATAATAACGAGAGCTATGAGCTGTTAGCCTTTAGCTATTAGCTGTTAGCTACGAACCTCGGAAGTCAGAAGCTACAAGCTACAAGCTACAAGCTACCAGCTACCAGCTATTAGCTATTAGCTGTTAGCTTTTAGCTATTAGCTTCGAACCTTAGAAGTCAGAAGCTACAAGCTATTAGCTACTAGCTGTTAGTTTCGGTTTAGAAGCTACGAGCTACAAGCTACGAGCTACGAGCTACAAGCTACAAGCTAACAGCTTTCCTGCTTGCGTCTTGCGATGGAATGATGAAAAACAGCAATGTGATTGCTAGAAAACAGAAACAGCGAATTTTGGAGGCATTGTCCTTGTTTCCGGCGGTCGTTGTTACGGGAGCTCGACAAGTGGGAAAATCCACGCTGGCGATGGATTGCCTGCCGGGGGCGACTTATCTTTCCCTGGATCTGCCTTCCCAGGCGGATCGCGCTCAGCACAATGCTCCAGATTTTCTAGCTGGTTTGAAGGAGCCCGCGATTATCGATGAGATTCAATATGCTCCCGAGCTCTTCAGGCATCTCAAGTTGGCGATCGACGCAAAAAGGACGCCAGGTCGATTTCTTCTGACCGGTTCACAAACTTTCTCACTCATGGCTGGCGTGAGTGAATCACTTGCCGGCAGGGTGGCGGTGTTGTCTCTGTTCGGCTTGAGTTCCTTCGAATTGAACATCGCTCCCTCAGATCAGGATCGTTTGCTTTGGCGCGGAGGTTTTCCGGAGTTGTGGCAAAAACCGGAAATGCCCCGGGAGCTATGGATGAGTTCGTATGTCGCCACCTACCTTGAGCGCGATGTACGCCAGATCGTACAGGTCGGCAATCTGAGGGATTTCGATCGCTTTATGCGAGCCTGTGCCCTGAGGGCCGGGCAACTGTTATCCTATTCGGACCTTGCCAGGGATGTGGGGGTGGCACCCAACACGATCAAGAGCTGGATTTCCATTCTTGAGGCGAGTCATCAGATATTTCTTCTTGAACCCTATTTCAAGCAGGGGACGAAACGGTTGGTTAAATCTCCCAAGCTCTATTTCCATGACACCGGGCTTTTGTTGTTCCTTCTAGGGTTTCAGTCCATGGAAGATGTCGTGCGCCACGTATCGTGGGGGGCCATATGGGAGAATTTTGTCATAGCTGAGATTTGGAAGCTATTGCATGAGGATACACGGCGCATGAGTCTCTGGTTTTGGCGAACAAGCCAGGGCGACGAAGTGGATCTTCTCATTGAAGAGGCGCCGCAGCGATTTCTTGCGATCGAAAGCAAGGCGGCTGAGAGAGTAAACGCATCGGCGTTCAAGGGGTGCAGGGCGTTAGCCAGGGAATATGGTTCGGACACGGTCACCGGCGCTTACATTGTCTGCCGGACTCAGGTGCCGTATCCCGTTGAATCGTCTTTCTCCGGTGCGATGGCACTTCCTCTCCTCGGGCCAGATGGGATGCTGGGGAAGCTTGTAGCTAACGAGCTATTAGCTACTAGCCTTTAGCTGTTAGTTCCGATCCTCAATCCGGTTTTAACCACGGAATACACGGAAGACACGGAAGACGAACGCAATACATTTTGTCACACGAAGACACGAAGGGAAGGCTTTGTTAACCACGGAACATCACTGAATACACGGATTCGGAATGGTCTCGCGCTGAGACGCTGTGGCGCGGAGGAAAGGCAATCGGATCTCTATCCCTTTCATCCCTTCTATCCCTGTGAATTCATGTCTTCGATCAGGG
>JBAZHQ010000090.1:0-12925 GCA_041652235.1 Opitutaceae bacterium | reverse complement strand
AGTGGCGCAGAGTGACGCCGACCTCCGATCTCAGACCTCCGACTTCCCTGCTGACTCTGGCTTCCGGCTTCTGGCATCTGGCCTCTTTGGTTGCGGCTCTGCCGCGCTATGTTTTTCGTGGCCATTCAGTCTGCGGAATTAAGGCTGATGGTTATTCCGAGTCCCCGCTGTAAAATGGATCGCAACCGAACGAGCATCCGGCAATATTTGCCTAGGTCAATAAAGGGGATTTCAATGGGATATTCGAGGCACGTAAATCACCTTTTTTAATACCCTATCTCGTTGTATTGCTATTCCTAGCAAAAGATGCCTAATTTCTTGTCCGAGACTTGCTTTGGTAAGACGCCTATGCCGTCGCCCAGCTCTATGACCCAAACGGATATGTCTGAGATCACCCCTTCCATCCTTCTGCCTTTCTGTTCCTCGGCCCTCGAAGCATGGAGGCACCGGCCTGACCAAGCTTCCCTACGCGAAGCAGCGCTCACGGCGGCGCAACAAGCGGCAGGCGTTATCCGTGCCATCCCAAAGGCCAAACGTGAAGGTGACGAATTCCAGGCGGCACTGGCTCTTGCGCGCATTTTCATCCAATCGGGTCTGCATGATAGCGGGACGAGCGATGCTGAACAGTCCCAGGCCGCAACCCTGCGCACGCAAGGATGGCCGGGAATCCTCGCATCGATGGTGCTGGTTCCGGCATGGAGTTACTCTCCTGCGCTCAGCTACGACGATGTGCCGCTCTGGCTCTGGGCACAGTACACGCACTACCTCTTCGCAGCTCCAGTGAAGCCTTGGGCTTCTAATGTCGCCGACGCGTATGCAGCTCACATGAAGCGCAGCCTGGAGATGCTGTCACGGATAAACGAAGCGAATCGAGGGTCCACCGCCGTGCGATCCTCCATAAGCGCCTTCCTTGAACAGTCAGGCGCCGAAACGCTGGCCAACGCAAATTCCAATCTGGCCGATTGCCTGGCGCTCAGAGGCAAGCTTCTGACTCATGCCTTCGCTCTCGGCCCCCAGAACGATCCTGTCGCGCTTCCCCGCGAAGGCCGCGCCTTAAAACTTGGGGTCTGCCTGCCTCGCCTTTCCGACACGCCTGATGTCCGCGCCGTGCTGGCCTTTGTGGAGCATCTCCCGCCGGCCAGATTCTAGGTTCACTATTTTGTCCTGGAATACACCTACGGACGGATCGAGGAGCGCCTGCGAGCCGCCTCGGCCGACATTTCCCTGCTGGATCTTGTCACGCCGCATCAAAGCATGCAGATGGCTTCCCTCGATGCGGCGCTTCTGGCGATCGATCCACTGGAGGCACCCACGCCCCTCACGCGCCTGGGCGCCTGCCGCTTCGCCCCCCTGCAGATCGCCACAAATCTCCAGGCAATCCCCACGGGCTTGCCGGAGGTGGATTTGTTTTTAAGCATCGACGAGTCGGCAGCCTCGGAAAAAACGGAGCGTCTTGGCCTGCTTCCGCTGCCTGCACCCGTCTGCCACTTGGATGACAAGCAAGAGGAGCCGTCTGGAAACTTCACTCGCGAGGCGCTCGGCATCGCCGAGTCGGCAAAGGTTTTCGTGTCCTTTGTCCACCATCGGAGGATCTCGTCCGCCATGCTCGACATCTGGACGGCGATCCTCGCCAGCGAGCCTGAAACCACTCTGTTGCTTCATCCCTTTTCCGAAGGCGTTCCCAACGAGGAGGCCATGCAGACGCTCTGCAGGGATGTCGACCTTGAACTGGCCTCCCGCGGCATCGCTACGGACCGCATCACAATTTTCGGAGGTCATCTGCCCAATTATGAGGACTGGGTGGCGATCATGAGACTCGCCGACGTCTGTCTCGATAGCCATCCCTGCTCGTACGCTCCCGCCGTCTCCGCCGCGCTCGACGCAGCAATACCGGTCGTCTGCTGGACGGGCGATCAGGCGCGGATGAGGACAGGCGCACTCATGCTTGAAGCGGAGAAATTGGGACATCACATAGCCAAAACCGCACCCGACTGCGTCACACTCGCCTGCCGCCTGCTCCGCGATGCCTCGGAACGCCAGACCATCCAGGCCACCCTAAAACAAGCGATGTCGGAAGGCATGGTCATACACGATTCCCTCGCCGCCTCGGACGCTTTCGCAGCTCTTCTCAACAGCGCTTTCGACCAGATCGCCCTCTTGGGCAGCCGTGGTTTTAAAGCCGATGCTTCGCCCTTCAAGGTTTCTCTCCCGCAGGACCCCGACGCCATTATGGTCGAGGCTAGAAATCTCTTCGGATCGAGCTTCAATGGAGAAGCCCTTGCACGCCTTGAACAGATCCTGGCGGTGCAACCGTTCCGCCTGGATGCCCGGCGCCTTATGGGCCAGGTGCTGGCTAAAATGGAACGCCACCTCCGCGCCGCCGAGTACCACATCGCTGTCATGCAGAAGAATCCCCAGGATGCCGGCATCTGGTTCGACCTCGGCTACAGCCTCTCCAACAGCGGACGAATGCAGGATGCACTTCAGGCCCTCGAAGCCAGCCTGAGACTCGACGACAAACAGGTGGAGGCCTGGTTCTTCCTAGGGGAGCTCACTCTCAAGGTAAGCAACGCATCCTTCGCCCGCGAAGTGGCTGGCGTGCTCCACAAGCTTGTACCCGACGACGACCGCCTCAGAGCCTTTGAAAAGCGAATCGAGTCCATCGAATCCACCTCCTGAATCATGGCTCCGAAGATCGGCCTCATCCAGTCCCGCGGCATCGGCGACATCATCATCGCCCTTCCCATCGCGAAATATTACCGCGACAGGGGATGCGAAGTCTTCTGGCCCATCGATGAGCGCTTCCTGCCGTCCTTCAGCCAGTCTGTTGACTATGTGAACTTCATCCCGTTCAAGTTCGACAACACGTTGCAGACCTTCGTCCACACGCCGATGGACATCTTGAAGAAGGCGGGCTGCGAAAAGATCGTTACCCTCTACAGCTACATGTCGGGTACCACGACCGGCAACAAAGCCTTCTTCAACAGTCTCAAGTTCGACGAGTACAAATATGCCATCGCAGGCGTGCCCTTCAGGGAAAAATGGAATCTCAGCATCAAGCGCGATCCCGAACGCGAAGCCCGCCTGCACACGGAACTCGTGAAACAGGAGGACTTCATCGTCGTCCACCGGCGCGGATCCAATTTTCAGGTCAACATCAACATCCCGCAAAAGTTCAAGCAGTGCCAGTGCATCGAGATCGGGGAGAAAACGGACAATATCTTCGACTGGCTCGGCATCCTGGAGAAAGCGCGCCTGTTGATCATGATCGATAGCTGCTTCTCGAATCTCGTCGAGCAACTGGGTTTTGAAAACGAGAAGCTCTACGTGCTCAGGTCCGACGTCCGCTTCACCCCTGTTCTGCGCAATAACTGGCGCTATTACGGAGACGCTTCCTCTCTCGCCCTCTAAGCAGCCCTTTCACCATGTACGCCGTCATCACCGCATTCACCGATACACCGGAAGTAAAAGCTCTTGGAGACCTGACGCACGACAACAAGCTCAACTACTGCAAGCTTCATAACTACAAATATTTCGAATTTGGCGGAGATCATCCCAAGGACATGAGCCGGGGCCCGGGCTGGATGAAGCTTCCTCTCATCAAGGAGACGATGCTGGCCAATCCGGATATCGAGTGGTTTTTCTGGATCGACGCGGATGCCTTCTTCATGAACTACCGCATCCGGCTCGAAACCATCGTCGACCCCTGGTCGTTCTTCATGGTCGGCCAGGACTGCAACGCCATCAACGTCGGCACTTTCTTCATCAAGAACTGCAAGCTCGCGGTCGATTTTCTCGACGACGTCTGGACGCGCGGCCCGCAACCGGGCAACTGGCTGAGCACGGCCGAACAGGGCCAGATCGCCTACATGGGACTCATGGACAAATATCGGCAGGGGTTCTCCGTCTGCAGCAACAAGAAATTCAACGCCTACCTCCACAAGTGCAGCCCGGGAGCCATGTACTGCGCCATGTACGAGCCGGGCGACTTCGTCGTCCACCTGCCCGGTATCGTCGAAAAAGAGCGCATCACCTCGGTGATGCTTTCCCATGTCATCAAACCTTGATCGAAAGGTCGCGGCATAACCTGGAGGAATCCCATGAAGAAAGGAATGAAGGCAGTGATTCTGGCAGGCGGGCAAGGCACCCGCATCAGCGAGGAAACCCACCTGCGCCCCAAGCCGATGATCGAGATCGGCGGCCGTCCCATCCTCTGGCACATCATGAAGATGTACTCCGCCTACGGCATCGACGACTTCGTGATATGCGTGGGCTACAAGGGCTACATGATCAAGGAGTACTTCGCCAACTACTTCCTCCACATGTCGGACGTCACTTTCGACATGAAATCGAACAGCATGGAGGTGCACGAGAAGCACGTGGAGCCGTGGCGTGTCACGATCGTGGATACGGGTGAGAAGACATCCACGGGCGGGCGCCTGCGGCGCGTGAAAAGCTACCTCGACGCAGGGACCTTCTGCTTTACCTACGGCGACGGCGTGAGCGACGTGAACATCGCCGCTCTGGTCAAATTCCACAAACGCGCGGGCCGGCTGGCATCGCTCACCGGCGTGCGTCCACCAGGCCGCTTCGGAGCCATCAAAATCTCGGGCACCGGCGTTCGCCGCTTTCAGGAAAAACCCGAGGGCGACGGAGGCTGGATCAACGGCGGCTTCTGGGTGCTCGAGCCCGAGGTGATC
Source organism: Opitutaceae bacterium (assembly GCA_041652235.1). GTDB lineage: Bacteria > Verrucomicrobiota > Verrucomicrobiia > Opitutales > Opitutaceae > MWDT01. Next base: position 8,225 of record JBAZHQ010000090.1, on the reverse strand, counting down.
GATCTCATCGACGGCGACGACTGCACCTGGGAATTCGATCCCGCCCGCAAGCTGGCGACCCGCGATCAACTGAGCGTTTTCAAGCATCCCGGCTTCTGGCAACCGATGGACACGCTTCGCGACAAAGTGCTGCTCGAGGAGCTTTGGAACTCCGGCAAGGCGCCGTGGAGAATCTGGTGACAGGATCGAACCCATGTTCCGCGACGCCTACACGCAAAAATCCGTCCTGGTCACAGGCCATACAGGCTTCAAGGGCTCCTGGCTCTGCGAATGGCTGATCCTGATCGGCGCCCGGGTGACGGGGCTGAGCCTTCCACCGCCCAGCTCCCCCGCCCTCTTCGACCTGCTGGATCTGCGGCACAGGCTGGACCACATCGAGGGCGATGTTCGCGATCCGGATCTTCTTGGACGCATCGTTGCCGGGGAAAAGCCCGACTTCATCTTCCATCTGGCCGCCCAGCCGCTCGTCCGGCGCTCCTACCGCGAACCGGCTGAGACCTTCGAAATCAATGTCCAGGGCACCGTCAACCTCCTCGACGCCGTGCGCCGCTCCGCCCACCGCTGCAACGTGGTCGTCATCACCTCCGACAAGTGCTACGAGAACCGGGAGACGGATTGCAGCTATCGCGAGACGGATCCGCTGGGCGGATACGATCCCTACAGCGCCTCCAAGGCCGCCGCGGAACTGGTCGTGGGCGCCTATCGTCGCTCGTTCTTCGGTCCGGATTCCCTTGTGAGACTTGCCAGCGCCCGCGCCGGCAATGTCATTGGCGGCGGCGATTGGGCCGAGGACCGCTTCGTGCCCGACTGCATCCGCGCCCTGAGCGCGGGAAGGCCCATCCCGGTCCGCAATCCCCGCTCGACCCGCCCGTGGCAACATGTGCTCGAACCGCTCGCGGGTTACCTGTGGCTCGGCGCCTGCCTCGATGATCCGGCCCGCGCGGACAGCGGCAAGGCGAGTTTTGCCGAGGCCTTCAATTTCGGCCCGGGGCTTTCAGCCAACAAAAGCGTAAGCGAGCTTTTGACGGAAGTGCTGAAGCACTGGCCGGGACAATGGGTCGATGCCGGCGAGCGCCAGGCATTCCACGAGGCCGTGCTTCTCAATTTGGCGATCGACAAAGCCTGGCATCAACTCCGCTGGCGTCCGCTTTGGTCTTTCGAGACCTGCGTACGCAACACGGTGACGTGGTACCGGCAGGTCAACGACTCTCCCGATCTCGCGCAGTCCTCCTGCCGCGAACAACTGCAATCTTACCTGAACGACGCCAGGGCCGCCGGCCTGGCCTGGAGCCTATGAGCGACAATCTGGACGATCTGAAGGCGGAGATACTCCGGCTCTCCCGGGAATACACGCGCCGCGCCCACGCTGCGTTTCGCCCGGGCAACGATGCCGCACGGCCCACCTTCGACGCAGCCACCCAGGGAGTGCCCTATGCCGGACGCGTTTTCAATGAGGACGAGGTCGAGGCCGCCGTCTCCACCACGCTCGACTTCTGGCTTACGCTCGGAAAGGAAGGAGAAGCCTTCGAGCGCGAACTCGCCGAATTTCTCGGGGTCCGCCACAGCCTGCTCGTGAATTCGGGCTCCTCGGCGAACCTCATCGCCCTGTCCGCCCTGACGACGCACAAACTGCCCGCCCACAAGCGCCTGCAACCCGGCGATGAGGTCATCACAGTCGCCGCCGGTTTCCCGACCACCGTGGCGCCAATCCTGCAATGCGGCGCGGTTCCCGTTTTCATCGACAGCGATCCCGTGACGGGCAACCTGCGCGCGGACCAGCTCGAACCGGCGTTTTGCGAAGGCAAGACAAAGGTCGTGATGCTCGCCCACACGCTGGGCAACCCCTTCGACCTCGACACCGTGCTGGACTTCTGCCGCCGCCACGGGCTCTGGCTCATCGAGGATAATTGCGACTCCCTGGGCAGCATCTACTCGATGCCGATTGAGCGGGCGATATCCCTGGGGTTGGCATATCTCATCTCGAAAGCCGAAAAAAACGCCGAGGCGGGTCTCAAGGATCGTCTGCCCGCCATCGAGGACGGTCGGCTCAGCGCCTACACGGGAAGCTGGGGCGATCTATCGACGCAGTCGTTTTATCCCCCGCACCACCTGACGACCGGCGAAGGCGGCGCGGTGAACATCGTGTCCCATGCCGCGCTCAAAAGCTACGCAGAGAGCTTCCGCGACTGGGGCCGCGACTGCTGGTGCGCGAGCGGGAAGGACAACACCTGCGGCAAGCGTTTCGACTGGCAGCTCGGCGAATTGCCCGCTGGCTACGATCACAAATACATTTACAGCCACCTGGGCTATAACCTGAAGCCGATCGATCCCCAGGCCGCAATCGGTCGCGCCCAACTCAGGAAACTTCCCTCTTTCATCGAAGCGCGAAAGAACAATTGGGAAACGCTGCGCGCCGGCCTGGGTGATCTGGATAAATTCATCGATTTCACCCTGCCCACCCATGCGAAGCATTGGACCGATTTCGGTTTCGAATGGGATTCCACCGGGTGCCGGTGCGACTGCTCATGGTTCGGCTTTATGCTCCGCGTAAAGAAGAACGCTCCTTTTAGCCGGACGGATCTGGCCCGCCAGCTGGACAAGGCCCGCATCGGGAATCGGATGCTTTTCGGGGGAAACCTCGTCCGCCAGCCCGTGTTCACACAATTACGGAAGGATCGCCCGCAAGCGTTCCGCGTGGTCGGGACCCTTCCAGGTGCCGATGAAATCATGCGCGAAGCGATATTTATCGGCGTATATCCCGGTCTCACCCAGGCGATGCTCGATCACGTCGTCTCGACCATCCGGGGTTTCTGCCTCGGGCGCTGACCCAGCGAACGCATCATGGTCTATAATCCCAACAGCACAGCCGACCTGGAACTCGCCCTCAACGAGACGAGAAGCCTTTGGCAAGAGGCGAGCGGCGCCCATTTCTTCATCACGGGAGGCACAGGGTTCTTCGGCTGCTGGATGCTTGAGACTCTGCTGCATGCCAATCGCTCGCTGGGGCTCGGCATCTCAGCCACCGTCGTGACGAGAGATCCCAGGCGCTTCGAACAAAAAGCCCCTCATCTTTTTAATGCCGCGGGCATTCACATCGTCCCCGGCGATATGAGGGATCTGTCGATCATCCCGGGTCGCTTCGATTTCGCCCTCCATCTCGCAACAGAGACGGATCCCGGCCTCGGCCAGGTGGAGCCCAAGATCCTTTTCGAAAGTAACCTCGACGGCACACGCCAGTTCCTTGCCCTTGTAAGGCGCAGCGGCGTGCGCAAGTTTCTCTTCACAAGCTCGGGCGCGGTCTATGGACCGCAGCCAACGGATCTGCCCCTTCTCGAAGAAAGCCATGCGTTCGCGCCCGACACCATGAATCCGCTTTCGGCCTACGGCGAAAGCAAACGCGCCTCTGAGCTGCTCTGTGCGCTCGAAGGCGACGGATCGCAAGGCGTGGAAGGCAAGATCGCGCGATGTTTCACCTTCGTCGGCCCCTATCTTCCGCTCTTTGGAAACTACGCGATCGGAAATTTTATCAGGGATGCATTGTCCGGCGGACCGTTGAGGATCGCCGGCGACGGCACCCCGCTCCGTTCCTATCTCTACGGCGCCGACCTCGCCGCCTGGCTCTGGACGCTCCTGTTCCGCGGACGCGCCGCCCAGGCGTACAATGTCGGTTCCGAGGATTCCCTTTCGATTCTCGAACTCGCCCAGGCGGTGAGGGATGTCATACGACCGCAGGCAGAGATACTGGTCTCCCAGGCGCCTCAAAAAGGAGCAAAGGCGCTGCGCTATATCCCGAGCACTCACAAGGCCCGCGTCGATCTGGGGCTCAGCCCCAAAGTCGGGCTCCGCGATGCGATCCACAGGACCGCCGAGTGGCACCGCTGCTGAACCATGAACTGATTTCTCCCATGATTAAATTATCCGACTATGTAATGGATTTCCTTGCGAAGCGCGGGATCGACACGGTTTTCACCGTATCGGGCGGAGGCATCATGCACCTCCTCGACTCGCTCGGGAGGAACACCGAACTCAAGTACTACTGCAATTACCATGAGCAGGCTTCCGCGATCGCGGCCGAGGGCTATGCGCGTATCACCAGCAAGCCCGCCGTCGTTCTTGTCACAGTGGGTCCGGGAGCGGTGAATGCGATCTCAGGCATGGTGGGCGCCTGGTATGACGGCCTGCCCATGCTTGTGATCACCGGCCAGGTACGCCGCGATCTGATCGCCGACTACTCGGAGATCCGCCAGTTCGGCCCCCAGGAGGGAAACACTGTCGGCATGGCCGCCACCGTTTCCAAGTACGCCAAAGTGGTCATGGATCCGAACACGATTCGCTACGAACTTGAAAAGGCCCTTCACCTCGCGACCAGCGGCCGCCCGGGACCGGTGCTCCTCGACATCCCCCTTGACGTTCAGGGCGCACAGATTGATGAGACCGCGCTTCCTGCCTACAATCCGGAAGAGGCGCGGACCTGGGATCCCTCGACTTTGGAACAGTCGGTGCGGAACACGATCGAGCTCCTTAAGCAGGCAAAGCGCCCGGTTCTGATGGGCGGCACGGGCATTCGCGTTGGACTCGCCTACGAGGCCTTCCTTCGCGTCGCGGAGGCGCTCGACATCCCGATCGTCGTTCCCTTCAGCGCCAAGGATCTCGTGCCTGAGGACCACCCGCTCAACATGGGTGTCTTCGGCACCGCCGGGCAGCGCCGCGCCAACTTCGCCATCCAGAATTCCGACCTCATCTTGAGCTGCGCCACCGGCCTTTCCCTCACGAAGGTCGGCTTCAACTACAAGGGCTTCGCCCCCAAGGCCAGGAAGGTGATCGTCGATGTCGACGAAGGCCAGATCCACCAGCACGTGATCAAACCCGACCTCGCCATCCACGCCGACGCCAAGGCCTACCTCGATGCCCTGCTCGTCGCCGCCGACGGCCAAGGCTTAGCCTGGTCTCCCAAATGGCTGCCGGCCTGCCGCCAGTGGCGCGAAAAATATCCTATCATCGTCGACGACTTCCGAAAGGATCGCGGATTCGTCAACAGCTACCTCTTTGTCGATACTCTGGCGGACCTGCTCCCCCCCGGTCAGGCGGTCGTCCCCGGCAACGGCCTGGACGTAGTCAGTTTCTACCAAGCCTTCAAGATCAAGGAGGGCCAGCGCGCGCTCTACAGCAGCAATTGGGGCTCGATGGGCTGGGGCCTTCCCCTCGCCATCGGAGTCTGTATCGCAAACCAGCGCCGCCGCACGATCTGCCTCACCGGCGACGGCAGCCTCCAGTGGAACATCCAGGAGCTTCTCTTCCTCCAGTATCACAAGCTTCCGGTCGCCATCCTGATTTTCAACAACGACGGCTACCAAAGCATCCGCGGCACTCAGGACGCGTTCTTCGAAGGCCGCTACACAGGGGCCGACAGCAGCTCCGGCGTCGCCAATCCCAATTTTGAGAAGCTGGCTGGCGCTTACGGCATGCCCTACTTCAAAATCGCCCGGAACGACGAGATCGCCAAGGTGCTCCCCGCAGTCCTCGCCGTCGACGGCCCCGTGCTTTGCGAGGTCATGATCGAGCCAGGCCAGGGCATCAGCCCCAAGGCTTCCGCTTTCAAGCGCCCGGACGGCACCTTGGAATCCCGCCCCCTTGAGGACATGGCGCCCTTCCTTCCCCGCGAGGAAGTTTATGCCAACATGCACCTGTTCGACGACGAGTGATTCCTGCCGCAAAATCCCTCCGGATATCCATTCAGCCACGCCCTATTGTGACGATAGATAAGCAACTTGTCGAAAAACGGTTTATCCATCCTGCAAAGTCACTGCATCGAAGCCTTACAATATAGGTTATATATTTACCTATAATCATCTTATATAACTGAAATCACTCCGATCGGGTATGCACAAGAAGATAATCCCCATGTTCGAGGCAGCTCCAGAATCCCTTTTCGTCCGCGAATCGTCCACCGTTCAGGATGTGATTACGGTGATCGACCATAGCCGTCGCCTAGGCATCGCTCTCGTTGTCGATCAGGACAGGAAGCTTCTCAACACCCTCACCGATGGCGATGTGCGCCGTGGCATCCTGAGGGGCTTGTCGCTCTCAGATAGCGCCACCAAGCTGCTCGAGATCAAAAAGGGCACGCCGCACCCGCTGCCGGTTGTAGGCCTGACGAATCAGTCCCAAAAGCAGCGCATCGGCATCATGCAGAAGCATGGCGTGCGGCAGCTTCCCATCATCGATAAACAAGGCCGGGTCGTCACGGTGGAGTCGCTGAACGATCTCTTCGAGAGCAACGAAATTCCTCTAAATGCCGTGGTCATGGCCGGCGGCTTCGGCAAACGCCTGTTCCCCCTGACGTCCGATACACCCAAGCCCATGTTGCCCGTCGGCGGGCGCCCCGTGCTCGAGCACATCGTCAACAAGCTCTCCAGCGCCGGCATTCATCATCTCCATTTCACGACCTATTATCGTCCCGAAAAAATCGTCGATCACTTCGGTAACGGCAAGGCCTTCGGCGTCGATATCAATTATATCAATGAAGACAGCCCCCTGGGCACTGCGGGCGCCCTCAGCATGATGCCGAAGCCCGACAACGATGTGCTCGTCATGAACGGCGATGTGATCTCGGAGGTCGATCTTGTCGCGATGTACGATTACCACCGCGAGAATAACGCGGTGATGACCCTCGGCGTGCTGCCCTACGAGCACACCGTGCCGTTCGGCGTGGTCGAGTTCGATGGTAGTGTTGTCTCGCAGATCGTCGAGAAGCCGACGCAACGCTGGTTCGTCAATGGCGGCATCTATATCCTTTCACCGCTCGCTTTCGAGTTCCTGAAGCCGGGTGAACGCACCGATATGCCCGACCTTATCAATCGCATCCTCGGTTCGGGCAAGACTGTCGTAAGTTTCCCGATACGCGAGCAGTGGATCGACATCGGGCAGCATGCGGATTACGAGCGCGCCAATCGCACGCTTGCCTCCGCCTGACCCGCCCGCAGCGAGACCCGCGCGGCAAGTCCGGGTTGACGTTTCCGCCCTGCGAACCTCATATGGATCGCAGCACCGCGACATTCTCCGCGCCCACATCCAGGATCTTCATGCCGAACCGAGTCCTAATCATCGCCGAAGCGGGCCAGAACCACAACGGCGACTACGACCAGGCCATCAGGCTGGTCGACGTCGCGAAGGCCGCCGGTGCCGACATCGTGAAGTTTCAGACAGGGGTTCCCGGCCTGGTGATGTCGCGCTTCGCTCAGAAGGCCGACTACCAAAAGGCATCGACTGCAAGGGACGAGTCCCAACTCGACATGAACCGGAAGATCAACCTTCCGCTCGAAGCTTTCAGGCCGCTCAAGGAATACTGCGAAAAGGCGGGCATCCGCTTCCTTTCCACCCCCTTCGATCTTGTTTCGGTCGACATGCTCGCAGGTTTGGGCATGGACACCTTCAAGATCCCCTCCGGCGAGATCACGAACCTTCCCTATCTTCGCAAGATAGGTGCGCTCGGCCGAAAGGTGATTCTCTCGAGCGGCATGTGCAGGCTCGGTGAGATCGAGGACGCGCTCGACATTCTGGTGCAGGCTGGAACGCGCCGCAAAGACATCATCGCGATGCACTGCAACACCGAGTACCCGACGCCCTATGGCGACGTGAACCTGCGGGCGATGCTCACCATTCGCGACGCCCTAAAAATCCCCGTCGGCTACTCCGATCACAGCCTTGGCATCGAGGTGCCGATCGCTGCCGTGGCCATGGGCGCGGTGGCGATCGAGAAGCACTTCACGCTCGACAAGAACCAGCCCGGCCCCGACCACAAGGCATCCCTGGAGCCCGACGAACTGGCCGCCATGGTGCGGTCAATTCGCAACATCGAACTGGCCCTGGGCGACGGCGTAAAACGGGTCACCGACTCGGAACGGAAAAACATGGCAATCGCCCGCAGAAGCGTGCACGCAGCCCGCGACCTGCATACAGGAGAGGTGCTCACGGACGCCGACATCATCATGAAGCGCCCCGGTGACGGCATCAGCCCGATGGAGATGGACCGGGTGGTCGGACGCAAGCTGCGTCGCGACGTGGGCGAGGACTGCAAACTGACATGGAACGACCTGGGATGACCAAGATCGGCATACTCACGAGTTCGCGGGCTGATTACAGCATCTACACGCCCCTCCTGTCGAAGATCCGTGCAGAGACGGATTGGTCGCTCGGGCTTCTGGCATTCGGCACTCACCTGTTCG
>JBAZHQ010000089.1:0-13041 GCA_041652235.1 Opitutaceae bacterium | reverse complement strand
GTTTCTAGCGTCGCGTCGTCGCTATTTCTGAGTTGTTCCCGCTCTGCGGTGAGCGCCGTCAATTCGCTGTCAGTCGCCACCCGCACGGCGGGCATTTGATGCAGCGCGGCGAGCACGCCGGCGCAGGTCGCTGCGCTGAACCCCAAAAGAAGCCACTGCCGGTGCGAGACGGATGTGCTCATGGACTCTCGCCTTTGAGCTCCCACGCCCCGTCGTTCGCCGGTTGGCCCGGTGTGAGACGGAGCGTCAACCCGGCTGCAAGTCGGGATCGCCACCCATCCCATCCGGTTGCGATCGCTGCGGGCGCGATCCACCCGGTCGCATCGAATCCCTGCTGGGTAACTTTCAGCGAGCGCAGGAGGATTTCCGGAGGCACGGTGGCGGCGATCCTTTCCAGAAGGGCAGACGCTGATGGCCCCTGCCCGACTGCGGCCAGTTCCCCGCGCAATGCCGCGATTTCCGCCGCGTTCGTGCGAAGATGGGCGAGTTCGCTGCCGAGGTATTGCTTTTGCGTCTCACGCGCCAGGGTGTCCGAGCGCCAGCGCATGTAGTCGTGAGCGTAAAGACCGGCCATACCCGCTGCGGTGAGCAGCAAGGCGACGCTCGCTGCCGCGACTGCGCGGCTGGCCGTAATCACCGGCATCGGCGGCAGCAGTTGAGCTGGGTGCCGCGTGCCGAACGCGGTATCGCGGGCCAAAGCCTCTTCGATCGTCAGCACTTCGAGACCAAGCCTGTCTTCGAGCGGACAAACGGCTCCGATTGATTCGATCACAGCAGCCTCCGTTGTCACGAGCAGCACGGATTCGGTGGCATCGACCGAGAAGAGGCCGAGGAGATACGCGGCAAATTCAGCCGGGGCTGGGGGACCGCTCCAACGCTCGACGCTCCGGATGCCGGTTTGGGCGTGCCGATATACACAGGCATGTTCCGGCGACACGGCCGCGATACAGACCGCACCCGATTCGCTGAGATCGTTCGGAAGCGTGTTGAGCCAGCTCGGCAGCGGCCACGCTCCGCTGACCGTAAAACCCGCCTCGCGCAGTTGACGCACCACCTCGTGCAGAGCTGGTCGCGGCTCGAGATGCAGCAGCGTGCTGAAACCTTCGGCCGAACTGAGAATCGGCTCGAAGCTCCACGCGATGCCGGGGGTTTCCAATGCGGGGTGCTGGTCGGCCAGCGCGAAGGCGAGTAGCGCGCGATTGCCGTTCGGGCATGGGGCGGCGAACGTGGCGGAGCCGTCCGGTTCATAAACGATGCGGACTTGCCGGGGTTCGTCCGGCCACGCTGCTGCGAGCGCGTTGGCGGCGTGGGCCGCGTCCGCGAAGGGGACGGAGCGACCGGCCAGCCACCAGCGGTCGCCCCACCAAAGCGCGGTGCGCTTAGATTTCGGCGAGGTAAACATAAACGTCGGTGACTCCGTTGGTGGGCGCGGCGTAGGCCACGAGGCCGGTGTCGCAGGCGGCGCCAACCACGGGCGCGAGCTGGGGCGCGTTCATCGCGAGCGCGAGTTGATAGGCATCCGTGGCGGGGCAGCCCGGAATGACAAGGTAGGCGATCACGACGTTGGCCGGGCGGTCGGTGAGGCCGTCGAGACGGAAGTTCGCACCGAGCGCAACCGATGGCAGCGTGCCGGGGGTCGACGACCGTGCCTCGATGCGTGTTACACCGGACCAGTTGCGCTGCGGGGCCGCGTCGGGCGTCATCACGAACGCCTGGAGCGTTTGATTCCACGTGAGCTCGTTGCCCGTGCCGGTGGACGTATAGACTTGGGTCCCCATGCGCACACTGAGCGGACGTTCCAGTTTGCCAGTCGCCAGCAACACCGTGTCGAGACGCGCGGCGTTGCCTTTGGCGATATCCGTGGCGCCGGTGACTGCGGCGCCCGAGGCGGGAACACCGGTGCCCTCGGTGCGGGGGATGCTGCCGTTGCCGCCGGGTGTCGCAATGAAGTCGACGAGAGCGGTCTTCAGGGTTTCGACCGTCTTCTGAACCTGTTGGACACGTGCGTTACGCAGGGCGTCGAAGCCACGCGGCAGGAGCAGTCCGGCCAGCACCGCAATGATCGCGAGCACGAGGACGAGTTCGAGGAGCGAGAAGCCCCGCGAATGGGAAGGTTTTTTGGAGAGAACTTTCATATTTCGTTTTCATGTTGGTTACGGGGAAAATCAGAGGACGTGCGCGACCTGCTCGATGGTGGTGAGCCCGGCCGCCGCGGTCGCGAGGCCACGCTGCCAGAGCGTCGCGTATCCCAGCCGGTCGCGGAGCGCCGCAAATTCGGCGAGCGGCGCGTTGTCCGCGATCAGGGGCAGGAATTTTTCGAGCGGGAGCACTTCATGGATCGCAAGCCGTCCACGGTAGCCGGTCTTGCGGCACGCTGGGCAGCCCACGGGTCGGAAAAACTCCGCGACGGCGAGCCTGTGCGTCTCACACAGCCGCGCACCATCAGGGTGCGGCTCCTTGCACGCCGGGCAGAGCCGGCGGACGAGGCGTTGCGCGGCGAGCAGCCGCAGGGAGGCCGCCAGGAGGAAACTCTCCACCCCGAGGTCGCGCAGCCGCGGGATCGCCGCGAGCGCATCATTCGTGTGCAGGGTCGAAAGCACCAGATGGCCGGTGAGTGCCGCGCGGATGGCGAGCTGCGCTGTCTCCGCATCCCGCGTTTCGCCGACGAGCATTACGTCCGGGTTCTGCCGCAGCAGAGAACGCAAGCTCGCTGCGAAACTGAGGCCAATCTTCTCCCGGATCTCAGTCTGCCTGATGCCGGCGAATTCATATTCCACCGGATCTTCGAGCGTATGGATCACCTTTCCCCGGTAGTCCAGGGCGTGCAGGGCGGCATGCAGTGTCGTGGTCTTGCCCGAGCCGGTGGGACCGGTGAGGTAGATCAGCCCCGCTGGTCCGGCGAGCGCCGCGCGCAGCGCTGTCGCCTGTGTTGGATCGAAACCGAGTTCCTCAAACGATTGGGTGGGCATCGTCTGGTCGAGAAGCCGGATGACGAGGCTTTCTCCGTGCACGGTTGGCAGCGTGCTCAGGCGCAGATGATACCGGCGGCCATTCTCGAGCAACACGGCCCGGCCGTCCTGTGGCAGTCGCTTTTCCGTGATGTCCAGTCCACCGAAAATCTTGCCACGTGCGAGCAGCGCATCTCGCTGCGCGAGCGGCACGGTGGTGTGCTCGCGCGTCTCGCCGTCCACCCGGAAACGCACGAGCAATCCGGCCTCCTTGGGCTCGAAATGCACGTCGCTCGCCCCCTCTGCCGCGGCGGCGCCGAGGATTGCATCGAGCATCCGCGTCGGATCGGCGGCAGCCGGCGCGGGTCGGTGGGCTGCGACCGGCTTGGCGCGAAGATTTTGCCAGAGGGCACGCATTAGTTGCGGATGAGGTGAGGCGTGAGCAGGATCACGAGTTCGCTCCGGTGTCGGAGCGTCGCCTTGCTGCGGAAGGCCCGGCCTAAAACCGGCACTGCGCCCAGCACGGGCACAGCGCGTGTCGATTCGCCGCTCTCCTCGGAAATGAGCCCGCCGATGACCGCCGTTTCGCCGTCCTTCAGACGCACGATGGTGGACGCCTGCTTCACTTCGGTGACCGGCGCGGTTTGCCGCCCGTCGGGGCTCGTCACGATGGACTGGAGCCGCGTGATGGCGGGCAGCACGTCCAGAGTCACGACGCCCGCCCCGTCGATCTGGGGCGTGATCGCGAGGATGGTGCCGATGGTGATGGTCGAGACCGAAAAGTTCTCCTGGGTCTGGTTGAAAGGTGTGCCGGTGCCGGGCTGATTGAACGATGTGCTCTGTTGCAGCCGGAAAAATGGCCGGTCTTCGCCCACCTTGATAAAGGCCGTCTGGTTGTTGAGCGCCCTCAGCCTGGGTTGGGCCACGGTTTTCACCTGCCCCTGCTGTTTCAACGCGTGAACGAGCGCGGTAGCTTGGCGGAACCCGAGATTGGCCACAAAGGTGTTCGCGCCCAGCAGCCCACCGCCCACTTCCGTGACATCGACGGTTGCGCCCGCTTGCGCCGTCACACCGCCTCCCAGCGAGGATGTGGCCAAATCCCAATCGACTCCGAGTTTCTGATCGTCGGTCAGCGTCACCTCGATGAGCCGCGCCTCGATCTCCACCTGTTGCGTGATGCGCCGGTTTAGGATTTCGACAAACGCGCGGATGGCTTCGTGGCGCGACGGAGGGGCTGTTACCTGCGCGATTCCGCTGAAGCGGTTGAGCACGAGACTGTCGCCCTCTTTGAGCATCGCGCGCAGCTCCGCCTCCAGCGTCGCCCAAAACGTGCTGGGGTTTTCCTGCGAAATAGAAACCTGCGTCGCGTCGGAAGACGTGGATGCGATGGTGCCCGCCGCCCCCGTCAGCAATGGGGTGTTCGGCAGCGTCGTGCCATTGGTGTTGTTCGTGCCATTCGCTCCCCCCAACGTGATCGACGCACTGCCCGAACCGCTGCGAGTCAGTTGAGGATAGTCGATGGCGTAGAGCACGGTCTTGAGCCGCTTGATCTGGAGCACGCCATCTCTCTCTTCGTAGAACAGGCCTTGGGGTTCGGTCAGCGCCAGGAGCGCCTGCCGGACCGGGCACCGGGGCAGGTCAAGCGTCGTCTCGCCCTTCACGTCCGGTGCGAGAACCAGCGATGCGTCCGCCGCACGGCCGACTGCACGCAACGCCTCGGTGAGTGGCACCTTCTCGAACCGCAGGGGCCCAACCATCCGGTCGAGCCCAGAGTCAGCCAGCAGCGGACCGGAGCAGAAAATGAAAAACAAGATTCGTTTCATGGTCGTCAGGGAACCTGGATTACGAGCGGTTCGCCGCTCCGCGCCGCGGCGGAATCGAGAAGCGTGTGAGCCGCGGGGTTGAATTTGAGTTGGACCGGAGTGACGACGTTGAACGTCTGCACCACGGGCGAGGCGGGCAGGTAGATGTCGTTGCCTGCTTGGGTCGCCTGAATGACGACACTGCCTGGTCCGATCACCAGCACCGCACCATTGGTGATCGTCGCCGGGCCACTCACCACGATGAACGTAACCGGCAGCCCGGACGATGCGGCGGCGTTGAGCGGAGTCGCTGTCGCCGTCGTTGCGAGATCTCCAGGTGGAGCGAAGGTGATCGTCTGCGCCAGCTTGGCGGCAAACGAGCCGACGACAGATTTCGCCCGGTCGAGGGTGATGGCGACGGAAGTCGCGGTCCCGGTGGCGTCGCCACTCCAACCGATGAAACGGTGTGTTGCGTCTGGCATGGCCGAGATCGTCACAATCGTGCCCAGGGGATACTGACCGCCTGGCGTGACCGTGCCACCGGTCGTGGCAGCCGTGGTGAGCGTGAACGTCTTGAGCGAGAAATTCGCCTGCACCGTCTTGTTCCGATCGATCGTGAGCGAAAGCGGATTGGTCGCGCCACCGGCGTCTCCGCTCCATCCAACGAAGTCGTGCGTGCTGTCCGGTGTTGCCACCACAATCGCGTTCGTCCCGGCAGCGAAGGTGCCTCCGGCGGAAACGCTCCCGCCGGGTCCCGCGAGAGCCACTAGCGTGAAGGTCACCTGGGCGAACACCGCCTGGACGCTGCGATTCGCGTTCATCGTCACATTTGACGGATTGGTGGAGCCGCTCAGGTCGCCCGTCCATCCAACGAAGTAGTAGTTCGCAGCCGGTGTCGCCGCGACGGATACAGACGAACCCACTGAGTAGGTGCCACCGGAGGAAACCGTTCCACCGGTCGTCGCGCTCGTCGTGAGCGTGAAGGTCTTCAATGAGAAATTCGCTTGAACGGACTTGTTACGGTCGAGCGTGACCGAAAGCGGATTGGCCGTCCCGCTGGCGTCACCGCTCCAACCCGCAAAGTTGTGCGTGCTGTCCGGCGTCGCCGTAACGGTCGTGTTCGTGCCGGCGGAAAACGCGCCTCCCGAGGAAACCGATCCGCCCGGTCCGGCCGAAGTCGACAGCGTGAACGTGACCGCCCCAAACACCGCTTGAACGCTGCGGTTCGCATTCATCGTTAGGCTCGCCGGATTGGCCGAGCCACTCAGGTCACCTGTCCAACCAACAAAGTAATAGTTGGCGGCCGGTGTTGCTGTCACGGTAGCCGATGCGCCCGCCGAGTAAGCGCCTCCGGGAGAAACCGTGCCGCCGGTCGTTGCTGTCGTCGTCAGCGTGAATGTTCTCAGGGAGAAGTTCGCTTGCACCGTGCGATTCCGATCCATCGTCACGTTCACCGGATTGGCTGCCCCACTCGCATCGCCGCTCCAGTTCGCGAACGTGTGGAGTGCATCCGGTGTCGCGGTCGCCGCCACGGCCGTTCCGGCTGTGAACGTGCCGCCCGGCGTAACGCTGCCGCCGGTGCCGGCGACGGTGGTCAGCGTATATTGCGCAGGTAGCGGCGCGCTGATCGTGACCGTCTGTGAAATCGTTGCCGACGTCGCACCGTTCGCATCCACGGCCCGAGCGGTGTAGGTGACGGTCTGCGGCCCGGTGTCAGTGGAGGGGTTGCCCGAATCGCCGTCGTATCCGTTGCCGCCGCCCGCAAACGCATAGGGCGATCCATTTCGCCATACGTTCACTTGCGTGAGGTTGCCGTCTTGGTCGTGTCCGTGCGCCGAGATGGTGTAGCTCTGTCCGCTGGCGACGGTGCCTGGAGTCGTATTCCACGAAATCGTCGGCGCGTGGTTCGGCGGCGAGACCGTGACCGTTTGGGTAATGACCGCAGACGCCGAACCGCTAGCGTCGACGGCTTGGGCCGTGTAGGTGATGGTCTGCGGTCCAGTGTCGGTCGAGGGGTTGCCTGAGTCGCCGTCGGTGCCCGTGCCGCCGCCTGCGAAGGCGAACGGCTGGCCGTTCTTCCAGACGTTCACCTGTGTGAGGTTGCCGTCCTGGTCGCGTCCATGCGCCGAGATGATGTAGTTCTGCCCGCTGGCAACGGTGCCTGGAGTCGTATTCCACGAAATCGTCGGCGCGTGGTTTGGCGCTGCGATTGTCACCGTCTGGGTGACAATCGCAGAAGAGGCGCCGCTTGCGTCGAACGCCTGCGCCGTGAAAGTCACGATTACCGGTCCGGTGTCGACCGTCGGATTCTGCGAATCTCCATCGGTGCCATTCCCGCCGCCCGCAAAAGCGAAAGGCTGGCCGTTTTTCCAAATGCTGACGGCGGTGAGGTTGCCGTCGTCGTCGTGGCCATGCACCGAGATTGTATAGCTCTGGCCGGTTTCTACTTTCCCTGGCGTGCTGGTCCACACAACGGTCGGTGCGTGATTCGGCGGTGCCACCACGGTCAGCGTCACCGAATTGTTCGAGGGCACGTAGTCGAGGTGTCCGCGAAAAACATTGAGCGCGACTTGCGCAGAATAGACGTAGGTGCCCGGCGCTGGCGGTGTGACCGTGAACGTATGCGGCTTGCCCACGTCGGTGCTTGAACCACCTATTCCGAACGTGCCGATCGTCTGAACGACGACGCCATTTTCTATCAGACTGTAGGCTGTGGCGATGCCCGTGGTGGGCGAAGCGACGATGTTGGCCGATTGCCCCAAACTGATCGTGCCCCCGCCTGAGACTGTGAGATACTGAGCATAAGCGGATGCGACAAGAAAGAGGAAGAGCGTGGCTAGTTTCATGGTTTTGCTGTGCCGAGGAAGGGCGTGTCGCGGGCCAACCAAGCTATCGCGGTAGAGGGTGGCGTGGCCGGCGAACGCCGGCATCACCACCGCGCTACAAACTAGGATCGAAAAAGGGAAAGTTTTCATTGGATGATGACTGTGTCGTTTTGGTGGAGGTGGAACCGGAGCGCCTCGACACCGGGCCAAGTCGGCCCCTGGTTTACGGTGATCAGGCGTCCGCCGAGGATTTCCGGGGTCGCCGTTGCGCCCGAGTTCGGGGGCGCGGTGAACGCGTTCGTGAGGTTGTTGAACGAAAGAAAGCCGCTGGCTGTCGGGTGATTGTTGTTCACCCGCAGGATATATTTCGGGAGCACGATCCGGCGGACGCAGAGCCGCCACGCTTGCGTCAGTCCGCCGTCGCCCTGGCCCCATGCCGCGAGTTGGGCCGGCGTGAGCAGGCCCGACCACGATGCCGGCACCGTCGCGGTCCGACTTTCCCAATCGTTGTTCCAGATCGCGTTGAACCAGGCGGCGCTGGCGTCGTAGGCGGGAAGCGTCAACTGCTCGCCGCGCGCCATCAGGCTCACGAGCAGGAACCGCTGCTGGCCCGTCTCGCTCGGCGCGGCGAAGAGCAGACGCGGATTGCCAAGTGAGTTGAACGCGATTTGTGCGAGCGCTGGTTGGAAACGCGCCGTCGGAGGACTGCCGGGTTGTGGGGTGATGCCCCGCAGGCGCGCGACCTTGGCGAACCAGTCGGTGATGTTCGTGGTGGCGTAGCCAGCGGTCGTCGAGGTCGAGAAGATCGTGGCGGTGTCCCCCGGGCCGATGGTGCCTGGTAGCGCGGCGACGTTCAGGTTCGTAAGGTCGGTCGCCTCGAACGAGGCGGTGATCGTGCTGGCAAGTTCCTCGACCGTGCGAGACTCCGCCTCCCGGCGACCGCGGAGAATGATGTCCCGCACCGATGGCACGAGCACGGCCGCCAGCGTGCTCAACACGAACAGGACGAGCACAAGCTCCAGCAGGGAGAACGCACGGGACTCCCGCCGCATCGGCTGACACCGGCCCTTTTCAGAGTGGATATGCGGTGTCATCGTCAGCGGGCGTTCACTCCGCCCAACAGGGCGAAGAGCGGCAGGAAAAAGGAGAGGGCGATTAACCCGACGACCGCTGTCAGCAAGGCGAGCAACGCGGGCTCGAGTAGCGCGAGTGCAGTGGCGAGCGATTCCCTCGCGCGTTCGGCGGCATAGTCCTCGATATGTCGCAGCGCCGCTCCGAGTTGGCCGGTCGTCTCGCCGGACTTGAGCGCCGGAACCAGGAAGCCTGGAAAACCGTGTCGCGCGGGCAGCGACGCGTAGAGCGGCCGGCCCAGCGCCACGCCTTCTCGGGCGGCGAGAAGCTGTTGCGCGAGGACCGCATTGCCGGTCAGCTCTGCGCCGGTCTTGAGCGCATCGAGCAGCGGAATTCCCGCCTCATGCAGCAGGCGGCAATGGGCGGCGAATCGCGCAGTCGCAAGATGCCGCGCGATGTCGCCCAACAGTGGCAGGCGCAGGAGCGCTGCATCGCGCCAGCGCCGACAAAGCGGCCGGCGCAGCGCCCGCCATCCGGCGACCGTTACAACCGTTCCTCCAACGACGAGCCCGGGCCAGTCCTCCCGGACAAAGTCGCTTGCCGCAATCAATGCCACTGTCACCGCCGGCAGCGTGAGATGCAGCGAGGTGAAAATGGAGGCGAACTGCGGCACGACGCCGCCGAGCAGAAACCCGACGAGCGCGGTCGTCGCGGTCAGCACGACGGCAGGATAAAACAGCGCTCGCCGCGCGGTTCGGCGCAATTGATCGGTGTTGGTCGCGTGAGCTGCCAGGGCGTGCAACGACTCCGGCAACCGCGCCGACGCTTCCCCCGCGGCGATAACGGCTGCGAGATGCGGCGGGAATTGCCGCTCGAAGAACCGGCACGCGGCGTGAATTGGCGTCCCTTGCGCAACCTCCCGAAATACGTGTTCCAGCAACGTGCGCATTTTTCCGGCCGGTGCATCCTCGGCCAGTTGGCGCAACGCCGCGTCGGCGGTGAGGCCCGCGCGAAGCTGGAGTTCAAGCTGGTGCAGGACGGCGACGAATTCGCGTGGTGGCAATGCGAGCGATCGGAGTTTTCGATCGGTTGGCAGCGGTCGGATGCGGACCGGCCAGAGTGCCTGCGCGCGCAGACGTTCGCGCAATTGCGGCTCGTCCGGCGCGATCTCGCGCAGCGACCGGCGCGTGCCGGTCCGATCGATGACAGTGATGGCGTAGGCGGGCATCTCAGAGGGCGAGCCGCACACGCACGGGTTTCTCCGCCACCGGCAGCCGCAGCCGATATTCGCCGTGGCTGAGGATCACGGCGTCCTGCTCGATGCGCTCGACGGCGAGCGACTCCACGGTGTCGCCGCGTTGCACGATCCGCCCGTTCATGACCGCACACGGATTGGCGCCGACGATGATACCGCCGAGTTGTAGGGTGAGTTCGCGGGTCTTTTCCGTTGCCACGCTGCGCAGGGCGAACGGATTCGTCGGTTCGCCCGCGGTGTTCGCTAGAGCCACGGCGGCCAGGTCAATCACACCGTCAGCATTCGGCACGATGTATGATTCGTTGGTTGGAGTTCCATCCGAAGGAATGTTTGGTGCCGTCTCCACCACTGGAGGAAGTGTCGTCACCGGTTCTGCTTTGGGTGCTGCGACCGCGAGAGCGGCGAGTTTTTCCGTCAGAGCTTCGTTCTGGCTGATGAGCGCTTCGATGAGCTGCGCTTGTTGTTTCGTTTTCAGTTCTGGCGGCGGGGGCAGTTTTGGCGCGGGCGGCGTGGCGATAGGCCGCGGTTCGGGCGCCGATTTCGGCGGGAGCGGGAGCAGTGTGGCCGGCGCCGGCGTGTGGCAGCCGGTGACGAGCGCGAAGCAAAGAAGTCCAAAGATCGTTTTCATGGGCGTTGGAGCGCGGGCCCGCCGCGGCGGGTCTGGCTCCGGTCGAGGGTTTGCGTGACATAGAGATAAAAAGGTTTTCCCGACGGCACCCGGAGGTAGAAGCCGTCACGCGCGATAGCGTCGCGAATCTGCTGCGCCTCCTCGCGAAGGATCGCGCCGAGCCCGGCGAGGGTGGCGTTGCGCACGGTCGCGGCCGGCACGCTGGCCTCGCCGAATAGCCCCGTAGCCGGCCTCGTGTCCTGCAGGGCCATGGTTGCCGCACCGAGAAACGTGGCCGCGAAGAGCCGTAGTTCGCGGTCGTCCTGCGTCCGCACGACCGTCCCGCGCAGGCCCGCCGATCCGTCATGGTCCCCCCAGCGTTTGGTGACAGGGTCGATTTCGCGGTCCAGTGCCAACCCCTGCACCATGAGTTCCAGGCCATTGTCGGCATCCGTGGTTCTCCAGACGATTACCCATGCGCCACTGACTGCGATGCGCTCTCGGGTCCGGTCGAGCGCTGCTCGGCCATGCACTTCCGCCCCCGCCGGAATCACGACGCGGCCATGATCCCAGACGTCTTCGGTGACGAGTCCGACGACCGGCGTCTCCAGACGACTCGATTCGAGCGTCACCACCGTTTCGCACGGAATCATTCTCCCGTAAGGCGCACCCGATTCCTCCGGCTCCTTCTTCTCGATGGGGGCGGCAAACAACGTCAACGGGGCAGCCGCCGGAGGCGGCGTTGGGGCGGGTGACGCAAGCTTCCTGGTTCCAACCTCTGCCGCGATTCGCTCGGCCGGTGCCGTCGTGGGTGCGGCGGCTTTCGCCTCCGTAAGGCGCGTCCCCTCGCGGATGAACACGCGCGGCAGTGTTACCGGGGCGGAGGGCTGCGCCGCTCCCATTGGCGCGATCCGTCGGCGCTGATGCTGCCACACGAGCGCCGCCGTTCCAATGAGCAGCGCCGCTCCGAGCAGCACCCACTGACCGGCGGTCGAGCCGAAGAATTCCGCGTTCAGCTTCATGGCGCGGACACGACCACCGCGAACCCCGCGCTTGCCGGCAGGCTCGTCTGGATCGCGAAATAAACGTGCGTCACTCCTCCCGCCGGAATCGCTCCTGACGCGTCCACCGCTGCCGCCGTCCATGCTTCCGTGCCGAGTCGGACGCCGAGTCGTTCGGCGTCGTAAGCGACGGCGCGTGTTCCCCGGTTCTCGAGTCGTGCGTGGAAAACGAGCACGTCCTCAGCGTCCCAGCGAAACACCTCCTCAAGCGTGACCGTGAAGTCGCGATAGGTGGTGGCAGTCGCCGGCGCAACGCGCTCGACTGCTCCGGCCAGCGCGGGAAGCCGCTCGACCCGCAGTGTCCAGAACTTGACCTGTTCGATCAGCGCGCGCAGCCGGTCGGGCTGCGGGGCAGGCAATTCCGCGAGGAACGTCACGATCCGGTCTGCGGCCGGTCCCGTCGCGAACCGCAGGGCGTAAACCTTCTCATGATACACGACGTTGAGCCCGGCCTTGACCCCCTCGTGCAGGGCGCAGACGGAGAAGAAGCGCTGCCCCGGCTGATACGAGAGCAGGATTCCCGCGGTCTCGGTCGCCTGTGCGGCGATATTCGCGCCATCCAGCGCGGTCAGCGCTCCCGGAAAAACCACGGTGGTCGGCTCGTCAGTCGCGAGCACGATCGGGTAAACGATACCCGCATCGAGCGGGTAGGTGTGGACGGTCGGGGCCGCCGGCAATGGCAGAGCGAGGCCGCCCAAGACCGCGACTAGAAAGAAATGTCGTAGCTCCATACGGCGAGAGGAAAGCGGCCATTGGCCGCGAGGTTGGGGTTGCGCGCGAAGGTGAATCGCACGGTGAAAGCCGGGGCCTCCGTGAAAACCTGCGTGCCGACCGTGCCGGTGCGCACGAGCTGTCCCTCGGCCTGGACGAGGACGAGGTTCTCGCGCGTTTCCAGCACGGTAAGTTTCAGCACCTCGGGTTTCTGGTGCAGTGCCTTCGCGGCGAATTCCGGTGCGCTCGCCGTCCAGTCGGCGCGCGCCTTCTTGAGAGCATCCGGCAGAAAGAGCTTCTCCAGCAGTTCGGGATGGTCGAATCCCGCGGGGTTGCGCGAGAGCAACGCAAGGCACGCGAGGAGCGCCTGCTGTTCGTGTAACTGTGCGGCCTCCTCAAAGCTGAGAAGCGGGCTCACGTGATAAGTCCCGCTGCCGTCGAGCACGACGACGCGTTCGCGGGTGCGGTAGGCCTGGATGACGAGAAAAGGTTGGACGATGCAGAACCCGAGGGTCGCAAGCGCGACGAGACACCACAGCCGCGCGGCGAACGCGTGGTCGGCAAACCAGTCGAGCGGGTTCCATGCCGAGCGCGGACGCAACTTGGGGTCGGGGCGCACGTGCGGCGCCGGGCTTTCTCGGAGGGTTGTCATTGTCAGATGGTCGTTTGCGCTGTGGGTAATTGAGCCTGAGCGAACGCCGCGGCGGCGCCCTGGTCCCCGTTGGGGTCGGTGGGCGGTGGCGCGGCCGGGATCGGCGATG
>JBAZHQ010000088.1:0-13142 GCA_041652235.1 Opitutaceae bacterium | reverse complement strand
CAGGTGGGGAAAACGACTTCGGCCTTTGCGCCTGCGGAGAGCAGCGGCACCGCGATCTGGATCAGGCCGTAAAGGCCGAACTTCTTCAACACGCCCGCATGGAGCATCGCCGCCGAGCTCGGCGCCGCACCGTAGCCGAGGGGCGCCCAGGTATGGAAGGGCCAAAGCGAGACGAGAATCCCAAAGCCGATCATCAGGAAACCGAAGAGGTGCTTTTGCGTGGATACGCGGATCGGGTCCGCCGCGAGGGCCTGCTTGAGAGCGATCAGATCGAAGGTCTCCGCGCCGCTCTTCACATAGAGGGCGATGATGCCGATGAGGGAGATCATCGCGCCGAGCGTGAGATAGATCGCCAGCTTCGTCGCCGCATAGCTGCGATCGCGGCCGCCCCAGACGCCGACCATGATGAAGGTCGGTATGAGAGCCAGCTCGTGGAAGAAGTAGAAAAAGAAAATATCGACGCTCGCAAAAACGCCCATGAGTCCGGCCTGCATGACCAGCAGCAGCGCCAGGTACACATGCATCCGTTCCGCCGCGCTGCGCATGGCATAGAGGCCCGCGGCCAGACCCACGAGACCGGCAAGGACGAACAGCGGCAGGGAAATGCCGTTCAAGCCGAGGCGAAGCGCGATGCCGATGCCGGTCAGGCCCGTGTCGTAGGCGGTCGTAAACGCATAACCATGCACCTGGGGCGCGCAGCCGTAGCTCCACCAACACCAGAGGGCGATCAAGGCGGGGGCGCCAAAGCCAAGATAGGCGAGCCGCCTGTGCGCGCCGAGCGCAAGCGCGACGGCCACGATCAATGGAATCGCGATGGCCAGGAGAAGAGGATCGAGCAAAAGATTCATTGAAAGACTCAATTTATGGCCACAAAAAGGCACGAAAAGGCACGAAAAAAGAGACTTAGCATACAATCATCGCTCGCGCTTCCCTCACCTCCCGAGTGTATGGATCGGTTTCCGCGTGTATTCATTATTGTGCGTTTTTGTGCCTTTTCGTGGCAATTATCTGCTTAATTTGGTTTAATAGAGGCCGGCGGCGTAGCCCCAGAGGAAGGCGACGCCGAGGAAGAACCAGTAGATATAGGCGCGGACGTTGCCCACGTGCAGGGCACGGACTCCGATGCCTGCGAGGCCTACCACGGCGGCGAGCCCCCGCACGATCAGCCCGGCGATGAAGATCTGCTCGATGAAACCGAGCGCCGACGCGACGCGTTGCTGGATCTTCTCGACATACCAGAGATAGGCCTCGTCGATCCGAAGCTTGGAGGCGATCAACCCGAACAGGCCGGGCGCCTTGAGCTCCAGAGAGTCCCTGGAGTCCGACCTATAGAAGACCAGCGCGGAACCTGCGCCAGCGGCCATCGCGGTGACAGACACAAGGATGATGGTCAGGTGGGCGCTCCCATGAGCGACGGGAACGAGCTCGAAAAACGAGCCGGCGATGCGCGAGAACACGCCGCTGTATCCGCCGACCACCGACAGGAGAGCCAGGACAACGAGAGGAGCGACGATGGTGAATCCGTTTTCATGGGCCTGCGAAGCCTCCTCGCTGCGCGGTTCCCCCAGGAAGGCGAGCTTCCACATCCGCGCCATGTAGAAGGAGGTGAGCACGGCTGTGAGCGCGAGAATCCCAAACACGGCCGCGTTCTTCTCGAAGGCCAGATAGAGGATCGCATCCTTGGAGAAGAAACCCGCGAGGAAGGGCATCCCTATGATCGCCGCCACGCCGAGCGTGAAGGTCCAGAAAGTAAGCGGCATCCTTGTGCGCAGCCCGCCCATCTTGAAGATATCCTGCCGGTGATGGCATCCGTGGATGACCGAGCCCGAGCCGAGGAAGAGAAGGCCCTTGAAGAAGGCATGCGTCGTCAGGTGAAACATCGCAGCGCCCGCGCCGGCGGCGATGAGCACCCGATGCCCGCCGTGCTCGACAGCGAGCGAGCCCAGGCCGAAGGCAGCCACCATGTAACCCAGTTGCGAGAGGGTCGAGTAAGCCAGCACCTTCTTGATGTCGCTTTGGGCGATGGCGCAGATCGCGGAATACAGCGCGGTGGCGGCGCCCACCCACATGATGACGCAAAGGGCATCCGGCACCATGAGGATCTGGATGCGGCAAAGCATGTAAACACCCGCCGCCACCATCGTGGCGGCATGGATGAGGGCGGAGACGGGAGTCGGGCCCTCCATCGCATCGGGCAGCCAGACATGGAGCGGCATCTGGGCCGACTTGCCCACGGCTCCGCAGAACAGGAGGAGCGGAATCGCCCGGCTATAAACCAGGGAGTTGTTTCCGCCGAGCTTCGCCAACTCGCTAAGGTTGACTGTGTGGTTGAGCCAGGTGCAGGCCAGAATTCCGAGCAGGAAGCCGAAATCGCCCACGCGATTGACGATAAAAGCCTTCTTGGACGCATCGGCGGCGGATTGCCGCTCATGCCAGTGATTGATCAGCAGGTAGGAACTGAAGCCGACCAATTCCCAAAAGACGAAAATCATGAACAGGTTGTCGGCGAGGACGATGCCGATCATCGAGAACATGAAGATCGAAAGACCGCCGAAGTACCGGGCTCTTGCGGCATCCTCATGCATGTAGCCAAGCGAAAACAGATGGATGAAGAAACCCACGAAGCTCACCACAAAAAGCATGAGCGCGGCGAGATCGTCGAACTTGATTCCCATGAAAAAGGAGAAGCCGCCAAGACGCAGCCACTCGATGGAGCCCTCAAAGCGCTGCCCGCCAAAGATGAGGTACGCGGAGATGACAGCGAGAGCGCCCGCCGCGGCCACGGAGACAAACGAAGCGAGCGCCCCCTGCCGGCGCAGAAAGAGCGCGATCACCGCCGCCGATGCCAGAGGCAGCAGCAGCACAAGGATGGCAAGTTGGACAGGAAGCATGGTCGGAAATAGAAGTTAGGAGGGAAGAGCCGGGAAACAGAGGGCGATAGTTGCTGGATTCATTCTATATTCTCACTCCTCGCTTCTCGCTTCTTTTCATTCAGTTCTTCAGCTCGTTCACTTCGTCGAGCCTTACGGTTTTGTGGTATCGGAAGATCGCCACGATGATGGCAAGACCCACCGCGACCTCCGCGGCGGCGATGGCGAGGATGAAAAAGACAAAGACATTGCCGTCCATGGACCCGTTGAACCGGGAGAAGGCGACGAGAGCGACCGTGGAAGCCAGAAGCATCATCTCAAGGCACATGAAAACGATGATGGCGTTCTTGCGAAGCAACACGCCGAGGAAGCCGATCGCAAAAAGGATGGCGCTCAGCAGCAGGTATTGGTGGAGGCCGATGGACATGGGGAAAAGAAGCGAGAATCGAGAAGCGAGGAGCGAGAAGAATGAAAGCCGCAGGGGTCATCTGATGCTTTTCGATTCGAGGTTCTGGTTGTGATTTTAGATTCTGGTTTTTGGCCGGTTAAGATGGGTGCAAGTGAAAAGGCGTTAGCCGCTGGAGTTATTCTATATTCTCGCTCCTCGCTTCTCGCTTCTATTTTCCAGCCTCCGCCTTTGGCTGTTTTGCCAGGACGATGACTCCCAGCATGGCGATCAGGAGCATGAACCCGGCGACCTGCACAGGCAGCAGGTACACGGTGAAGAGCTGGTAGGCATAGAGCTTTAGCTGCGCGCCCAAGGCGGGCGTATCGCTCTGGATCGGCGCGGGAAGCACTTCGTAGCCGAAGGTGATCACAAGCCCCGTCAGCAGGATGAAAAAAGCAATGACGTTGGTGACGACCCTTATTTTGCTGAAGAAGATGCTGCCCCCTCCCTGCATGCCAACGAGCATGACAATGAAGACAAAGAGCGCCACGACGGCGCCCGCGTACACGAGCACCAGCAGCACGGCCAGCAGGTAGGCGTCGAGCATCACGAAGATGCCAGCCGTGCCCAGAAGACTCAGCAAGAGGCAGAACGCGGCATGCAGGGTGTTGCGATTGAACACGACTCCAAGCGCCCCCCCGGCGGTGATCGCGGCTAGCAGGTAGAATGCGAGAGTGGACATGATGGAAAAGAATCGAGAAGCGAGAAGCGAGGAGTGAGAAGGCTGAAAAAAGAAGATCGGAGTTGGAAAAAAGTCTATGAGGCTGAAATTCCGGTTGTTTTAGCGGGCAGGCGTTGAAGTTGAGAGAGGGAAGGCGACAGCCGCTGGAATCATTCTATATTCTCGCTCCTCGCTTCTCGCTTCTTTTTTAGAATCAGTGCCGGTCGTTTCCGGCCTCCTCGGCGGCCTTTTTACGGTCCCATTTGAAGTGATTGTCAGGCAGCGTGCCCCCGAGCTCATAAAGCTTTTGCTTGTTATTGACCATCTCCGCCCGGGTGTAGCCGTTCGTGGAATAGATGTTCTGCAGGAAGATCGCCTCCTCCGGACAGACTTCCTGGCATAGGCCGCAGTAGATGCAGCGCAGCATGTCGATCTCGAATTCCTTCGGAGCCTTCTCCACATGGACCCGGCCGGTCTGGTCGGCAGGCACCTCGCCCGGCGTGATGCGGATGGCCTTGGGCGGACAGACAAACTCGCAAAGCTGGCAGGAGACGCACTTCTCGCGGCCGTTGGGATCCAACACGAGCGTGGGGACGCCGCGGTAACCGCGGGGAATCTGCGGGCGCTGCTCGGGATACTCGAGCGTGTCCCTCGGAGAAAAGAGATGCCTGAGAGTCGTCATCAGGCCGCCTGCGATCTGGGGCAGATAACTGCGCTCAGCGAAGGTGAGAGGTTTTCGTTTTAGTACTTTTACGGCCATGGACGGAAGAGATGTTCGATTGGCAAAAGGCTTAAGCCAGTTGAATGACGGCGATCGCGATCATGTAGAGAACCAGGTTCGCAATGGCGAGGGGCAGAAGGCGCTCCCATCCGATCCTCATCACCTGATCGTAGCGGAAACGCGGCAGGGTCCAACGGACCCACATGAAGCAGAAGATCATCAGCAGCACCTTCACGAGGAAGATGGCGATGGACAGAAGGCTCGCGACAAAGGGCCAGTTCGCAAGATGCAGCACATGGATGACCGACGAGAGGGAGATCCATGGGAGCGGGTTCCATCCCCCGAGGAAGAGAATCACGAAAACGGCGGAACCCAAAAGCATGTGCGAATACTCCGCCACGAAGAAGAGGGACCACTTGAAGGAACCGTATTCGGTGTGGAAACCGCCGACAAGATCGGCCTCGGACTCGGGCATGTCGAAGGGCAGGCGGTTGGTCTCGGCAAAGAGGGAGATCAGGAAAACAAGAGCCGAGACGGGCATCAGGAATACGAACCACATGCCGCCGAAGAATCCCGGCTGGCTCTGAAACCCGACTACATGAGCCAGACTGAACGATCCTTCCATCCCCGGGGCGTTGATCCAGAGAAAGACCGGAATCACGGCCAGCGTCATCGAGATTTCATAGGAGATCAATTGGGCCGAGGCGCGAATACTGCCGATGAAGGGGTACTTCGAGTTCGAGGCCCAGCCCGCAAGGATCAACGAGTACACACCCAGCGACGAGATTGCGAAAACAGCCAGAATGCCCACATCGAGGTCGGCCAGTATGAGAGGCTTCATCACTCCCAATGAGGCGTCCCAATAAGCTCCGAAAGGCACCACCGTGACCGTCGTGAAGGCCGGGATCAGACCCAGCAGCGGGGCGAGCATGAAGTAGAACTTGTGCACGTGCCCCGGGAGGGGATCTTCCTTGAAAAGAAGCTTGCCGCCATCGGCCAGCAGATGAAATACGCCGAGGCGCTGAAGGAAGCGCCCAAGGAAGGGAATCCAAACGATCCAGGGAACCTTGGCCCGGTTCGGGCCGGGACGTCCCTGTATCCAGGCGGAGACCTTGCGCTCGGCAAGCGAGCTGGCGCCTGCGATCGGAAAGATCACAAGTATGACGGCGAGACCCTGTAGAATGTCGCGGACGATCGGATGGAAGCTGAAGTAAAAGTCGGACATCGTGGAAAGAAGCAGAAACATTAACAGAAGGTAACGAAGAGTCTCATTGTTTGCCTTGGTTCTTCGTTCCCTTCGTTGCCTTCTGTTAAATCTGAATTGAATGCATTGGTTGATTGTGGCTTCCTTGCGCCAGGCTTATTGTCGCTTAAAGTGGAGCCCTGCGCCTTCGGGGAAGGCGAGTTGCGCCCATGGGGCGTGGTCGATGACGAGGCCGGTGTCGGGCAGCTTCTGGAAACTGAGTCCGGACAGCGCGGGGACTTCCGCGGCAAGCGCTTCCCATGTCGCATCGACGGAAGAGCCGGGCGATTGGGATCCGACGCCGACGATCAGTTGGGAAAGGGTGGCGAGATCGTCGCCCACACCCTCGGGGCCGGGCACGGCGGCGAGGAACTTCTGCACGCGAAACTGCTGGTTCACGAAGGAACCGCTTTTCTCGAACACCATGAGAGAGGGTATCAATACTTTGGCGACGGCAGTTGTGGCATCCACATGGGCGCCGATGTAAACCACGTTCACCCTGCCAAGCTGCTCCCGGCTCAGGCCCGCGGCCGCGAGGTCCTCGCCCAGGGAAAGCACCGTGCGGATCTCCCCGGAGTCGATTCCCCGGGCAAGTTTTATGAGCGCGACGCGCGGCAGCTCCGAGATGAGGCCGGAGACAAGGGCGCCGCGTGTGTTGGGATTACGGTCGGTGGAAATCAGCATCCCGTCTCCCTCCCCCACCCTGGCGACAAGCGACACGGGGGCCTTGAGCGCGGCGGCGAGCTTGCAGGTCAGAAACTGCTCCTCGAGCGAGCTGCGACCCGAGCCGACGACCGCGACTGCGCCGGCCTTGAGGAGATCGACGGCTGCTTGGACGGCCTGGTCATTGGCGACAACGGCGCCGTTCACACTGGCAGCAAGCAGGCGGCCTTCGAAACGAAGCTGTTTGTAGAGAAGGCGTCCGCTGTCGGCCATCCAGGTGTCGTTCACCTCGTCGTTGCGGCGCGGCGTGATCCGGTAAACAACACCCTCGCGCGACCAGACGACCGTGTTGGCTCCCACGCTGGACTCCGTGTCAATGCTGTTCGTCTGCTTTAAGAACCAGGTCCGCATCTTGAAGCGGAAATCCACGCTCGTAAGCGCTCCTACGGGGCAGATGTCCACCGTGTTGAGCGAGTAATTATTCTCGAGCTGGCGGCCCGGGTAGCAGGCAAGCGTCGAGTAGCTGCCGCGGTCGATGAAGCCCAGGACGTCATCCTTGGCGATCTCCTGGCAGAAACGGATGCAGCGCGAACACAGGATGCAGCGCTCGTCGTCGAGCATCACCCGCGGCCCGAGCAGGGTGCGCTTGGGTTTGACGTTCTTCTGCTCCACGAAACGCGAATACCCGCGACCATACCCGGTCGCCTGTTCCTGCAGCTTGCACTCGCCGGCCTGGTCGCAGATGGGGCAATCGAGCGGGTGATTGATGAGCAGAAATTCCATGACGCCCTCGCGGCACTCCTTGACGAGCGGCGTGTCGGTGCGGACGTGCAGGCCGGGCGCGGCGGTTGTGGCGCATGCGATCGTCGGGCGCGGCGTCCAGTTGACCTTCTGCTTGCCGGTTGCGGGGTCGATCACCGGCTGTTTGCTCGCGGGATCGAGCGCGGACATGCCGATCTCGACCATGCACATGCGGCAGTTGCCCGCCACGCTCAGTTTCGCGTGGTAGCAAAAATGCGGGATGTCGATGCCGAGCATCCGGGCAGCCTCGATCATGTTGGTGCCCTTCGGCACGGCGATCTCCCTGCCGTCGATGATGACGGTGATGAGGTCGGTATTGGCGGGCTGGGTCATCGGAAAGGTTTTGTTCGCCGCGGAGCGATTCAAATTAAGGTGAGTGCGTCGAATTGGGCCTGTTTCTTGTCGGCCGCGTAGTTTTTGAAATCGTCGCCGAATTTCTGGACAAAACTCTGGGTGGGCCACGCGCAGGCTTCGCCAAAGGCGCAGACGGTGCGCCCGGCGATCTGGTCGGCGACGCTCTTGAGCAGTTCGCCGTCCTGGGGCCGCGCATCGCCATGGATCATGCGGGCGGTGATCTTTTTCATCCACAGCGATCCCTCCCGGCACGGCGTGCACTGGCCGCAGCTCTCGTGGGCATAGAAAGCATTCAGGTTGGCGAGGGCCTCGACCGCATTCACACGGTCGTCCATCACGATCACTCCGCCGGAACCTCCCATCGAGCCGCAGGCGGTGAGCGAGTCGAAATCGAGAGGGATGTCCTCGACGCCCCACTCGGTCATGGAACCGTCTTTTTGCCTGACTTTGAAGCGCTCGCCGAAACGGAGCACCTTGGCGGAAGAACCGCCGGGAATGACCGCCTTGAAATAATACCCCGGCAGCGGGCCGCCGCAGACTTCATTAAGCAGGCATCCGAGGGTGATCTTGCCGCTCTCGAACTCGTAATTGCCCGGACGCTGCACATGGCCGCTCACGCCGATGATGCGCGTGCCTGTGTTGTTGGGGGTGCCGATGCGCGCGTAGGCATCGCCGCCGATGTCGGCGATGGTCTTCACATGGCACAGCGTCTCGACGTTGTTGACGATGGTCGGGCACTGGTAAAGGCCGAGCACAGCGGGATAATAAGGCGGCTTGATGCGGGGATAAGGACGCTTGCCCTCGATCGACTCGATGAGGCCCGTCTCCTCTCCGCAGATGTAGGCGCCCGCGCCGCGATGAATGTGGATCTCGCAGCCGTAACCCGTGCCCAGAATATTAGGCCCGGCGAAATTGGCCGCGCGCGCCTCGGCGATGGCTTGCTCGAGAATGCGGGCTCCCTCGGGAAACTCTCCCCGGATATAAATGTAGGCCTGCTTCACGCCGTTCGCAAAACAGGCGATCATGGTCCCCTCGATCAGTTGATGAGGGTCCTGGTGGATGATGCAGCGATCCTTGAAGGTGCCCGGCTCTGATTCGTCGGCATTCACGATCAGGTAGATCGGTTTGCCGCTCTTGCGATCGACGAGCGTCCACTTGAGACCGCAGGAGAATCCCGCGCCGCCGCGACCGCGCAGCCCCGACCGCTTCACTTCCTCGATGAGATCCTGGGGCTTTCGCCGCACCGCCTTCCGCAGCACTTCGTAGCCGCCGCTCCTAAGATAGCAGGCAAGGTCCCTGGTGTAGCCGGGTTCATCGATATGCTGGAAGATGATGCGGCGTTCGAGCGGATGTGGCATGGTGGAAATGGGTGGGTGAGACTGCCGATTCTCTGTTGTTTTACCCTTGGACCGCGGCTCCGCTCCCGGCGGAACCGCGTTTTTTTGCCTCGTCCTTGATGCGGGCGGCGATCTCAAGGGCCCTGGCGTCGTCCACCCGTTCGTGGAGTTCGTCGTCAACCATCACCACCGGACCCGAGCCGCAACTGGCGAGGCATTCGACGAACTCGACGGTCACCTCGCCATCGGGCGAAATCTCGCCGCGGCGCGTGTCGAACTCGCGCTCGAAACGCTCGCACACCTTAATGCCGCCGTTCAAGGCGCACGACAGCGTGCGGCATACCTTGACATGCCGCCGTCCGATGGGCTGCTGCCGGAACATCGGATAGAAAGTCACCAATTCGTAGATATTGACAGGCTGCAACTCGAGCTTCGCTGCAATCCACTCGATCGCCTCCTTCGGGATGAACCCCTGGTCCTCCTGCACCAGATGCAGGAGCGGCAGGGCCGCACTCCGTTTCACCGGATAGTGGGCGATGACCTCGTCGATGCGGCAGAGGGTTTCGGGTTTGAGAATTAAAGGCATAGGTTGAACCACAAAGTCACAGAGAGCACAGAGACCGATCGGGAAAACCATGAGTTTTAACAGAAGGTAACGAAGCGCTCTTCTGAAAGACTAAATCAAAGAATACGTTGATTGCTTTCAACACTGAGGCATCTGAGGTAAGATGAGAGACACTTCGTTCTCTTCGTTGCCTTCTGTTCAATATGAATTGATTGATTGGGTTTGGTTGTGACTGCGCCATGCTTACGTCTGTCGTTGAGATTTTGTTAGCGGTCGCATTCGCCCATCACGAAGTCGAAGGATCCGAGGATGGAGACGATGTCGGCGATGTATGCGCCGACGCACACCTTGGGAAGGATGGAAAGGTTGCAGAAGGACGGACTGCGGATCTTGAGGCGCCACGGCACGCCGCCGCCCTTAGACACAACGTAGAAACCCAGGGCTCCCTTGGGATTCTCCGCCTCGAAATAAGCTTCTCCCGCCGGCACCAGCGGCCCCTCGGTGACGATCATGAAATTGTTGATGAGCTCCTCCATGCTCGTGAGGATCTTGTCCTTCGGCGGGGCGAAGATCCTCCGGGCATCCTTGGCGTACCAGTCGCCCGAAGGGAAGCCCCTGACTGCCTGCTTGATGATGCGCGCGCTCTGGCGCATCTCCTCACCGCGCACCTGATAGCGGTCATAACAGTCGCCCTTGGTGCCCACGGGCACGTCGAACTCATACTGCTCGTAGCCGCTGTAGGGGCGATCCTTGCGCAGGTCGAGCGGCACGCCGGAGCCGCGCAGGTTGGGGCCGGTGAGGCCGTAGGCGATGGCATCCTTGGCGGAGATGACGCCGATATCCTCGGTGCGATCCAAAAAGATGCGGTTTCTGGAAAGCAGGCCGAGGATTTCTTCGAGAATGGGAAGGAACTGATCGCAAAAATCATCCACGCGATCGACCCAGCCCGCAGGCACGTCGCGGGCGAGGCCGCCGATGCGCGTATAACTTGTCGTGAAGCGGGCTCCGGTGAGTTCCTCGAACAGCTTGTAGAGTTTCTCGCGCTCCTTGAACGTGTAGAGAAACACGGTCCATGCGCCCACATCGATGCCGTAGGCGCCCAGACCCATCAGGTGCGAAGAGATGCGGGCCATTTCCGAAATGATGACCCGGATTGCGGCGCAGCGGGCAGGCACTTCGACGCCAGCGAGTTTCTCGACCGCGAGCGCATAGGCGACGTTGTTGGCGAGAGGGGCGAGATAATCCAGCCGGTCCGTGTAGGGCACGAACTGGTTGTAAGTCATGGCCTCCGCGATCTTCTCGTCTCCACGATGCAAATACCCCACGACGGGATCGGCCTTGGTGACCACCTCGCCATCGATCTCCAACTGCACGCGCAGAACGCCATGGGTGGAGGGGTGAGAGGGGCCCATCGAGAGGGACATGGTCTCGATCTGGCGCTCGGCGGCGGCCGCATTTTTCGCGGCTGCGTCGGGATAGGCAAAGTCGGTGGCCATTGGGTGGAAGCTGTAAGTTTTAAGCTATGAGCTGTTTATGAGTCGTGCGTTACGTGGCTGGTTTTTCACGGCGCTCGTTCCAGCTCTCATCCTTGGCGGAGGGCTCGTTGTCCCCAAGGTTCAAGCCTCCGCCATGGGCGACGAAAGGCCCCCCTGCCATGGGAGCCGGGATAAGCCTCGTGGTCACTTCGGTGGCGATCTCGGCATCGGGAAGATCGGCGGGCAGGCCTGCGAGCGGGAACTCCTTGCGAAGCGGATGATAGGGATAGCTATCCCACATCAGGATGCGGCGCAGGTCGGGATGTCCGTCGAATTTGATGCCGAACATATCCCAGACCTCGCGCTCATGCCAGTTGGCTCCGGGCCAAAGGGCGACGGCGCTCGGCATGACGGGCGCAGTATCGTCGGCGCACTCGGAAACGACGCGCACCATGTCATGCTTTTCAGTGGATGTGACATGCCAGACAACAGAGAAACGGGGGGTCGCATCCGTCCCCCAATCCACTGCGGTGAGATCGGAAAGCATATCGTAACCTCTTTCGTCGCGCAGGAATTGCAGCAAAGCAGGAATCTCGGCGGCGGATACGTTGAAAGCCGGATGATCGGCGCTTGCGCGCCGCGACAGAGAGGGGAATTTCGCTTTAAGGATGTCGGCGAGATCGGCGGTCTCAATCATGAGAAAAGGGGGTTGGGAACGTCGCAGGCAGTGCAATCAGGCCTTGAAAAGATTCTGCGCCGAAGGTGTGCGCTTCACTTTTTCCTGGAGTTTGATGAGAGCATCGAGGAGCGCCTCGGGCCGCGGAGGGCAGCCGCTCACATAGACGTCAACCGGGAGGATGCGATCGACTCCCTGCAAGGTGGCATAGCTGCGATACATGCCGCCCGAGCTTGCGCAAGCGCCCATCGCGATCACCCATTTCGGCGCGGGCATCTGGTCGTAGATACGACGCACCATGGGCGCCATCTTGTAGGTCACGGTGCCTGCGACGATCATGCAATCGGATTGCCGGGGTGAGAAGCGCATGACCTCGGCGCCGAAACGCGCGATATCGAAACGGCTGGCAGCCACGCCCATAAGCTCGATGGCGCAACACGCCAAACCCATGGGCATGGGCCACATGGAGTTGGTCCTTATCCAATTTACCACGGCATCCAAGCGGGAGACGATGACATCGCCCTCGATCTTGCTGTTGTAGGTTAGTTCTGTGCGTTC
Source organism: Opitutaceae bacterium (assembly GCA_041652235.1). Taxonomy (GTDB): domain Bacteria; phylum Verrucomicrobiota; class Verrucomicrobiia; order Opitutales; family Opitutaceae; genus MWDT01. The sequence continues at coordinate 770 of JBAZHQ010000088.1, read as the reverse complement.
GGATACCATGATCAGGCAGAGCTTACACAACGATTCGCCAGACGCTACCAGTGGAGCAAGGTCGCGCAAGTAGCTTTTGTGGTTATCGGAGAGGAAACTCTAATAATGCGTCCACAAGCAACGCTGGACGCTGGAAGAGGGCGTCTTCGAAGAAAATGCGGATTTTCAATTGACCCGATGCCCCGCATCTCCGTTATGTGCACCCCTTCCGCTCGTTTCTGGCACGCGGGTGCATTGAACAGCTAACCGGAGAGGTGACAGAGTGGTCGAATGTGCGTGATTGGAAATCACGTGTACTCGCAAGGGTACCGGGGGTTCGAATCCCCCCCTCTCCGCCAGTCTTCGCCGTTGCTTCGCAACGTGCTTCGCCTGGCTGCGCCGCTGGGCCTGCAACCCAGGCCCAAGACAAACAGATCAAGAAGACTGCCCGGCGAAGAACGCGCCGTAGGCGACTCGAAGACGGGCGACTCCAACCGCGGCTATATTCAGTCGAAAGCTCCGGCCCCGTTGCGGACCGAGTCTTGTATTAATTGATGGGGGGATGAGAACCCCTGCCCCGGGTTCGACGACCGAAGCGCAGCGAAGGGAGATGGGGCGCACGCCGTCACAAGCACGCAAGAGCTCAGCCCTTGCGACTGTAAATAACCTGTCCCTGCAAATACTACGGCGCAGGGCTGATTCATTCTAATTCCACCCCTCAACGAGCAAGGCAATAGCGCGCTGGGGCTTTGCTGCCATGCGGCGGTGCATTTGGGGAAGGGTGCGTGAAC
>JBAZHQ010000087.1:0-13175 GCA_041652235.1 Opitutaceae bacterium | reverse complement strand
GATTTCGATCCCTTTCATCCCTTCTATCCCTGTAAATTCATGTTTTCGATCGGGGTATCAGTTCCAAGACAGGATTGACAGGGATGGATGGGATACAAGGGATAGTGGATCGAAACCTTCGTAGCTTCGTGACTTCGTGTGAGAATGGATCGGGGAATTTGGGGAGTTGGTGATTGAGGGATTTGGAGAGTTGGGGTCGGAATACCTAATCTCTTATTCTCTCAATCATCCCAGATCTGTAATCCAGAATCCCTACCCTCCTACTTTCTCATTCTCCTATTATCCTGACCACTAATCGCATGTAGTTTTCGGATCGGAGCTAAAGGCTACGAGCTAAAAGCTAGAAGCTCATATCTGATAGCTTGTAGCTTTGGAGGCTTGGGATTTAGAGCTAATGGCTACGAGCTAATAGCTAACAGCTTAAGTGAGCCTACGGCTCTCGCAGCCAATCCATCTGCGCGGGGTCGCTGCGCTTGGCCATGAGCTTGCGGAGAAAGGCTTCGCGGTGCTCAAAGCAGCGTCCTTTGGCCAGGACTGCGGTGCGGTGTTCCTCGGTGCCGTAGCCTTTATGCTGCGAAAAGCCGTAACCGGGATGCAGCGCGTCTAGGTCGTCCATCAGGTGGTCGCGCGTGACCTTGGCGACGATGGATGCCATGGCGATGCAGAGAGAGCGGGCATCGCCCTTCACGATGCCCGTGTGCGGATATGGAAAACTCTTCAGCGGAAGCCCGTCGATGAGGATGCGGCAGTTGACGGCCGGATGGAAACGGGCCCGCACTTCCTGAGTGGAAAACAGATCCGGCTCCTCCTGGCGGAAAAACGCATCGGGGGGGTAGATGGCTTCCAGCGCACGGCGCATGGCGAGTTTGGTAGCGCCGAGGATGTTGTGCTCGTCGATCTCCGCTGCGGAAGCAACGCCGAAGGTGGCATGGAGTGCGCGATCCTTCACCAATGCATCGATCTCTTTGAAAATGGATTCCCGCTCGGCAGCGGTGAGCTGTTTGGAATCGTTGACCCGGCTCGCCTTGGTCTGCGCCCAGCGTCCTTCGAGAAACTCCTGCGTCACCAAGACGGCACCCGCGACCACGGGCCCCGCGAGCGCGCCACGCCCGGCTTCATCGACGCCGATCAGGCTGTCGAAGCCGAGGATTTGCTTCAGGTCGAAGCGGCGCAGTTGTCGTCTTACGGGCATGGATTCGGGTTCAACGATTCAAGGCAAGATTAACAGGGATGGAGGGGATGCAAGGGATGGAAAATCGGCATCAGCAAGGTTCGATGTCTTGAGAACAGTGTTTCATGAGTTGAATCCCTTTCATCCCTTCTATCCCTATGAATTCATGTCTTCGATCGGGGTTTCAATGATTCAAGGCAAGATTAACAGGGATGGAGGGGATACAAGGGATGGGAAATCGGCATCAGCAAGGTTCGATGTCTTGAGAACAGTGTTTCATGAGTTGAATCCCTTTCATCCCTTCTATCCCTGTGAATTCATGTCTTCGATCGGGGTTTCAACGATTCAAGGCAAGATTAACAGGGATGGAGGGGATACAAGGGATGGTGCCTATACCTGTACAAACCGGTTTTCATACCTTCTATACTCTAAACGGGATTGCCCGAAATTTAGAAGTATCCCGACAGGTTTTCCTGTGGCTTTCAGGTAATTCAACAACTGGGCTTCATGTTCCGGAGCTAGTTTCTTAACCGCCTTCAACTCCAAGATTACATCATTGTTAACCACGATATCGGCGTAGAATTCTCCGACTAGTTTCTTCCTGAACCAGACCTCTAACGGCTTTTGATTCTCGGCAGCAAAACCATCCTCAAGTAAGCAGTGCATAAGCGCATTTTCGTAAATACTCTCTAAAAAACCCGCACCAAGTTCATTGGATACTTCAAATGCTACGGCGAGGATCTTACCCGTTAGTTCTTCGTATTGCATGGAAATCTTAAATTAACAGGGATGCAAGGGATGGGAAGTTCATGTACATATGTCCTGGGATTCAATGGATTTGAGACTCAGCACCAGTTCTTCCATGGTTCGAATCCCTTTCATCCCTTCTATCCCTGTTAATATCAGTTTTCCTCGGTATCGGGTTTCGGCTTCTTCCTGGAGTTCCAGTCGAATTTCTCGCCGGGCGGTTTCAGGGGGAGTTCGTCGAGCTTGCCGGCGGCGGAGACGACTTCGTAGGCGGTGCGGAAATGGAGCTTGGCGAAATCGCCGAGGGCGCGGACACCGAACTTGCGGATGATCTCGGCGGCCTGCTCCTTGACTTTGGCGCTGGCGCCTTTCTGCAGCTTGTCGCCGAAGCGCTCGGAGAGGTGCCTCATCTGGCGCACGAATTCCGCTCGGGCGACCACCGAGGCGGCGGCGACCACGGGGTCCTCTTCCGCCTTGGTGCGCATGGAGAGATCGAAATTCTTGACGCCTTTCCTGGCGATCTCGCGCTGGACGAGCGGCTGCTCGGTGAACTGATCGAGGAGACCGCGCGGCACCCAGCGGGTGGTGAGAGCCTGGGAGAGGGCGGTGGCGTGCTGCCAAGCGAGCAGGCGGTTGAGATTGGCACCGGGCTTGGACATGAGCTCGTTGTACTTCGGCATCCCGCAGAAGCAGGTCTTCACGGTTGCGCCAGGGGTGCCGCAGATGAGTTTGTCGAGCGCGAGAATCTTGGATTCGGCGATGGTCTTCGAATCGCGCACGCCGGCTTTCCCCCAGGCCTGGATGGATTCCTTGTCGGCGATCACGGTGGCGGCGATCACGGGCCCGAAGAAATCGCCTTTGCCGCTTTCGTCCAGGCCGGCGTGCGGCTCGTACCAATCGGAATGAAGGACCTCGTCATAACCGAGGCTCACCTTCTGGGTGACCTCGCTTTCGAGCGTGAAACGCACGAAATCCTCGGTGCCCTTGCCGGCCACGACGACCTTGCCGCTGGTGTAGGCGCTGACGTTGCAGTCGGCTCCCTTGTAGGCGAAGCGGGTATAGGCGACCTCCATCGGCTGCCAGCCCTTCTGTTTGAGGATGGCGCCAAGCAGCTCCATCTGCCCGTCGTCGAGCTTGATGGTGTAGGTCGTGAGCTTTTTGGGTGCTTCGCTGTCCGGGTCCCGCGTTTTCGGCATGATGATTGTTAGCAGGGGGTACTAAGGAACAACCTTTGGACCCTTGACAATAGTGGTTTTAACCACGGAGCACGCGGAAGCGGCAGAGCCGCAGCCAAAGAGGCCAGAGGCCAGAAGCCAGAAGCCAGAAGCCGGAAGCCGGAAGCCGGAGGCCAGAGGCCAGAGGCCAGAAGCCAGAGGCCAGAGGCCAGAAGCCGGACGCCGGAAGCCGGAGGCCGGAGGCCGGAGGCCAGAAGCCGGAGGCCGGAGGCCGGAGGCCAGAAGCCGGAGGCCAGCATGGAAGTCGGAGATCGGAGGTCGGCGTCACTCTGCGCCACTGCGTCACTGCGCGAGAATGGATCGGATGGTTGGGGATCGGTTTGGGATTTAGAGCTAAAGGCTAATAGCTAGTAGCTAATAGCTTGTAGCTGGTAGCTTTCGGATTGGAGCTAACGGCTAATAGCTCATAGCTCGTAGCTTTCCCTGGATCACGCTGCACGCGGGTGCACTTCGTTTTCGATTTTCTTGCGGTCTGCGGTGCGGAGGTCGTAGTCGGCCTGCAGATTGAGCCAGAACTCAGGGCTGTTTCCGAAGTAGCGAGCGAGGCGAAGGGCGGTATCCGCCGTTATGCCACGGCGGCCTTTGATGATTTCCGTCAATCGACTTTGAGGTATCTTGAGTTCCTTGGCCAAGGCGTACTGCGTGAGACCATAATCAGCCAGGAAATCCTCCTTGATGAGTTCCCCCGGATGCCAGGGTTTGATCTGAGACTTTGTCTTCATTTTCAGTGATAATCCTCCAGTCGCACGTGTTCAGGTCCGCGGCCACTCCAGGCGAAGCTTAGGCGCCATTGTTTGTTCACTCGGATGCAATATCGGGGGGTTCCCTGAAGCGCATGGAAGTGATTTGAAGGAGGTTGGTACAGTTCTTCGATGCATTCAGCCGAGTTCAGGTAAGTGAGCCGCTTCAAAGTCTGACGCTGCAAATTATCAGGTAACCGACGTATCGGGTTTCCCTGCCAGATCTGTAATGTCAGCTCGTCGGCAAAGCTAAGAATCATGGAGATAGGATTGAGCATTACTTACGTCAAGCGTAATTACTTCTGTCTATCGGAAGTAGATGCTCACCGGGAAAATTAAACCCGAGGGCAAAGATACATTCAACTCTCTTTATTTATCTTAATTTATTATTTTTAGCCTTCTAAGCGCAGAACCTGTTTGGCTCCATATCGGGAGGCTCCGAGGGGGGGGAAGGAAGCGAGGGTAAGAGCGTAAGAGAGTAAGAGCGTAAGGGGGGAAGGGAGTAAGGGATTAAGGGAGTTGGAGCTAGTAGCTGGTAGCTGGTAGCTGGTAGCTGGTAGCTGGTAGCTGGTAGCTGGTAGCTTTCGGATCGGAGCTAACGGTTAAAAGCTTATAATCATGAATATGCCTTGATTAATTATGCTAAGCGGTTAGCACTTCTTAAGTGTTACTCACAACCTTCAGTCGTAAGGGAGGGCAGGCCCGTTCTCCTGCCAAGACTGCAGCCAATCGCGCAAAGGCTACCGCCTTCTGGAAGGCTGTGCGGGCGGGTAAACATCTGGCACCGCGCCGATCGCGCACGCCTCCGAAGCCTGAAGACATCGCACGGATGCTCACACCGTATTGTTTGGAACATGGCATCGTGAAACTTGAGGTATTTGGATCTGTGGCCAGAGGAGAGTCTCGCCGTGGCAGCGATGTGGATCTGATCGCTACCTTTGTTGTAAGCCCTGGCCTTGGTTTTTTCAGCATGGCCGACGATATGGCTTTCATTCTCGGCGTTCCTGTCGACCTTCTGACGCATGAGACCGTGGAAGAGATGACCAATCCTTTTAGAAAACAGGCGATCAATCGAGATCGGAGGATAATCTATGCCGCATAGTCCCACCAAGGATCAAGACGCCTATCTATACGATATGTTGGAATCGGCCCAACATATCCGGCGGTACATGCACGGAGTGACGTATGAACAATTCTGGGACGATAGCGAAAAGCGAGATGCCGTCGCTCTGCGCTTATCCTTAATTGGCGAGGCAGCCCGGCATATTGACAAATCCATTCCCGGCATCCCGATGAAGGATATTCGCGGGATGCGCAATCGCATCGCCCACGATTACGGCCAAGTGAACTTCAAGATCGTCTGGGATGTAACCCAAGACAATATCGAGCCGATTATTGAAGCTCTTACTTCCTTCTTGGGAAAGCGCTAAGAGAGCTGGTAGCTTGGAGCTGGTAGCTTGTAGCTGGTAGCTTGTAGCTGGTAGCTGGTAGCTTGTAGCTGGTAGCTTGTAGCTTGTAGCTTTCGGATCGGAGCTAAAAGCTACGAGCTAATAGCTAGAAGCTCATATCTGGTAGCATGGAGTTTTCGGATTGGAGCTAACGGCTAAAAGCTAGTAGCTAACAGCTCCTCATGGGCACCAGCACGCAACTTCCGGCTGAGAAAGACGCGTTTCGGCGGGCGCTGCTGGCGTGGTACCAGGCTCACCGGAGGGAGCTGCCGTGGCGCAGCGAACCGTCGCTCTACAAGACGGTCGTGAGCGAGTTCATGCTGCAACAAACGCAGGTGAAGACGGTGCTCCCCTACTTCGCGCGCTGGATGGAAGCGCTGCCGGATTTCGCGGCGCTCGCAGCGGCTCCGGAGGAGCGCGTGCTCAAGCTATGGGAGGGCCTCGGTTACTATTCCCGCGCCCGCAACCTCCAGCGGCTGGCGCGCGAAATCGTCGCGTTGCCCTCCCCTCCCCGCACTCCGGAGGCCTGGCAGGAATTGCCCGGCATCGGACCTTATTCCTCGGCAGCCATCACGAGCATCGCGTTTCATCACCCGGCAGCCTGCGTGGATGGGAACGTGGTGCGCATTCTCGCCCGGCTGACGGCAGATGCGACCCGGCATCGCGACAGCGCGAGCGCCGCCAAGGCATTCAGCCCCCTCGCCGCGGCAGTGCTCAATCCCGCAAATCCCGGCGATCACAACCAAGCCATGATGGAACTGGGCGCGACGGTCTGCAGCCGGCAAAGTCCGGGCTGCGGCGCATGCCCCGTCTCGGCGTGGTGCGCCGGCAGGCGCGCGGGCAATCCGGAGCGATATCCGTGCCTGGCGCCAAAGATCATCGAGCGCAAGGAGGTGTTGCGGGTCTGGTGTGTATCCAGAAAGCGGTTGCTCCTGCACAAGGCGGGGGCGGGCTCGCGACGCCTCGCGCATCAGCACGAGCTGCCCACAGCGGAGCAGGCGGGCATCCCCGCGGAGCGCGCGTCTGCAGCCCCTCTCCTCGCCCGGAAGCGCCGCGGAATCACGCGGTACCAGATAACAGAGTCCATCCACAGCGTAGCCGTGCCGGGCGGCAAGCTGCCCGAAGGGCTCAGCTGGGTGCCCTTCGGCAGCCTGGGAAGCATCACCTTGTCAGGTCCGCACCGGCGTTGGGTGGAGGAGATTCTGGCGGCAAAGCCGCCTCGGTAGCGACGGATGTCGCTTCAGTCGGACGGTGGTGCTCTGCTGGCCAGCAGAGCACACGGTGGCCGCGGAGCGGCCTCTGTGGCGGCTCCGCCGCGCGGATAATCCTCTGCAAATGAGCGGTGATACACCGCGAGGTTTCACGTTCAATAATTTGTCCGGAAATAAAGCTGGATGTATCCAGAAACATGAGTCATCGGGTCTGAACCCGATTCAAGGGCTGTCCGCAGACGCTACCCCACCCCACCTGGTCTGCCATTGCCCGCTCCTCGCTCCTGAAACACTTTCCATACCCCAACATGGATTACCACGCTCTGCTGATGATTACGGCGACCCTGTGCATGATCTATCTCATGACGGCACCGTCTGAGGAATAGGGATCAGAGCTTGTAGCTGTTAGCTTGGAGCTGGGAGCTTTCGGATCGGAGCTAAGAAGCTTAAATCTTATGGCTTTTAGCTTTAAAAATTAAAGGCCGGGGCAGTTACGCCCCGGCCATGTTTGATTTCTTAGTTTAACCGAGCTGCCTTGGATCGTTACCGATGTCCGAGGAGACCCTTGCCATATTTGCGACCTTCGATCGCAGTCATAGCAAGGAGCACTCCTGCAGCAGCCCAGCCGACCAGCGAGCTTGCCTCACCATTGAAGTAGGCAAGACCAACCAGCAGCCCGAGAGCTCCGGCGACTACCACAGTGATAAGCGCATAGGAGATAGCTTCAGTTTTCATGTTGTTTCCTTGTTTATGTTACGGTGCCCATTTCTGAGCACGGGAGCATTATACTCCAGTCTCGCAATAGGGGAAATAATTGCTATCTATCTTATCGATAGTTTTTAACTATGGAACTACAGCAACTCCGTTACGTGATCGCCGTCGCCGAGACAGGCAACTTCACTCGAGCATCCGAGCGAACGAATGTTTCTCAACCATCCTTGAGTCAGCAGATTATAAATCTTGAAAAAGAATTGGGGCACAAGCTCTTTCACAGATTGGGACGCAAGGCGGTGCTCACCGAATCAGGTCAAGTCTTTCTTGAACGCGCCCGCCGGGTGCTCTTCGAGGTAGAAGATGCGTCGCGTGAAATCCGAGACAGCGATGCTCTAGAACGCAGCATCACCGTGGGAGCAATCCCTTCCCTGGCACCGAGTCTCATACCTCCCCTGATAGCGTTGAGCAGGACGCATTATCCGCAACTCGTTGTAAATGTATGGGAAGACTTCACAGACGAGCTATCCAGAGGGGTAGTCGAGGGAGAACTCGATCTAGCCGTCGTCGAGCTTCCGATGAAGGATCCCCGCATCCACTCGGAACTTCTTTTCAGCGAGCCCCTGTTATTGGCGATCGGAATTAACCATCCCCTGGCATCACGTCGGGTGGTTGTTGTGGATGACATTAAAAATGAGAAGTTTATCATGCTTGGTGGCGGCAGCACGCTGACCACGACCGTCCAGCGCTTCTGCGGCGACAACCAGTTTAAGCCGATCATCTCCTGCCGTTGCGCACAACTTTCCACGGCCAAATCTCTTGTAGCCTTAGGTTGCGGCATTTCCATCCTGCCCAAGAGCGCGCTCTCGCTCAACGACCGCACCTCGATCATCACCAAATATTTGGATGGAAAGAGTCCGACGCGCGACATCGGCGTCATCCGGCACATGCAGCGCTACCAGAGCCGGGGGGCGGAACAGTTTTTGACCTTGTTGCGCGAGCACACGAAAAAGCCGGTGGCGGTCGGAACTGGAGCGGAAGGTGTGTAAGAGCGTAAGGTGTAAGAGCGTAAGGTGTAAGAGCGTAAGGGCGTAAGCTCCTAGCTATTAGCTGGTAGTTCCGAATCATAAGACTGTGGTTTGGAGCTAAAGGCTACGAGCTAATAGCTAAAAGCTCATATCTGGTAGCCGGTAGTTTCGATCCTCGATCCAGGTTTCGCACGAAGACACGAAGACGCGAAGGGAAGACATTTTTTAACCATGGGCACACTGAATACACTGAGCCGATGCATTTTAACGCAGAGGGATCGAAGGTGAAGGAAGGTCGTAGAGAAAACCCATTCGACGGATTCGACGAGCTCCCTCCTTCGCATGGCTACGGCGGGCACAGCACCGCAGACGAGCTCCCGCCTTCGATATGCTACAGCGGGCACGGCAGGGTCTGCGAGAGGCCAGAAGCCGGAGGCCAGCAAGGAAACCCATTCGACAAGCAGAGCATGTCGGAAGTCGGCGGTCGGAAGTCGGTGAAAGGTGGACTTTATTCCACAGCAAGCGTTGCCCATGTCCTGAACCGTACAAACGACTATTCTAGCTTCTAGCTCCTAACTCCTAGATTCTTTGCTTCTTGGCAGTACATGAACATGGTCCCCATGTATCCGTAGCCCATGAATCCTGCGCCTACTGCATCGCCAGCAAGTTCCCCGGGGGACGTCTTTTTTCGCCGCCCGGAGTTGCTTGCGCCCGCAGGCGATTGGGATTGCGTACATGCCGCAGTGGAGAACGGAGCGGATGCGATTTACTTTGGCCTGGATCGTTTCAACGCCCGCATGAGGGCCAGGAACTTCACTGTGGCCGACCTGCCCGGGCTCATGGAATTTCTGCATCGGCGCGGGGTGAAGGGTTATCTCACCTTCAACACGCTCGTTTTCACTCCCGAGCTTGCCGACGCGGAGGACTTTGCCCGCACCGTCATCGCAGCCGGTGTGGATGCGGCCATCGTGCAGGATGTAGGCATCGCGCGCCTCATCCGCTCCCTGTCGCCGGATTTTCCGATTCACTGCTCCACACAGATGACGATCACCAGCGCAGCCGGCATCGAGTTCGCCCACCGCCTGGGAGCACAGCTCGTCGTGCTTGCACGCGAGAACAACCTCACGGACATCGAGGCGATTCAGAAGGAGCAATGTTATTCCCAAAGCCAGGCGCTAGACACCGAACCGGGGAAAGCGGCGCACAGCGCCTCACCTCTGCCCCTGGAGGTCTTCGTGCACGGCGCCTTGTGCGTAGCCTACTCCGGACAATGCCTCACCAGCGAATCGCTCGGCGGTCGCTCAGCCAACCGAGGTGAGTGCGCCCAGGCCTGCCGCCTGCCCTACGAGCTCTTCTCCGATGGAACGAAGGTGTATCTCGGAGACAGAAAATATCTTCTTAGCCCGAAGGATCTCTCGGCCATCGATGTCATCCCCGATCTCGTGAGGCTGGGCGTTGCCTCCTTCAAGATCGAGGGGCGTCTCAAGAGCGCCGAATACGTCGCAAGCATCACCCGGGTGTACCGGCGGGCGATCGATACGGCTTGGTCCAGACAGAAGTTAGAGGCCAGAAGCCAGAGGACAGAGGATGGCGACCCAGTAGGCGGCGAGCAGACGGAGGCGACGCGGTATGAGCTGGAGATGTCGTTTTCGCGGGGACTCTTTACGGGCTGGTTCCGGGGCACCGACAACAGGCAGTTGGTGCATGCGCGGTTCGGAACGAAACGCGGCGTCTTCCTGGGCGAGGTCAGCCGCATCGTGCGCGACACGGTCTTCGTGCGTCTCGAAGCCCCGTTGAAACCGGGCGACGGCATCGTCTTCGACGCGGGAACTCCCGAGAAAGGCGAGGAAGGCGGTCGTGTTTACGAGATCGATCGGATTGGATCGGAAGCAGGCCTGCGTTTTGGCAGGGGTGACTTGGATCTGCGCCGCGTGAACGTCGGAAACAAAGTCTGGAAGACCAGCGATCCCGCCCTTGAGCGCGAATTGCGCGGCACCTTCGAGGGGGAAAAGGTGCGATTCCAACGCCCTATTTCGCTTGAAGTGCACGGCCATGCAGGCGCCCCGCTCACCGTAATCGCACGGGATGCCGAGGGGCACATAGCGCAATCCGCCTCATCCACGCTCCTCATCGCCGCCGAAACGCGCCCCCTCTCGATCGGACGCCTGCGCGAACAGCTCGGCAGGCTCGGCGGAACCCCCTTCAAGCTCGGCGAGCTCACAAACTTCATCGAGGGACAGGTCATGCTGCCCGTGAGCAAGCTCAACCTGCTGCGTCGTGACTTCGTCGCGGAACTCGAGCGCCAGCGGGCCAAGCCGTTGCGCTGGACGCTTGCAGACGCGCCGGAAAGCAGAGGCGGCTCCAAGCTAGAAGCTTTAAGCTCTAAGTCGGACCTCGGAGGTCGCTCGTCCGGCGGATTCGACAAACTCCCACCTTCGAAATGCCACGGCGGGCACGACAGGGCAGGCGAGAATGAATTCAGCGTGACCGATAATAAACAGGACAAGCGGGTTTCTGTATCACCGATCGGTCAATCACTGGAGCCGGAGCTCATCGCGCTCGTGCGCCACCTGCCCCAGCTTGAGGCAGCCTGGGGGACCGGCATTCGCACGATCTATTGCGAGTTCGAGAATCCCAAGATCTACCGCGACGCCGTCGTTCTCTTCCGCGAGCTGCAATCCTCCGCTCCAAGCGCGACATCCTCTTTCTCTCCCGCCGATGCCGGCATCTGGGCCGCCCCGCCGCGGGTTCACAAGCCCGGCGAGGATTGGATACTCAAGCTGGTGCGCTCCTGCGATGCCGACGGGTATCTGATGCGCAACTACGACCATCTGCGCTTCTTCGAGGGCGCCAGACTGCGAGGCGACTATTCGCTCAACATCGCAAACCCTCTCGCCGCGGAATACTTTATCCGTGAATACCGCCTTGAGAGGGTCGCCGCCAGCTACGACCTCAGCGCCGCCCAGCTGGAGGCGCTGCTCGCGGTGTCACCCGCGGGCCTGTACGACATCACCCTGCACCAGCACATGCCCATGTTTCACATGGAGCACTGCGTGTTCTGCGCGTTTCTCTCGAACGGCAGGGACTATCGCGACTGCGGACGCCCCTGCGACAGGCACAGGGTCGAGCTACGCGACCGCGTCGGCGCCCTGTTGCCGCTCAAGGCCGATGCCGGCTGCCGGAACACCGTTTTCAACAACCGCGCCCAGACAGGCGCCGAGTTCCTTCCCCGCTTCCTCGCCGCCGGGGCAAGGCATTTCCGCATCGAGTTTGTGGACGAGGCCCCCGACGAGGTCTCGCAGACGTTGCTCCGCTATCGGCAGCTCCTCGATGGCGACATCTCCGGCGCGGAACTCTGGCGGGAATTCAAGCTCATCAACCAGATCGGGGTCACCCGGGGACAGTTGGAGGGGGGTCGCATAGCGGCCTCTGTGGCGACGACGTCGCCTTGAAGTTAATCCGCACGGAGGGCTTCCACCGGATCGATTCGTCCGGCACGGCGTGCGCGACAGGCGCTCAGGGCGATCGGTTTCGAATGACGCCCACGAGCACGCCCTGGCATTCGAGGCCGCTGCTCGGAACGATATCGGAATATTTCTTATTTTCGGCCCGAAGAATCTTCCTGCCCCCGACCTCGACGAGGCGCTTGAGCGTCACCGTGGTTTCGTTTACGAGCGCCGCCACGATCTCGCCGATGCGCGGTTCGCGGCGTTCGAAGATGCCTATGTCCCCGTCGCGAATCTGCGCGCCGATCATCGAGTCTCCCTTGATGTCGAGGCCCCAGAGAAGGTGATGCCGCGAGGGACGGACCCCGAAGAGCGCCGGATCGAGCGCGACGGAGCGAAGCTGCTGCTGTTCCTGCGCCGACGGAGTTCCGGCTGGAATCTCGCCATAGATCGGCAATTCGAACACCGCCTGGATCGCGTTCGCCTTTGCGCCCCAAGCGCCGTCGGCGAGTTGCTCGAGTGCGCCCTTTGAGGCGAGTGCGTCCAAGTGGCGGACGACAGTCGTTTGCGACCCAAATCCGAAGTGTTTCTGGATGATGCGGGTGGACGGCGGGACTTTCTGGTTTCGCTGATACTCGCTGATGAAAGCGAGGATTTCCTCTTGTCGTTCGGTGAGCTGCATGGACGGTTCTCCTGAACCGGGTTCATATGAACCCATAGCCGAGCCTGCGACAAGCGAATTCCTGTTTGACGTTGGCAAGTTCGAGGTTCCGAAAGCGTTATATCAGCTTCCTCAAGCCCTCGCAGAAGAGTGAATCTTCCTACTTGCCTAGTTTGATTACGTGCACATCTTTTCAATCATGCATTTCGAGTTCGATCCCGCGAAAAGCGAGGCCAACAAAGCCAAGCACGGAATCGATTTCTTCGAGGCCCAGCGCCTCTGGCTGGATAAGCGAAACATCACAATCCCATCACGCTATCCTTCCGAACCCCGCTTTCTTCTGATCGGGGTCCTGGAAGAAAAACACTGGATCGCCATCTACACCTATCGCGGCAATACGATTCGACTCATCAGCGTGCGCCGCGCCCGAAAAGAGGAGATTGAAATTTATGAATCAGACTAAGCACATCTCAGCCGAGGGACTCGACCGCAAGTTCGATGCCGGTGAAAGCGTCCTCGAGCACTTCGACCTGTCGAAAGCAACCCGCGGCGGGAAGCGCATCGGTGCTGGACGAAAGCCCGCAGGAAAACTGCGCAAGACCGTAAAACTTTCGCCTGCCGCCATAGCACGCTTCAGAGCCTACGCCAAACGCAGTGGTCTGCGCGACTTTTCAGCCGCCATCGAAAAAGCAAGCACCTTGGTCAAGATAGGCTGACCCCCAGGTCGGAATCACTTCTTCCGGTTTCTCCGACACGGCATCATCCCGCGCTGCGCTG
>JBAZHQ010000086.1:0-13176 GCA_041652235.1 Opitutaceae bacterium | reverse complement strand
ATCGCTCATGCGCCAGACCTGACGAGCTTCTTATACCGCCTCATAGCCCGACGCATGTTTTCGTTCGGCGGTGGTGGATTTAGAAGGGTCTCGAGAAATACCTTACTCTCACTTTGGGTGAGGCGAATGCGAGTGTGCCGTTCAAGAACTTGTTTCGCAACCGGGCTCATGGTGTCGATAATGAAGTCTTTAACAGAACTGTACCCGGAAAGAGAGGCGGCGGTTTCAATGAGTGTCTTGAAAGCAGGCGTTACACGCGCCTCCAGTCGTGCCTCATCGCGGGTGATTGGAAGTGTGATTGTACTCATGGTTATATGTACGGCACATAACCGTACAGAGTTCAACCTTAATTCAGCCGGGAAAGTCCTGTTTACTGTTGAGGCGAAGGCCGGCAAGGGCATCGATCCCCACGCTAACCCTAGGTTCTGAAACACAACTTTCCCCCCAACAGGTGACAGCCCCGATCGATCGACCTGAGCATTTCGCTCGTGCGCTGTGCAACGATGCGCTGTGCTCGCAAGAGGTCGTTCCCCCAGCTGCACATGAAAGAAAACCGCTTTATCAGGACGCGCGCCGAGACGTTCAAGGCGTTGCTCCGACAGCCGTGCGATCATATCCCATATCAGACGAGGCAAAACGAGCACATGCGCCGGGTGATCGACGCACTGCCGTTGTCGCCCGCGGCGAAGGCCTGGCTTTGGGAAGGCGATTTTGCCCTGGAACGTTTGGAGCCGAGACCGGCGGTCGATCGCTTCAGGCCTTATTTCGGGGACCTTCCGCCGGATTGCGAGTTCACTTACTTCGGCGTCGGGCGGCAGGCGCAAAAATCCAACGAAGGCTGGCATGCCGGTTGGACAACCTTTCATCCTCTCGCCGCCGTGGATACCGTGGAGGGTCTGCGCAATTTCCCGTTTCCCGATGTGGAGAAGTCGCGTGTCGATATCGGCCTGGAAGAACGCGTGGCCGCACACAAGGCCGAGGGCTTTGTCGTCATCGGCCAGATGTCGCAGACGATTCTGGAGACTTCATACGAGATGCGCGGGATTCCCGAGCTGATGATGGATTTCTACGAGCGGCCCGACTATGTGCGTTACCTGTTCGAGCGGATCGCCCGGGAGCGGCTTTTTCAGGCCCGGCGCTTCGCGGAAGCCGGAGTGGATGTCCTGCGCATCGGCGACGACATAGCGTCGCAGGAGAATCTGATCATCAGCCTGCCGATGTATCGGGACTTCATAAAGCCCCTTCACCGCGCGATCATCGCCGCGGCCAGGGCGGTCAAACCCGACATCCACGTGCTCTATCACAGCGACGGCAACCTTGAGCCCCTGCTGAATGACCTCATCGACGTGGGCGTGACGGCCATCAACCCGGTCCAGCCCGAGTGCATGAATGTCCGCCAAATCAAAGCCGATTACGGTGAGCGGCTCGTGCTTTGGGGCTGCATGCCGGTCCAAAGCACCTTCGAGCATGGGACGGGCGACGATCTCCGCCGTCACCTCGCGTTTCTACAACACGAGATTGCCGCCTCCGGCGGCCTGGTCATCGATTTCGTCAACTTTCTCGACTCGCCCAACTCGCTCCGGAATCTTGGCGCCTTTTTCGAATGCTACGCGAATTCATGGAAGATCGATTGAGCAGTGGATCATGGGCTCGGTCGGGCGGTGATGCTCTGCTGGCCAGCAGAGCATACGGTGTCGGCCAAGCCGCCTTGGCCGGATCGTCGGACAGCAGACAGCCGGCTATCGAGGAAACCCCGAGAGGGTCAAGCCGACGGGATTAGGTTGGGCCTTCGCTTCGGATTTAAGTTCAAATCGCGATGCCTGCCAGTATACAACTTTGCCCATGGACCAGGATTCCGATATCTCGCTTCCTCTCCCTTCAAGGGGACGCTCTTTAACCCGGAGAGGCCCTATGTCTCGGCGCGAACTATTGCGCCTTCTATCCGCGGCCGGACTGGGCACGGCGTTCGCCAGTTGGGTGGTGGCGGATGAGCGCGGAAGTGCGCCTCAGAACACGCTGACTCCGGAACTCAAGCTTGTGTCTGCTTCTGGTAAATCGCTTTCACCTGCCATTCTTTCGAATGGCAAAATCATCCAGCCGGAGCGGACGCTGGAGATGGCGAACGAGACGGATGTGCTGGTCGTGGGCGGAGGGCCGGCTGGTTTCGCCGCCGCAGTGGCTGCCGCGCGCACAGGTGCGAAGACAACGCTTGTGGAACGCTACGGCTACTTTGGCGGCCTGTGGACCGGCGGACTTGTGCTCATGGTCATCAGCTCGCACGCGAAAGAGAATGGCCAACTTGTCCAGGTCGTTCGCGGAGTCGGCGGCGAGCTGCTGGATCGGCTGGCCAAGATCGATGGCGGCCTCATCGACTACGATCCAGGAAAGCACAATCCCACCAGCGATCCCGAAGCGACCAAGTTCATGATGGATGAAATGATCTGCGAGGCGGGGGTTAAGGTTTTCTTTCACTGCTGGGTGGCTGATGTGGTTATGGATGGCGGAGCGCTGCGCGGTGTGGTTTTCGAGAGCAAGGCTGGACGCCAGGCCATCCTGGCCAAAGTCGTGATTGATGCCACAGGCGACGGCGATGTCTTCGCCCTCGCGGGCGCCGAACACGAAAAACGGCTTCACTCCATCGGGCTTGTGCACCGGATCGGCAACGTGGATCGCGCCGACCTCGGGAAGCTGAAGGCTGCCGGGGTCAACTGGCTTGGCTCTGCGGAACCGTTGCCAAGCGTAAACTGGTTCAATATGCGCGGTTCTGTTGCGGATTGCCTCGACGTGGCCGACCTGAGCCGGCTGGAGATGGAGCACCGAAAGACCATCTGGAATAGCGTGCAAAAACTCCGCCACACCCCCGGCGGCGAAGAACTGTTCCTGCTTCAGACTGCCCCGCAACTCGGTGTGCGCACCTCTCGTCTGCTCGCCGGCACCCATCAACTCACCTATGCCGAAGCCCGCGAAGGGAAAAAGTTCCCCGATACCATTGCCGTTGGCGGTGCGCAAAACGCGCAGCATCGCGGCTGGCCGATTCCTTACGGGATCATGGTGCCAAAGAAACTCGATAACCTGCTCGCAACGGGCCGGTGCGTTTCCAACGACGCGAAACTCATAGATGACATGCGGCTCATCGCCTCCTGCCTTACAACCGGTCACGCAGCCGGAACAGCCGCCGCACTGGCGGTGCAGAGCGGTTGTCGTCCGCGAGATGTCGATATCGACAAACTTCAGAAGCTGCTTCTAAGCCAGGGCGCTTATCTCGGCTAGGAATCGCTGGAGATGCCAAGGTGACCGAGCCGACAAAGGGCAGAACTCGCCGCCAGTTGCGTCTTGCCGGCCGCTGCTTGGTTCTTGCCGCAGCCGTGGCGCTGGCCTGGCCATTACAAACGGACAAGTGGACTGCCATTTTTCTGCCCTCCATCAGCCCGTATATCGCGCTTGGTGCCGCACTGGTTGCGCGTTCTGCGGGCTTGCTGGCCCTTCTGGCGTTGCCGGTCTTTCTGCTGGCGTTGGTCTTTCCCCGATGGTTCTGCCAGCACGGCTGCCCTACTGGCTGGCTTCAGGAATTATTGGAACGACTTCATCCCCCCACCCAGCCCCGATGGCAGCGCTGGCCTTCAATTGGAAAGTGGATCGTTTTTCTGACACTTGGCGGAGCAATCCTCGGCTATCCATTCTTCCTGTGGCTCGATCCACTGGCGTTGTTCAACGGTTTTCTTAACGCCTGGCGTCCTCCGCTGGCCTTCACAACGCTGGTCAGCGGGCTGGGATTGCCGGCATTGTTGTTGTTCGATCTGCTCTGGCCCCGCCTTTGGTGCCAGCGTCTATGTCCGTTGGGCGCCACGCAGGAATTGCTATCGCTGCCCCGCCATCTGGCCTGCCGGTCCGCCAGGTGTGAAACCATCAAGGAAGAATCCGCCCCGGCGCCGGGTATCTCCGCAACTGCGCGCCGGAGTTTTTTGATCGCCTGCGCCGGCGCGGTCGGGGCATTCGCAGCCAGAATCGCGCGAGGCCAGCCGTCGTTTCTTCGGCCGCCAGGCTCAATCGAAGAAGCGCGTTTCAGCGGCACCTGTGTCCGCTGTGGAAATTGCGCCCAGGCCTGCCCGTCACGAATCATCCAACCCGATCTCGGACAAAGCGGCGTCGCCGGTTTCCTCACGCCTACGCTTCGATTCGATCGCGCTTATTGCCGGGAGGATTGTCACCGCTGCAATCAAGTATGTCCGAGCGGCGCCATCGCACGGCTCGAACTTGCCGAGAAACAAAGATGCGCGATCGGTCTGGCGCAGGTCAATCTGGACACGTGTTTCCTCGCATACGGCAGAGAATGCACCGCCTGCATCAAAGGCTGCCCTTATGAAGCAGTTGTGCTGCAGACGACTGCCGGTGGTCTTTCCGCTTCACCTCGCATCGATTTGGGGAAATGCACCGGCTGTGGCGCGTGCGTTACGGTCTGTCCTGTACGACCGCAACGGGCCATCCGCGTTGTCGCACGTGAATTGAATCAATGGTGTCAGGCCGCTGAACGCTGATTCGGCGCAGGCATGTCCATACCTTGAGCGGACTCCTCCACAAGCGAGCCTCCGATGGGATCATCGACTACGAAGAGTTTATTCGTTTGGCACGCCGGCTCGTCGGCATGGGGGAAGCGGAAGAATGTTTCCGCAGGGGTGTTTTCAACCTGCTCTCGACGAATCGGGATGACCACGGTCGCAATCATGCGTTCCTGTACGACGAAAGCGCGCGGACATGGACCTTGTCCCCTGCCTATGATCTGACTCCGAATGTCGCCAACGTTCTCATCGGTCTGTCCTGGCTGGGCAGCCAGCAGATCCCGCAAACCTTCGAAGCCCTTGAGCGCCTCGCGGAGATCGGCGGCCTTTCATCGAAAAAGGCCAGAGCCATCTACGACGAAGTCGAAGCTGCGACAATTGGCGGATGGAGAAAGGCAGCCACCGCGGCGGGAGTGCCCAAAGACATCGTGGATCACTGGGAGCAGGCCATGCAGATTCAAACCCGAGCCTTGCAGGCCGATGTAAGGAAGAAGGCTCCGGGCTCAAAAAGGAGCCAGCAGCGAAAAACGTAATTCCTGGAATCTTGAGACGATTCTCGGACTTCGATCCTTTTTAACACGGAGTCCCGGAGGACACGGAGTTCCAATCCACGATCCCGAGAGGGCACTTGGCGGAGGCGAGCCGAGAGATCGGAAGTCGGCGACCGGATGTTGGCTATCAGCCTCAAACCTTACACCCCTTCCGCTCTACCCTCGCTTACTCTTTTACGCTCTTGAAGTCCCCCTCCAGCGAAGCCCGCGAGATTTCATGTGAGGTACGCACATGAAACCTCGCATGCCTTTCTCCGTGTCCTCTGTGCCCTCCGTGTTGAGAAATGCATTCCCTTCGCGCCTTTGCGTCTTCGTGCGAGAACCCTGATCGGTGTCTTTCTCCGCATGAAAAACGCCCTCTCCTTTTACTTCCTGCATCTCGGCGGGTAAAAGTCCCATTAGTTATTGAAGGGCTGAAAACTCATACCCTCCGAAACCTGAACCGAAGGCGACGGCGCAGGTGCTACAGGAGTGGCCGCTTCCGACCCGACTCCGGGTCGGGCCTGGCCGCCCAGGCGGGGCGGCTTCTCCACCGGACCGGAGCCCCGACTTGTTCGGAGCGAAGGGAGGAAGCAGACGGCGTGTCAGATCCGCTGGCGCGCCATGTGCCGCCTGTGTCGTTGCGGATCTTCAGATCGGACAGAGAGGCAAAATCAACATACAACGTCCCGACCCCTTATTCAGGGGGGGGGTACCAAGCGGAGGTCACGTTCGGTGACACCGGAATGGCCGGGATGACTCTACGTAGGCACACGGGAAAAATGCCGCAACGCTATTGTCTCGGTCGCGGCGCAAACACCGGTGCTCGCCACTCCCCGCCGCCTCCAACGTGACCGGCAGAGTGGCATTATGAAAACTTTACAGGCATACAAAATAGGCCCATAAAGTAACTATGCCCGCAAAGAAACCCTCTCGTCGCGTCAGTCGCTCGCAACAGGAGCGATTGACGCACATCGAGCAGCTTCTTTGGTGGCGCGGCTGGGTGCGGCGTAACGACCTCACCCGGGCTTTCGGCATTTCCTCGATTCAAGCCAGCATCGATCTACGCGAGTATCGGGAGCGCCATCCCAACGCGATGCGTTACGACCAGAACGCGGCTCGTTACGTTGCGACCACCCAACTCCGGCTCGGCGCTGGCGCGGGCTCCTTGGAAGAAGCCGCCGCAGTTTTCGCGCATACGCCACGACCGGCGGCCGCCGGTCCTTGGATCGCCCGGGTTACATTGCCCGCGCGGCGCGCCGAGCCCGAGGTAGCGCAGGCGGTGGTGCGGGCCATTCTTGCGGAACACGCGCTCCGTATTCGCTACGCCTCAATCCACTCCAACACCTTTCGGTGGCGTTGGATTACCCCCCATGCGTTGGGCCACGATGGGTATCGATGGCACGTGCGGGCCTATTGCGCCGACGAACGCGAATTCCGGGATTTCGTCTTGGGCCGAATTGCTGAAACCGCCGAGATCGGCCCCGCGGCAGCCAAACGCGAGGACGATTCCGCTTGGTCGAGTGAAACCACCGTCCACATCAAACCCAATCCGGCCCTCGGCGAAGCGCAACGCCGCGCTTTGGAACTCGATTTCGTCATGAAAGCCGGCCGACTGAAGCTCACCGCGACACCCGGCTTGCTGCACTACGCCTTGGGCGCGTTGGGGCTGGCCGACGACGGTCGCCCCCAGCCCGTCCGATTCGTGAAAGATCGGTAACCGCTTTTATGAAACCCGGATCCCTCATGAGTTGCTCAATCCGTGCGTCGCAGCCGGCCCCGGCAATTCGATGCGTGCTTTTTTGACGACAAAGCTCTAACTAGACTTCACCATCATGGCGGTTTCACTCACAACGGATTTTTGGTCGGCTTTGGATGCCCTAGGCGTTCAACGCGAACGAGTTCTGGTGTTTGATCGCTCGCGGCCAGTGCCGCCGGACCAACTTGATTATCTCGACCTGGTTGAACCCCGAGCCGACAAACCCATTATGCCAGATGGGGTGGTAGAGGTTCACGGACGGCCCCGGCTTTTCTTCGTCAACGAATGTGGTGCCTACAAGGATACAGACGCCCGTGGTGGCGACCTGGAAGCGCTGCGAAAAGTTCTCGGCTGTCGCGGCGAACGCATTTATCTGGCGCGGATCAAGCCCGGGGTGGTTCATGTCGTCCCCGCGACGCTTGCCGACGTCAGCCCGGGTTGGAAAGAATTCCGCACCGGCACCGGCGCTGCGGAGACTTTTGTTTCCCGGCTCGCGCTAGGACTTCACGACGACGGCACGACGCAGCACGTCAACTATGCGTTCAACGAGATGTTCGAGCTCTTGAACCAAACCGCCGATGAATTAGTGCAGCACAAGATCGACCCTGTTGATGTGCTATCCCTCGTCGGGCGCGCTCTCTTTTTCCGCTTTCTCGCCGACCGCCGCATCGTCACCTCCGCCGACCTGCCGGAGATTCACGCGGAGCTAAAGGAGACCACCCACGCTTTCGCGACCGCAGAATTCGCTTGGGCGACAAGCCGCTGGCTGGACGATACCTTCAACGGCGACTTGCTTCCGTTAACGGGGCGTGGCTCGCGCAATTTTTTTGCGGAAATCGGTGCGAAAACCAAGAACGCGGCCTTCCATCATCTCTCCGCCATTGCGCGAGCGGATGTCGCAGCGGCTGGCGAAGCGTATCAGCTTCGCTTGCAGTGGGACGGTTTCGATTTCGCTCACGTGCCCGTCGGATTGCTGAGCCAAGTCTACGAGGCTTTTTGCCACAAATGGGATCCCAGTGCCAAGGCCACCAGCGTTCACTATACACCTCGCCACCTCGCTCACGCAATCGTCGAGGAAGTATTTGACGGTGTGCCAAATCCTGCCGGCGCACGGGTCTTGGACCCGGCCTGCGGAGCTGGAGTATTTCTCGTTCTGGCCCTGCGGCGACTCTACCGTGAGCGATGGGAAGCCGACGGTGCGCGACCGAACACAAAGATCATTCGGCATCTGTTGGAGAAACAAGTCGTGGGTTTTGACATCAGCGAGTCCGCCATCCGCCTCGCCGCTCTCAGCCTATATCTCACGGCCATCGAACTCGACCCCAAGCCCGTGCCGCCCAAAGGCCTTCGCTTTCAAGAATTGCGCGATCGCTCGTTGTTCTTGATGCGTTCAAAACAGGACCCTGAATTTGGTCCGGTTCTCGGCAGCCTTAGCCCAAAGACCAGCACTGATTTTGAGGGTGCTTTCGACATTGTGATCGGCAACCCGCCTTGGACGAAGCCCACGGGCGCTTACAAAGCGCTGCAGAACGCCTTTACTCAAATCAGCCGGGATATCATCACCCGAAGGTCCGGAAAAACCAAACCTTCGAAATATCAAAACCCGGGCGGCGCGCCCGACCTTCCCTTTGTTTGGAAAGCGTCGGAATGGGCCAAACCAAACGGAAGAATCGCGCTGATCATCCACGGTCGTTTTCTGATGGAACAGACCTCACTGCCGTCCCGTGCGCGCGAGGCCTTGCTCCGCCTCATCGAGGTCAACGGCATTATCAACGGCTCGAATCTTTCCGATACCGACGTCTGGCCGAAGATGAACCAGCCGTTTTTGATGCTGTTCGCGCAAAACCACATTCCGACTGAAGATCACAAACTACAGTGGATTTCCATCAGCTACGACCAAGCGTTGAACCGCCGCGGTGAATTCCGCATCGACGCTGAGGCCGCGGAACCGGTTTCTCCGGCCGCAACCTTTGCCGAACCCTGGCTCTGGAAAGCCCTGGCGGTCGGGACGGCCCTCGACATCGCGGTGGTCCGAAAGATCAAAGCCAAAAGCGCCCCAAAGCTGATCGACTATTGGGAGACGAACTTAGGCTTGGTGTCTTGCAACGGCTATCAGATAAAGGCCAAGCAAAAGCAACAAAGCGCGGCCGAACTTCGCGGCCTGCCCAATCTATATTCCACCACGCAATTTCGCTTCGAGGTGGACACCGACCAACTTGACTCCTTCACCCGGCCAACTGCTTTTCGTCCGCGAAAACGCTCCGTGTATCGTGCGCCGCTGGTCCTAGTCAAAGAATCCCCCGGCGACAGCCGCGAATCTGGCTGGGCTCTTCTCAGCCTAAAGGATCTGGCCTATGACCAGAGTTTTTACGGTTATTCTGCCGCGGGAGTGAAGGATGGCGAACTGCTCGTCCGCTATTTGCAGTTGTTCGCACACAGCTCGATCTGGCAGCACTACGCGCTCTTGACCGCGACGAAGATCGGATCGGAGCGCCGCACGATCTACAAACAGGTATTCGACGAATGCCCCCTCGTCCCGTTCGATCAACTTACAAGCCAGCAGCAGCGGCGAGTGGCTGCGCTGTCGAAGCAACTCCTCAGTGAGGACCGTCGAGTGTTTGCGCAGATCGACCGTTTCTTCGCGTCGCTCTATGGATTGGATCGCCTCGATTGCGAAGTCGTCCGCGATACCTTAGATGTCGTCCCCCCGTATCAATCGGCTCGGCTTCGAGCCGCCAGCCCGCCCAAGCCAGCGGAGGCCGACCGATTCCGCCATCGCTTGGAAACTCTGCTGCGGCCATTCTTCCGGGCGGTCGGTGGAGAATCGCGAGTGGCGTTGCTTCCGCCGCCTCAAGACAGCCCGATTCCTAGTTATCGCATCCTGCTCGTTTCCCGACGCAGCCGGTCAAAGTTAACGCTCGATTCAGCACTGTGGCGCCAAATCGTGGCGCTCGCAACCGATGCGGGAGCAACCCGCATTATTCACGTTGTGGACGGAGGACTCGTCGTCGCCTTGCTGAACCAATACCGCTTTTGGACGCCAAGCCGGGCACGCCTACTCGCCGCGTCGCTCGCTCGCGAAGAACATCTGACGAGGAGTTCATCCTAACCCATATGGCGATCGGTGTCTATCGCATCGCGGGCGTCCGTTTGCCGCATCCTCCCGTCCCCGTCCATTTGCTCCTTATTGTGGAGCAAGCCATCGCCGAGGCGTGGAAGCGTTTGAAGCGAAATCCACCCTCGGGTTTTGATATCGCAACCGCTCCCGAGGATGTCGTGACCTTTCACCTTCACGATGTGTTGGTAAACGATATCTACCGCCGACGCCGGGTTCCGGGTTTTGTCCGCGAGACATTCAACCCGCCCCAGCGGGAACCCAAGGTATGCAGCTTTGACCGGGGCAGCATCGACAAGATGCCCGACCTGCGCATCGACTTGGTGGATCGCCCCCTGGTTACACTACTCACCAACGACGGCCTGTTCATTGAATGTAAGCCGATTGACGGGAACCACTCCGTGCCCGGCCACTATTGCCGCAAGGGACTGCGCCGGTTTGTCGTCGGTGAATACGGGTGGGCGATGCCCGAGGGCATGATGGTGGCCTATGTCGCCGCCTCGCACCAAGGCCCACGCGCGACCCCTTTGGCTGCTCTGCGCACGGCCTTGGAAGCTAGTCAGCAGACTACGCCGGATGAGTTTGCCACGCTGCAAATGCCCACTCAGTGCCCAATAGCTACGGCGCGGCGCGCGCCCGTGATCGCGTGGATCACCCGCCATCGGCGGCAGTTTAATTACGTTCAGACCGGTGGACCGGCGCCCGAACTTCTCTTGCGCCATCTGTGGTTAAAGCGATGACAGTCCGCGTCACTTCATCTTCCCTGATGATGAAGTCGGTGACAATGGCTGTGACGCTAGGGGGAGAGCAATCCGCGGGGGTCATGCTGCTAAATGATCATTAACGATGACAAGTTTTACTACAAAGCGGACACAGGGCAAAGAACCGCGAAAGAAGCAAGCGGCGCACGTCGCGCATGCTCTGCGCCAAACCTCGGTCTGCCACCCTGTCGAAAGACTGAGGCGATTAGTTTGACCTCTCGCTTTGGTTCATGCCGCGAGAGGTCGATCAATGGGGCGCGAACCTAGCCGCTGAATACTGATTTTGCCACACGGCCGGTGAAGGCCGACAACGATCGACGATCCCGATTCCACGGGCAATTCTTCGAGCTGAGGCGTTGAAGGCAGATTGCCCCAACGCTCAATATTGCCAGACGAGGATTCTCCATTTAGGAGGCTGGGGCGTGGAAAAAGCGACGACGGCATTGAGTACCAACATAACGGAGGATGAGCTACGTGCCGTCCTCGGGGTTTGCGATGCGCTGATTGGCGCGGCGGGCAGGACGACACTGGTTCTGGGATTGCGCGGGAGCCGGGCGAAAAAGGCGCTGCAGTTCGGCTTGGACAAGGTGCGCGGCTATGGTCTCTTCGCGGATCGCTCGCAGGAGGAGGTGATGGCCATTGTCGACGGATTGATCAGGGACAGGATACTGAGCTTGGAATACCATGATGATCTGCCGTTGCTGGCATACACGCCGCACGGCCTGGAACTCGCCAAAGCGTTCGTCGTAGACGAGTGGTTCGCCCTGCTCCGCGCGAATGTGGAGCCTGTGGCGAACGGAGCCAAGCTGGCGCTGCCCTTCCTCTATTCCGTGGAGCCGCAACGCAACAATGACACAGTCCAACAGCTCATCGCCAAGGTCGGACAAGCGGCCGACTCCTCCTGGCTCCCCTTGCTGCGCGCATGGCAGGCCCTCGAAACCCGGCGCATGCGCGCGCAGCTCCAGCCGATCATCGTGAGGCTTGAATAGAGATGCGCAACGCAACTTCACACACCCCATCTGCTCGCGGCAGCGTTCTTGCGCTGTGTTCCCGGCTCAGTGCGTTTTCAAATACTCGATCGCGTATTGGAGTTCGACATCGGTCCCCGCGGCGAAAGCCAGAACGTTTTCCAGGGTTTTTGGCACCCGTGGGTTGGGGGTCACGCCACCGACACCGTTTTTGCTGTCCATTTGAATCACACCATTCTTGTCCAAAGTACAGCCGTAGGGGTACTCGATCGCATATCCACCGGGCATCTCGATATTTCCCCCCGTCATTCCGAACGAGCCGTTCGTGCCGTGGAATCCGATCACCCGTCCCTGAGGCAATCGCGAGATGGCCAAAGCAGGGCCTTCGCCGGAGCTTGTCGTGGCAGGATTGACCAGAGCTATCACGGTCCCGCCAAAGTGGGGCGTTTGAGGGTTGATGGCGATGTTTTCAACGACATAGGGGGGGTGTTCGCCTACGGTGATTCGCAGAAACTGTCCGTTCCTCTTGTCGTAATACGCCTGACATTCATAAAAGGAGGCAGACGAATAGAAAAAGCCGCTCATATCGGCAGCAAGATCGTCCGAGCCACCGTAATTTCCGCGTAGATCGAAGATCACTCCGGGAACGCCGGCTGCGACGAACGAGGCGATCGCCTCCTGAAATTTCTGGAAGAGCCGTGTGGGGTATCCGTCAGCCGATAGGTCTTTCTCCATCCTGACCAGGACATAACCGTAGCCTTCCGGCAGGATCCGATAGTCGATTTGATCCGACAAGTCCGGCCGTTTGGCAAAGTTCAACAGGGAAAAGGTCTGCCCGGCATCGTCTTCGGCTGTGAGCGTCGCGACATTGAAAATTCCCGAGATCGTTTTCTTGAAAATGACTTGAACGCTCATGCCAACGGGGCCCCGTGTCAGGAGCCTGGCCTGCTCCAGACGGTAGTATTCGAGCGAGGCTTGAGGGGTTTCGTTTCCGGCGGCACCCGTTAATTTCTTATAGGGAATGGCCCCGACATCGATCTGCCCAATGACTGTTTTTACGGCTTGTCCTCCCCAGGCAATGATCTCGTCGCCCGCAACGATTCCCGCCAAATCGGCCGTGCCACCCGGGATAACGGCGGCCGCGATCACCCTCCCATCATCCAGTTCAGCCACGGCCATCCCAAAGCCGCCGCCTGCCAGCTCCTTCGCCAGAGCCAGGGGCACGGCATCATTAACTGCGCTCAGGCTGATGTGGCTATCGGGGATCGAGCAGATATACTCGTGCAAGGCGAGGTAGTAGGCTTTCTCGTCTCCGGCAGCCTGGGCCTGAACGATGCGCGGCATAAAGCGGTTGTAGAGATCAAGCCAGTCCACAGCCTTCCAATCGCCGAAGGCATACTCGCGTGAAAACTTGGCGTGGGCCGCCTCGAAGGCGGCTGTCCAGGTGAGGGCGCTAAAATCAGCAGGATCGGGATAAGTGTAGCCGC
>JBAZHQ010000085.1:0-13218 GCA_041652235.1 Opitutaceae bacterium | reverse complement strand
ATAAACCACCAATTCCAGAACACGCTCGGCACCGTCAGCGCCAGGTTCATGAATCTGGCTTGCTCCACCCAGGTCGAGGAATGCTGGTCGAACAGCGCCCAGAAAACGCTCACCATCGAGAACACCACGATGATGCGGAGAACGGCAGGCGGTCCTTCGGCGGCCTCCTCGCCGAAGCGTTTGCGCGCGGGCGTCCAGAAACTCTCGCCCTCTTTCCGTTCGTTCCGATTCCTGAAGCAGTAGAGCAGGATGGCGAAGAAGCCGTTATCCTGCTCGATCTTCTGGCGCTTGGAAAAGAGAGCCACGCCGATCGCGAAGCCGATCAGGGCTGTGAGCGCGTGCGGCCAGTAGGCGATCCCAATATGCTCGAGGGATGCGAGAACGGCGCCGACTTTGTCGCTCATGGCGGCGTTGACGATTTCCTCCGCGACCGTCGCACCGACCAGAACGAGAACGAGAAGAGGCGCGGCCAGGAAGGATGAAGTCAGGAAGTCGATCAGGCCGAGTTTGCCACCGGGTTTTGGGGCCACGCGCATAAAGCGATTTCTCCCGAGCCAGAACACCAGGGTGGCGACTGCCATCAGAACTCCGGGCACCCCGAAAGCGACGGAGGCTCCGAAGGTCTTGTAGAGCCAAGGGGTGAGCAGAGTGGCGAAGAAGGAGCCACAATTGACGATGAAATAAAAGATCTGGAAAATGCGCGAGACCAGGTGCGCGTTTTTAGCGGTGAATTGGTCTCCCACGTTTGCCGAGACGCAGGGTTTGATGCCACCCGAACCCAATGCGATGAGCATGAGGCCTGCGAAGATGACCGTCTGGGCGGGCCCAATCTGCGCGACGTATCCGAGGTGTCCGCCAATTGCCAGGGCTCCGTGTCCCGCGCAATAGATGAGGGAAACCCAGAGGATGACCTTGTATTTCCCGAGCAGGCGGTCGGCGAGGATCGCCCCGATCATCGGAAAAAGATAAACGCCGGCGATGAACAGGTGATGCACCTGCGTGGCGTGCGCCTTGGCAAGGGCGAGCGCCTGGGGAGCGACACTGTCTTCAGCGGCAAATCCGATGAACAGCGAGGTGAGGTAGATGTAGAGGATCTGCCGCATCCCATAGAAGCTGAAGCGCTCGGCGCCTTCGTTTCCCACGATGAACGGGATGCCCGGCGGGAAGCGGCCGTCTCGTTCGGGAACGGAATCTCCAAGTCCGGCGGAGGGTACGGGAGAACTCATGCGTTTTAAGGAGAGCGGAAGCAGGGCGTTTGACTGGCGCGAGGGGGATAGTCTCTGGAACTATGGGAGACAAGCTGTCGGCTTTGGCGGAGTCGAAGCAATCGGGATCGGTATTTTCATGCCGGAAACCGATAGCCGACTGCCAATAGCGGCGGCGAGAGCCGCCAAGCGCTATGCCTTCATCGGACTGCGCCAGCGCTCAAGCGGGATCATGGCGATGGAGATTACGACGATCTGACTGACTACGAAGGCAATCAGCCACCAGAAGGCGGAATCCATGAATCCGTAACTATGGAGTCCAACCCCCAGCATATTTACCCCGAACCAGCTCCATGCCGTCACGACATTGCCGAAGATCGCCAGGCACATGATGCCGCGTTGCCGTGCGAAGCCACCCCAGCGGACGTGCAGGATGATGGCATTCCAGATCACGATGATGAGGGCTCCGTTCTCCTTGGGATCCCAGCCCCAGAAGCGGCCCCAGGACTGGTCCGCCCAGATGCCGCCGAGGACGGTGCCCACCAGGCTGAACAGAGTAGCAAAACACACGATGCCGTAAACCATGCGCGACAGGGAATCGGCGGTCGCCTGATCGAGGGATTTGGTGAACAGGCCGCGGATAACGTAGATGAGGGCGAGGAACCCTGCCAGGAATGTCGCGCCATAGCCGATCGAGATCGAGACGACGTGGGTGGCCAGCCAGAAGTTGGAGTCGAGCACAGCCCTCATCATCTCCATGGTATCGCCGCCAAGCGCGAGGTGGTGGGCGATGACGAGGGTGCAGAAACCCACGAAGCCCGCCGCTACGCTGGCGACCGCGTTGCGGTAGAGGGACTCGATGACGATGCACAGCGCGACGGCGACCCAGCCTACGAACAGGGCGGATGAGTAGAGATTCGTGACAGGCGGGCGGGCTTCCAGCCACATGCGGGTGGCGATGCCCGCCGTTGTCAGGACGAAAGCTACGATGAGCAGCCAAAAAGCGCTGCGACCCAGGATCTGCGGCGCAGCGATCCAGGAGATGATGGCGAACAGAAACGCCAAACAGTAGAGAGCCGCCGCAGTGTAGAACGGCTGTGAGGAATTGAACAGCGTCTCGATTCTGCACTTGGCGAGGACAGGCGCCTCGGAGGAGGCGAGCTGTTTGCCGTAAAGGCGGACAATCACGTTGAAGGCATCCGTCTTTTGGGCGCGCCAGGCATAGGCGAGGCCGGCATAGGCCAGCACGTGAGGACTCACCTGTCCGGACTTGAAGGTATCCAGCAAGGCCGCCCCGATGGAGCGCCAGGCGTCCGGGCTGGTTCCCGGAGCGGGCGGTATCGGCAACAGGACGGCGTTTTCCGCGAGGAAGGAGTAGCGGTTGGCGTATTCGAGCATCTCCTTTTGAAGCGTCTCGTCATAGGGCTGGCCCGCCTCCTTGGCCTGCACGGCTGCGATGCCCTGGGGCAGGATTTCCTGGAAGCGCTTCAGTTCTGCGAGAAAGTCGGCCGTGTCGGGAGCCAGGATGCTCAGGCGCAGGCGCTGGTAGAGATCGATGTTGGCATTCAGTTGGAGCACGGCTTTCTGGAAGGTGCTTCTTCCGGCGCTCTCGGTCTCGGCAGCCATGCGCGCCTGTTTTGAAAGTTCCTCGATATGGCCCTTGATCTGGTCTGGAGAAAAACGCTTTTTACCCGCTCCGTCCTCAGGCTGAAGATTTAAGAGTGCCAGCACCTCGGGGTGCACGATCTCAAAGACCTGCATGGCGTCCGCCTGTCCGGGGCGCAGCATCACATCGAGCAACCATTCGCTTGGATCGATCTGGCGCCCGTCGGGGGCGACCACGCGCTGCCGACCCTGTAGAACGAGCAGAGAGGTGCGTGCGACGGAATCGATGGGTTTCACCCGGCCGTTCACGAGCGCCGGCAGCCTGCCGAAGGCCACCAGATCGAAGTCGGTCGTGTTGCGGGCCGGCCGAAAGGTCCAGATCACGCAGACGACGCTGAGGAGAAGAAAGGCGAGGGGGATGAAACGCTTCATGGTGTTCGCTTGCCGCGTTGTCCGAAGAAATGGGCCAGGCTGACGCCGAAATGGACCGTCAATCCCAGCCCGAGCATCACGCAGGATACGTAGGGGAAAAACCAGCCGGGATTGCTCACCGCTTGAAGGACGCTGTAACGGTCGGCCTCGTTCATCTGGTACTGGTAAAACGTGAGCCCGCCGTGGCGCAGGGGATTGTTCATGTAAATCAGGACGTCGCGGTCCTCCTTCCCATCCTGGGAGCGAAGCTTCACGCGGCTTGAGAAATTGCGGGGGATGTCGGAGCCGGGATAGATGTCGTGGCGCAGCTCCATGAGGGTAAGACTGAAGGGCAGGTAACGGCGCGTGAAGCGCATCGAGATCGTGTAGGTATGGCCTGCATACGCGAAAGGTTGCGCCATCTCGATCTGGGGCGACACCAGGAAGGTGCCCGCCGATGCGTCGGGACCGGCGATCTCGACGAAGGAGGCCGGCATGTTGCGCTCGTCCTGCCTGGTGGTGAGGGGCAGCGGAGTAGCGTGCATCTGGGTTCCGAGACCCGAGGTGGCGGGCGAGGCCGGGGCGTTGGGCGCGTCGCGCTTCGTCTGGAGGAGCGAGTTGGGATAATAATCCTTCACCAAAACGCGGAAGGGGAGTCTCGGATGCTGGATGACCCTGCCCTGGCTGAGGAAGGATTCGGGGATCGCGACAACGTCATCCCATTCCGGATTCGAAGTGTCGATGACGACGAGCTCGTTGGTGCGCTGGCTTTCGGAGTAATTCCTGGTTTCCCCCTGGGTAAGCTGCATCTGGTAGTCCTCCTGCAGGATGCCCGTGATCAGCTCGCCAACGAGCAGCATGACGATCCCGGCGTGGGCAAGGATGAGTCCGGCTTTTCTCCAAGTGAAGCAGAGGCGGTCGGCATGTGTCGCCACCATGTTGACCAGCAACAGTCCGCCGACCAAGTAGCCTCCCGGGAATAGGGGAAGGGGCACCTGTGTTCCCGGAATCATCCAAATAACAAAGAAGGAGCGGAAGTATTTCTCCTGAACCGCCCAGATGCCCAAATTCACCTGGTCGAGGGTCGCCACAAAGATCAGCACGATCGAGAGTGCCAGAAGCACTACTGTCAGCTGTAAGGACGAGATGAGACGCAAGAAGGAGCTCCAGTGATCTCTCATGTGTGTCAGGGATGTTTTACGGATTTTAGAAAGACCAGGAAGTCCGGTTTGTTTTTCGCGACCAAGACATCGGAGCCCCTAAGCTTGAAGAACCAACTGGAGTCTCCCTGCACGAGAATGGCGCCGAGAATGCGGTCTCCGTTTTTACCGCTCATATCAACCACGGTGAATTCGAGGCCTGAATCGGAGCGCAGCGGCATCGTCTCATCGGCAAGCTTGTCTGCGGCCAGCGGCTCCAAACCGATTTGACCGCGCCAACGATTGATGTTTTCGGCCAAGCCTCCGGCGGACCCGGGAAACACGAAAATGGAGAGATCGGCCTCGGTATCGGCATTGCCAGGAACTGCAAAACTCCCCCGGCGCATCTGTCCCAGCGCTGTGGCGCGCCAATGGCTGGGAGCGGTCCATATCAGGCTGGGCGTATCCTGCATTCCCGGCATGGCCTGGGCTCCGGGCATAGACTGCATAGCAGGAGGCGCCGACGGGCTTTGTGACGCCGAAACCGATGGATGGCCGGGTGGCAGTTCGCTATTTGAGGCCGTTTGAGCGCGATCTTTGGCGACGCGATAGGCCTTGATCTCATCCTTGTGGCAACCGGCGAGTAACAAGAGGCATGAGACCGCGAGTATCAAGGTGCAGGGGGCAGCCATACATGTAAGTGTCTTCAGCAGTGCTCAAAGAGCAAACTCTTCCCGCAAGATGCCCCTCGCAGAATCCGCGCTTTCTGAAGCCAGGAATCTGATGGAAAAGCGAAACTGTGGTGATGGGATCTGCTCAGGCAGAAGAATACTATCATTACGCTTGCCAGAATGATCAGCAGGCTGATAGTAAGCCCCCTTACTGTCAAAGAGTCGACACCTTCATCATTCCATCTGCATGTCACATATGATGCTTAAAGAGATTCCACGCTACGAATGCCTTCATGAGGTATCCAAGCTATATCCAGAGCTTAACCCGGTGGCCTGTGAAGCCTTTCTGAATCTGATCCGAACGAGCGATGAGATGATGCGTGTCCATTCGGAGTTCTTCAACCGGCATAACATCACCAAGGGGCGGTTTATTGTACTCATGCTTTTATGCAACAAGTCCTCGTGCATGCCCCACCCCAAAACGCCTGCTGAATTGGCGGACATGTCCGTCTGCACCCGGGCTACGATGACAGGGCTTATCGATTCTCTCGAGAAGGATGGTTTTGTGCGCCGCGAGCCCGATACGGATGATCGCCGCATGATGAAGGTCACGCTCACGGAGAGCGGATCCAAGTTTATCCGCGACATTCTTCCGGAGCACTTTAGGCGAATCACCTATCTGATGGGCGGCCTGAGCGAGGCTGAACAGAAGACGCTGGTTTCACTTTTAGGGAAGATAGTCGAGCGGTGCGTGACGCTTGAACCGTTATCCTCAAACCAGGGAAAAAAGGGAGCCGCTGGCATTTCCTGATTTTTTTCATCCAGTATCCATCCGTTTCATGAACACAACCAAAGCCTTCATTGCCTCACTTGTTGGCATCGTCGCCCTCATCGCCGTCCTCTTCCTGTTGAAAAGCACGCAATTCAAAGCCATGGCGCAGGCCGGCAAGTTCAGTCCTCCAGCGGACGTTGTCACTGCCGCGCAGGTCACAGCCGAGAGGTGGGATCCCACGATCACGGCCGTCGGGTCCCTTGCTCCGTATCAGGGGGTCACGGTGACCACTGAAGCCTCCGGCATCGTTGCCAGCATCTCCTTTGAGCCGGGCTTGAGCGCCAAGGCCGGGGACCTGCTTATCTCACTCGATACTTCCGTGCTTGAAGCTCAGTTGCAGGCTGCCGCAGCCCGCTTGGAGCTCGCCAAATTGAATCTGGTTCGCGCTCGCGATCTATTTGCAGGCAATTCGAGCGCCAAAGCTGAGCTGGATTCGACGGAGGCCCAGTTCAAGCAGGCGGAGGCGGATGTCACATCGACCAAGGCCCTGATCGCCCAGAAACAGGTGCGCGCTCCTTTCTCGGGGCGCCTTGGCATCCGCCAGATCAACGTGGGGCAGTACATCGATCGCGGCAATCCGATCGTATCCCTTCAGTCGCTGGATCCCATCTATGTGAATTTCTCCCTGCCGCAGCAGGAACTCGGCCGTCTTTCGATCGGAATGAAAACGACCATCTCCGTGGATGCTCTTCCGGGCCAGTCTTTCGAGGGCAAGGTAACAGCCATCAATCCCGACGTCGATTCCGCCACCCGCAATGTTCGCGTGCAGGCCACCTTTGCGAACGCGGATGAGAAACTGCGCCCCGGCATGTTCGTCAACGTGGCGGTCATCCTTCCTCAGAAGGAGGATGTGCTGGTCATCCCCGTCACCTCGGTTCTCTACGCGCCCTACGGCGACTCGGTTTTCGTCATCGAGGACAAGAAGGACGAAAAGACCGGCGAGCCCGTCCAGGTGCTGCGCCAGCAGTTCGTCCGCCTGGGCAAGTCCCGCGGAGACATGATTGTCATTCTATCGGGTCTCGAACCGGCTCAGAAGATCGCGAGCACCGGCGTCTTCAAGTTGCGCAATGGCATGACTGTCACCGTCGATAACAAGCTCGCCCCCGAGGCTTCCGAGTCGCCCAAGCCGGGCAACAGCTGATCAGGAGCAGGTAATTCCCCGCGCCAAGCGCCGGCGCCTTCCGTTCCGGCAGCAGGCACTCCCGCATATCCGCCATGAAATCCTTTACAGACCTCTTCATCCGCCGCCCCGTGCTGGCCATCGTGGTCAACCTGGTGATCATCATCGCCGGCGTCCAGGCCATCCGCACGCTCAACGTGCGCCAGTATCCGAAAAGCGAGAACGCCGCCGTCACGGTGACCACCGTGTACACGGGCGCCAATGCCGACCTCGTGCGCGGCTTCATCACGACGCCGCTGGAGCGCGTGATCGCCGCCGCCGACGGCATCGAGTACATCGAATCCACCAGCGCGCAGAACGTCTCCACGATCAGCGTGCGCCTGAAGCTGAATTATAACGCCACCGCAGCCCTTGCCGAGATCAGCTCGAAGGTCGATCAGGTGCGCGGCGATCTGCCGCCGGGCGCCGAGGTGCCGATCATCAACATCGAATCGGCCGATTCCCGGTTTGCGGCGGCCTATCTTAGCTTCACGTCCGACATTCTGAATCAAAACGAGATTACGGATTACCTGACCCGCGTGGTCCAGCCCCGTCTCTCCGCCGTCGCGGGCGTGCAGCGCGCCGACATACTCGGAGCCCGCACCTTCGCGATGCGCATCTGGTTGAAGCCTGATCGCATGGCGGCCTTGAACGTCAGCCCTTCCCAGGTGCGCCAGGCTCTTTCCGCCAATAATTTCCTTTCGGCCCTCGGCAGGACCAAGGGGGCGCTCATCCAGGTGAATCTCACGGCCAACACGGACCTTCGTTCGGTCGCGGAATTCAAGAACCTCGTCATCCGCGAGGAGGGCGGGGCCATCGTGCGCCTGCAGGACGTCGCCGATGTCGCACTCGGAGCCGAGAGCTATGATGCGGAG
The DNA here is from genome assembly GCA_041652235.1 of Opitutaceae bacterium. Taxonomy (GTDB): domain Bacteria; phylum Verrucomicrobiota; class Verrucomicrobiia; order Opitutales; family Opitutaceae; genus MWDT01. The sequence goes on along the minus strand of JBAZHQ010000085.1, from coordinate 5,321 downwards.
GTCCGTCTCTCCGGGCAAACTGCGGTGTTCATGGGCATCTTCCCCCTGCCGAATGCCAACTCGATCGACGTGGTGAAGCGCATCCGCAGCGAGATGGAGCTGGTGCAGAAGGAGCTGCCCACCGGTCTCCAGGCCCGCATCGCCTACGATGCTACGGAATACATCAACAACGCCATCAAGGAGGTCGTCGAGACGCTTCTTGAGACGCTGGTGATCGTCATGATCATCATCTTCCTTTTCCTGGGATCATTCAGGTCGGTGCTGATTCCCATTGTGGCGATTCCCGTCTCTCTCATCGGCGGGGTGTTCCTCATGCAGATTTTCGGGTTTACCGTCAACCTTCTCACCCTGCTGGCCATCGTTCTTTCCGTGGGTCTCGTCGTGGACGACGCGATTGTCGTCGTGGAGAACGTGGAGCGGCATCTGCGGGAGGGGCAATCGCCGTTCGACGCCGCCATCTTCGGAGCGCGGGAACTCGTGGGCCCCATCATTGCCATGACGCTCACCCTTGCGGCCGTGTATGCGCCTATAGGCTTGCAGGGCGGCCTCACCGGCTCCCTGTTTCGCGAGTTCGCTTTCACGCTGGCCGGCACGGTCACGATCTCCGGCATTGTGGCGCTGACGCTCTCTCCGATGATGTCCGCGAAGCTGCTCAACGCCGATGAGGATCTTCACTGGCTACCCGCTCACATCAATGCGGGTTTCGAAAGGCTGAAGAAATTCTACGACAAGGCTCTCGGGATGGCCCTCTCAGTGCGTCCCGCCGTCTATGCTGTCTGGATCGTATTCGCCCTGCTCACGGTGCCCATGTGGATGTTCTCGCCGCAGGAACTCGCCCCGGCGGAAGATCAGGGAATCATCTTTGGCATTATCGAGGCATCGGCAAATTCGACGCTCGACCAGACCAGCAAATATTCCGCGGCCGCGAAGGATGCCATGATGAGCGTGCCCGAGGCGCGGTTCATGTTCCAGCTTACGATGCCCAACAGCGGCTTCGGCGGCCTGGTTCTCAAGCCATGGGACCAGCGCGAGCGTTCTGTTTTCAAGATACTGCCCGAGGTGCAGCGCAAGATCAGCCGGATACCGGGTATCCAGATGCTTTCCACCATCCCCTCGGCGCTCCCGGGCGGCAGCAATTTCCCCCTGGAGTTCATCATCGCGTCCACGGCTGAACCCCGGGATGTTCTGGAAATCGCCAAGAAGGTGCAGCTTGCGGCGATCAAGAGCGGAAAGTTCGCCTTTCCGCCGATAGTCGATGTGAAGATCGACCAGCCCCAGTCCGAGGTTGTCCTCGATCGCGACAAGGTGGCCGCGCTGGGTCTCAATATGCAGCAGGTCGGCGCCGATCTCAGCTCGATGGTTGGCGGCAACTACGTGAACCGTTTCAACATCGCCGGCCGTAGCTACAAGGTGATTCCTCAAGTGGAGCGTGTGGGCCGGTTGAATGCCGACCAGCTCGAGAGCATCTATGTGACGGGACCCAACGGGAAATTGATTCCCTTGAGCACGATTGCCACGATCCGCAACACCACGGAGCCGCGTTCGCTGAACCGATTCCAGCAACTCAACGCAGTCAAGATCAGCGGTGTGTATATGGGACCTCTGGATGAGGGGCTGCGTTTTCTGGAGGATGAGGCGGTGAAGATCATGCCGAAGGGCTATGTGATCGACTACACCGGCGAATCCCGCCAATTGCGCCTGGAGGGCGGCAACAAGTTCTTCGCCACCTTCGGTCTGGCGATCATACTGATCTTCCTGGTGCTGGCAGCCCAGTTCAACAGCTTCCGCGACCCCTTCGTCATTCTCCTGGGCTCGGTGCCGCTCGCCCTTTTCGGCGCGCTGCTTTTCACCTTCATCCGGATGCCAAATCCGAACATACCGTTCTTTACCACCAGCTTTTCCACGACCCTCAATATCTACTCTAAAGTGGGTCTGGTGACCTTGGTCGGTCTTATAGCGAAAAACGGCATCCTGATCGTGGATTTTGCAAACAAACTCCGGCTGCAGGGCAGATCCAAGATCGTAGCCGTGCGCGAGGCTGCTCTTACCCGCCTTCGCCCCATTCTCATGACCACCGCCGCCACCATCGCCGGTCATTTCCCCCTCACTCTCGTCACGGGGCCGGGTGCCGCGGCGCGCAATTCCATCGGTCTTGTCCTCGTGGGCGGCATGTTCATAGGCACTTTTTTCACGCTTTTCGTCGTGCCTGCGCTCTACATGCTGATCGCCAAGGAACATCAGGCGGATAATCAAATCCCTATTGCCGCTTCCGGCGGCCCCTCCCAATCACCAAGCCCCACACACTGAAACATTTTACGCCCCTCATCATGAAAACAGGATTATTTGCACGCACAGCAGCGCTCCTGCTGATCGCCGGAATCGCGACCGCGGCGCCTTCGTCCCGCACCACGCTTCCCGAGCCGCTCGATCTCAAATCGGCGCTTCAATTCGCCCTCGAGAACAATTTCGCGATCCGACAGGCCCGCGAGCGCATACGCCAGCAGGAGGGCGTCCTCATCGAAGTTCGCGCTCAGGAAATCCCGCAACTCACCTCATCTGCCGGCTACTCGCGCAACGATGAGGACATCTCCTCGAGTTTCCCAGCGGACACCAAGAGTTGGAGCATCGCCCTCCAGGTGGTGCAGACGGTCTATGCAGGCGGAGGTGTCGCGGCATCGATCAAGAGCGCCAAACTGACAAGGGAAGCCGCAATGCTCGAGCTTCAGGGTGTGATCAACGATCAGCTTCTTGTCGTGCGCTCGAGCTTCTACACGGTCCTGGTCAATCGCCAAAAGATAGCGGTTCAGGAGGAGAATGTGAAGTTGCTGGAAGAGCAGCTCAAGACAGCCCGCAATCGCTACGAGGCGGGGGCATCCTCCAGTTTCGATGTGCTCCGCGCCGAAGTCGCCCTGGCAAACGGGAGGCCCCCGCTCATCCAGGCAAGGAATGACTACCGCATCTCCCTGGAGGTTCTGCGGCAGGCCATCGGGCTCAGCATGACAGAGTCCGACACCAAGGCGCTTGAAGTCGTGGGCAGTCTCGACGTGGGCCAACGCGACGACATGCAGCTCATCGATGCAATCTCCAGTGCGCGCGCCAATCGCCCCGAACTTCAGCGTGTCGCCAAGCTTGCGGAAGCCAGCGAACAACGAGTGAAGACCGCACGCTCGGGTTACCAGCCCAAGGTGCAGCTCTTTGGCAGCTACGACTGGGTCAAGGGTTCTCCAAGCGCAGCTTGGAGGGATCGCAAGGATGGCTGGACCGCCGGCGTCCAAAGCCAGTGGGCCATCTTCGACGGTCGCGGCACGGCAGGTCGCGTGGCGCAGGCTCGTTCGCAGTTCCTCCAGTCCAAGCTTTCGCTCGAGGAAATCACGCTGGCGGTCGATGTCGAAGTCCGCCGGGCGTATTCTTCGATGCAGGAAGCATGGGAACTCGTCGAATCCACCGGCAAGGTGGTTTCTCAGGCCGATGAGGCTTTGCGCCTGGCCAATGTTCGTTACGGCGCAGGGACGGCGACGCAGTTGGACGTGCTCACAAGCCAGGTCGCTCTCACGGAAGCTCGGCTCAATCAGCTCACGTCCTTCTACGGATACAATGTGGCGCTGGCGACGTTGCGGAACGCGATCGGCAAGGCCGACTCATTCGTGGGCAACTGACATGGAGCGGCAGAGCCGCAGCCAAAGAAGATAGAATCGAGGAGCGAGGAGCGAGAATGGGTGTCCCGCAGACGGGACACCGAGTGTGGCAGCACCGCTTTCGGTGCTGTCTGTTATGTGAAAGGCAAAGCGGGTGTTGCAGCAAAGATGCACGCAAGAAAACAACAGACTCGAATAGTCAGACGAATTTCTCATCTCATTTGCGGCGGCTTTCAACGGCCGCCGCTTCACAGCCATTCCTTCCTGTCATCACATATCAGGTAAGAAACGTCTGGTTTCATTCTAATTCCTAGCTCCTAAATTCAAGATTCCCGTGCCCTAGTTGACTAGTCCTAGAAAACACCCTCATGAATACCGCCTACGTCCATGGTTATGATCCCAGGGAGAACGAACGCCTTCAGGACCAGGCGATGACTCTGGTCGAACTGCTGCACGGCGACACGCATTACCAGCCTGGGAGCACCGTGTTGGAAGCGGGCTGCGGAGTCGGAGCCCAGACTGTGATTCTGGCTGCAAACAGTCCGGAGGCGCGCATCACGTCCATCGACATATCGGAGAAGTCCATCGACCAGGCGAAAAAGGCCGTCGATGCGGCCGGCTATAAAAACGTTCGGTTTCAGCAGGCGGACATCTTTCATCTTCCGTTCGCAGCCGCGAGTTTCGACCACGTCTTCGTCTGTTTCGTGCTCGAGCATCTGCCCGATCCCGTCGGCGCGCTGCGAGCCCTGAAAGCTCTCCTGAAACCGGGAGGAACCGTCACGGTGATCGAGGGCGATCACGGTTCGGCCTATTATCATCCTGCCAGCGACGCGGCCCAGCGGGTCATTCAATGCCAGGTGGAGCTTCAGCGCCGGGCCGGCGGGAACGCCTTAATCGGACGCCAGCTCTTCCCCCTGTTGCGGGAGGCTGAGTTTGCCGCGATTCGAGTTTCACCGCGCATGGTTTACGTGGATTCCTCGAAACCGGCGCTCGTCGACGGGTTCACGAGAAAGACGTTCACCGCGATGATCGAGGGTGTCAGGACTCCATCCCTGAAGGCTTGCTTAGTGGAGGCGCATGAATTCGACCAAGGGGTGAAAGCCCTGTATCGCACCGCCGAGGCAGATGGCGTTTTCTGCTACACCTTCTTCAAGGCTACGGCGCGCAACGAGTGAATCGGCGGAGCCGCAACCAAAACTCAAATCCGATTGAACAGAAGGCAACGAAGCGCATTTCTGCAGAATTGTATCAAAGGAAACGTTGTATGCGCCCAACACCGAGGCCTCTGACGGTGCATCACTTGAGACTCTTCGTTACCTTCTGTTAAGTCCGATTGGTTCTTTGGATTTGGTTGCGACTTTGCCGAGCTAAGGAATCAAGGGTGATTTGGCAGAAAGACGCTCAAGGATCGGCTCGACAGGCCGGGGCTGCCTTATCACTGTCCGTCGTCCCTTTACATTCAACCCATCAACCAAAACCAATCAGCATGAACACCGGCAAGTGCCCCAAATGCGACAACGCAATCGATAACGTCATTATTGAGGATATTTCTCTCAACGATGCCAAGCAGCCCCGCTGGCGCGGTTTCTCCTATAGCTGCCCGTCCTGCAAGACGGTTCTCGGCATTCAGATGAACCCGCTCGCGCTCAACGTCGACCAGTTGCTCGAGATCAAAAAACTGATGGG
>JBAZHQ010000084.1:0-13286 GCA_041652235.1 Opitutaceae bacterium | reverse complement strand
GCGCCATTATAGTAGTTATTGATAATGGTTACGTTTTGCGGAGCGGCTTGAGCGGGCGCCGAATGGGTCGCGACGGGAACGGTCTCAACGACAGTGGGACTTTCGATCAGCGTGTCGGTGCCGGCATAGCTGTCTGCGATGCTTCCAAGGAGCAGCCCGGCACCAGCGCCGATGGCGGCGCCTCTCCATCCGTTGTTGTGGCGGCCGCCGCTATTGTGACCGATGATGGCGCCCACAAGACCGCCGAAAAAAGCCCCTGAGTTGGCGTAGCTCGGGCCGACGTAGTAGGTGTAGGGGCTATAATAGCCCGTGGTGTAGCGGGGGCCATAGGAATAGAAATAGCCGGGTCCACGGCGATAGCCGCGGTATCCGTAGGAAGGACCGTGGAAACCATATCCTCGCGGAGAAGCCACGTGAGCGCGGTAGTAGATCCCATCTCGATGAGCATCGCCGAACGCAGAGCCGAGCAGCATTCCGGCACCGGCACCGATGGCAGCGCCCTGCCAGCCATTGTGGTGAAGATCGCCGCTGTTATGGCCGATGATGGCGCCGGCCAGGGCTCCGACAGCGGCACCGTTGACAGCTTCGGGTCGGAAGAGCTGAGCCCTAGCGGGCAAGGCAACCGACGCGGCAATAAGCAAAGCGAGAATCGTTTTCATGGCGGATGTTAACTCCAGTGTTAAATTAAAAGACAGCGACTGGAGTGCAAGGTTTCAGGGAAGGAGCTATGTGCTGTTAGTTGATGGCTTTATGCTTATGACCAAATCTGCTGATGCCCTGATGGCGATCGGCCATGGGCTATCTGCCCTCCTGTGATGCGTATCCATAGGCCTTCAGCATGATAGGCAATGTCTGACAGCATAAGGTTTTCCTAATTGCGGGCGATTGTCCGGCAGGAACGGCACACGGGCGCCACCGGCCTTCCACCCCATGCGCCGGTGTGCTAAATCATTATCGCCGAAATTGCAGGAGAGAGTTAAGGTCCGGAGTGACAAGAGCTACGTTAACCTTCAATGAGGAACTGAGCATGGATTACTTCGAACTCATTCAGAAACGTTACAGCGTGCGTGCCTACAAGCCCGACCCAATCGATGAAGCGGTGCTTGCGAGAATTCTCGAGGCCGCCCGCATGGCCCCCACTGCGGCGAACTGCCAACCCTTTCAACTCATCGTGGCTCAGACCAAGGGACGCGAGGAGGAGATGAAGCGCGTTTACAATCGCCCCTGGTTTATACAGGCGCCCTTGATCATCTGCGCCTGCGGACTTCCGGATCGGGGCTGGGTGCGAAGGATGGATGGGGAGAATCTCACGCATGTGGACGTGGGGATCGTCATGGACCATCTTATCCTCGCCGCAGCCAATCTCGGACTGGGCACCTGTTGGATAGCCGACTTCGACATCCGTGCGACCCGGGAGGTGTTTGGTCTTCCCCCCGATGTCGAACCTGTCGTCCTGACGCCCCTGGGCTTCCCCGCCGACGAGCCGAAACTGAAGTCGCGCAAGTCCCTCAAGCAACTGGTCCGTTACGAACGCTGGTGAGTCTCTGACTCCTCTGAACTCCTAACGCTCTTACTTTCTCCCGGAGCTACAGCTTCGAATGGCTGCCGTCGCAGAAGGGGGGATTCTTGGAATGCTTGCAGCCGCACCAAGCGACGGTTTTCGGTTCGGCAATAATCGTTTTGACGGGAGAGAAACCGGAACCCTTGTGCGAGCCGTCACAGAACGGCTGCTTGTTCGAAGCTCCGCAGGAGCACCAGGCGTAGGTTCCGGGAGCGGTTTGTCGAACGCAGGGCGATTTTTGGGCGATCTTGGGTTCTGGCATGGTTGGCGAGCTCCGTTTTTGAGTGGTTTGGGCGGATGAAAACCCGTACAGGGCGCCGCGATTGCGCGGTGTATTCATGATATGCCCGATCGATCGATGCGCAAGATATTGAGAGCGTTTCGGCAGCCCCGCTTGCGGGACGCGCCACTGGCATCGGCAGGTCGTGGATCTCGGCTTCGAGTCGGGCTCCGCTCACGCTTTCGGCAAAGCAGCCGCCGGAATGCCGACAGGAGCGGCGCTGGCGGGCCACTGGAGCAGGCAATGAGTCCCCTGTCCTGGAGCACTGGATACAAGAAGGTTGCCTCCGTGGGTCTGGGCCAGGCCGCGGACAAGGGCAAGGCCGAGTCCAAGCCCCTGCTGCTCGTATTGCTGGCGGTCGAACTGCTGGAAACTTCCGATGCGTTCCACTTGGGTGGGCGACATGCCGCGGCCGCTGTCGGACACGGAAATCGTGAAGATATCGCCTTCGCGCCGCATCTGGAGCGTCACGGGCGTATCGCGCCGCGAGTAGGCGCAGGCATTGTCCACGAGCTCATCGACGATGGTGGAGAGATTCTCCTCGGAAATGGGCAGCGGCAGAGGCTTGCAGTCCAGAATGAGATCTCCGGTTCGCCCGCGGCGCTCCGCCGTGGTGGCGGCCGATTCGGAAACGATCTGCAGGGCGGTTTCGGGATGCAGCGGAACAGGAGATGGCGCGATCGTGGCGGACTCCAGCTCCAGAAGCTTGAGATAATTGCTCAGGGTCCGGTGAAGGCGAGAGGCGGAATGCTCGATATCGAGAATCATTGCGCGGGCCTCATCCCTGGGGATTTCATCAAGGTCCGAGCGGAGCAGTTGCGAAAGCCCCAGAATGCCCGCGAGCGGCGTGAAGAACTCGTGTGGAAGCGTGGAATGCATCGCCTTGCGCAGGGAGTCGTAGAATTGAGGTTCCACGCGTTTATTGAGCTCGGCGCGCTGGAGCCTGGCTTTCACGCAGTTGGAGAGCTCCAGGATGCTGAAGGGCTTGGCGAGAAAATCATCGGCGCCCAGATCCATCCCCTGGCGCCTCGCCTCGTTTCCCGTATTCACGCCCGTCATCAGCACGATCTGGCTGTCCGCAGTCGAGGCATCGACGCGGAGCGCCTGAAGAACCGTTGTTCCTTCCATGTCGGGCATCATTATGTCGCACAGAATGAGATTAGGGAGCCATTCGTAGGCGCGCCGGAGTCCCTCTTGTCCTGAGGTCGCAGTTTGGACTTCATAGCCTTCCAGTTCGAGTGCGGATGACAAAACAGCCAGCAAATCCTTGTCGTCATCGATGATAAGAATATGTTTCATGAATCAACCTGACGTTCTTAGTTTCCATTCATCCAAGCACATATCTAGCTTGAATGCGAGAACTTAGACTATGTTCTTCAGGTTATTTGGCCCGCACACTGCACAAGGCGCGGAGCAGGGAAAGGAGCAGGGCCATTTTCGGACAGGAGGCGCCTGCGGCGGCGGCGCGCCGGAGCGGCTCTCCCCAGATGGGCTCGACCTCAACTTCGCGTCCGGCCTGCCAGTCGATCATGCTGGAGGTCTTGTAGGCACCCAGGCTCGACGTGGTATCGATCATTCCCTGGATGAAACGTTCGGAGATTCCGAAGCCAAGTGCGCGCGCCGCGACCGCGACCTCGTCCATAAGGGCGCGCATCTCGGAAGCCAGCAAGGGATCTGCAAGGATCTTGTCGGTCGTGATGCCGCCTGCGGCGATGCTCAGGCCGTTGAAGGGCACGTTCCACACCAGCTTCCGCCAGCGGGCTTCGGCGAGATTATCCACGACCTTGCAGGGAATGCCCGCGCGTTCGAACCAGCCGGCGATGTTTCGGGCGCGCTCGGAGGCGGGGCGGCCGAATTCCCCGAGTGTGATGCTGCCCGGATGGAAACACTCGACAACTCCCGGGGACACCCGGGTGGAGGCGATGAAAGAGATGCCGCCCAGGACGCGCTCCGCGCCGAACTGCCGTGTCAGAAGCTCATCGGAACCGAGTCCGTTCTGCAGGGTGAGGATCGCGGTATCGGGCCCGAGCAGGGGAGGAATCAGCGCGGCGAATTGGGGATTGGCCGTGGTTTTCAGCGTGATGAGGACGAGATCCACGGGGCCGATGTCCTCGGGCCTTGAAAACGGGTGAATACGGGAGGGATCGATGGCCAGCTCGGGGCCTGAGCTTCTCACTCCGATGCCCCGGGCGCGCACCGCCTCATAATCGCTGCGAAGCAGCAGGCTCAAATCGGCTCCGGCCTGTGCGAGACGGGCGGAATAAAACAGGCCGACGGCCCCCGGGCCGACGACCGCGATGCGAATAGGTTGATTCATGCTGCCGGATTGTCCGCGAAAACTCCCGATGCGAATCCTCCCGGGTTCAGATCAGGATATTATCGGTCAGGCGCACTTCATCCACCCAGACGGCGATTGCAAGCAAGGAAGCCCCGGGACGCACCTCGCGAAGTTGATCCATGGATACAGGATCGACGATGGAGATGTAGATCACGCGCACGCGGCGGTGCTGGCGGAGGATGTGAGTCACCTCGGCCACGATGCGGTCTGTGCTGCGCTGGCCGGAGTCCGACATTTCCTTGGCGCACACGAGAGCCCTGTGGATCGCGATGGCGTCCTGCCTCTGGCTGGTGGTGAGCTCGCGGTTGCGCAGATTGCAGGCAAGGCCGTCGGCTTCGCGTACGATCGGCGCCACCGCGACAGACACGGAGAAGTGCAGATCGTCGATCACTTTGCGCGCGACGGCCGCCATCTGGGCGTCCTTCTGCCCCAGGACGAGCCAATCGGGATGCACGATGTTGAAGAGTTTCACCAGCACCGTGGCGACCCCCCTGAAAAGGGCGGGACGCGAGATGCCGCAAAGGGGTTTTGCCACCGCCTCCTCGGTCACGTAGGTGGAATAGCCCTTCGGATAGATCTCCTCGACGGCGGGAAGGAACACGGCATCCGCGCCCTCCTCGGCGCAGAGTGCCAGGTCCGCCTCGATGGGGCGGGGGTAGGCGGCGACGTTTTCGTTGGGACCGAACTGAAGCGGATTGACGAAAAGCGACACGATAACGATGTCCGCTTTCGTGCGGGCTTCTGCGATCAAGGCGCGATGACCTGCATGCATGGCGCCGTTTGTTGGAATCAGTGCGGTGGTTTTTCCCGCGGCTCGCCATGTACTGGCTGCCTTTTGCATCTCCTGTACGGTTTGGATCTTGTTCATACGAGCGCTCCAAGCTTGAACAAAACCCATGGTGGAGCCTGACTTCAAGGTCGCACTTTAACAATCGCTCAAGAACAACACGCCCATGATCCGGATTAACGAGAATTTTACCAAGCTGAAGGCCTCTTACCTGTTTAGCGACATTGCAAAGCGCGTCGCCGCCTACCAGGAGGCGAATCCCGGCAAGAGCATCATCCGGTTGGGCATAGGCGATGTCACCGAGCCCCTCCCGGGCGTCTGCATCGAAGCGCTCCATGCGGGAGCGGACGAATTGAGCCGCCGCGAGACCTTCAAGGGTTACGGTCCGGAGCAGGGATATGCCTTTTTGCGCGAGGCCGTGGCCCGGCAGGATTTCCAGGCCCGGGGATGCAGGATCGATGCCGACGAGATCTTCGTTTCCGACGGCTCGAAGTGCGACTGCGGCAATATCCAGGAGATCTTTTCGGGCGACATCCGCCTGGCGATCCCCGATCCTGTGTATCCGGTGTATGTGGACACCAATGTGATGGCGGGCCGCACGGGGCCCAGTGTCGGAGGCCGCTATCAGGGCATCGCCTATCTCGACTCAACGGCAGCCAACGGCTACGTGCCCTCGGTCCCGGACGTTGCCACGGACCTGATCTACCTATGCTTCCCCAACAACCCGACCGGGGCGGTCGCCACCAAGGCTCAGCTCGCGACCTGGGTGGACTACGCAAGGCGCAACAAGGCGATCATCCTCTTCGACGCGGCCTATGAGGCCTACATCCGCGATCCCCAGATCCCGCATTCGATCTTCGAGATCGAGGGGGCGCGCGACGTTGCCATCGAGTTTCGCAGTTTTTCGAAGACCGCGGGGTTCACCGGCACGCGCTGCGCCTTCATCGTGATCCCGAAGGATCTCAAGGCCTACGATTCCGCGGGCAACGCGCACTCCGTGCACGCTCTCTGGAATCGCCGCCATTCGACCAAGTTCAACGGCGTATCCTATCCCGTGCAGAAGGCGGCGGCGGCCATCTACACCGACCTGGGCAGGAAGCAGGTGCGCGAGATGACCGATTACTACCTGGGCAACGCCAAGCTCATTCGCGAGGCCATGGCCAGGCTCGGCCTGAGCTGTGTCGGCGGCGACAACGCCCCTTACATCTGGGTCAACACGGGCCGTGATTCCTGGGAGTTCTTCGACCTTCTCCTTTCAAAGGCCCAGGTCGTTTGCACCCCTGGCGCCGGCTTTGGCAGGTGCGGCGAGGGGCACGTGCGCATCAGCTCCTTCAATAGCCGAGAAAACGTAGTGACCGGCCTTGAGCGGATCGCAGCGGCGCTGAAGGTGCGTGCATAGAAGCGAGAAGCGAAAGAGCAGGTTATGCTCGGTGGGGCGCTGAAGATCTGTAAGTTCCGCCTATCCCTGGGATCGGCATCCCGCACGCGGGGTGCCGCGCACTCCAAGTTCAGCGGAGCAGGGAATGGTGCGGCAACGCATTGATGGCTTGCCTTCTGCCTTTGCCGAGAATCGCCATCACCGCGTTGCCGCACCGTTCCCTGCGGAGATGTGCCAATTGTTTGAGGGCTCCGTAGGGATTTCGCGGTGTTTTTCCACCCAGTCGATGATCAGATCGCGCACTTCCCTGCTGGAGTGGGAGAGCACCGGCGCCGCTTTGTACATCGTGTAGCCTCCTCCGCCGTTGTACCGGTAATTGTTGATGGCGACCCGGAACTTGCGATCAAGATCGATGGGTTGGCCGTGGAAACGGAGGTCGAGGATGCGGTCTCCGATGGGGCGGGTAATGTCGATCTCGTAGCTCACCCCTTCCGCCATGTCGAAATTGTACCCGGGGATGCGCGGATCCATGAGGTCCGCGGGCCGGCGCCCGGGTTCATAAGGCATGAAATAGCGTGCGGAATGCTCCAGCGCCGCCTTGATCTGGCTTCCGGTGGCCTCGATCACCACCAGCGTGTTCTCGTAGGTGTAGATGCTGTAGATGTCGCGCACGCTCACCGGACCCTCGGCGATCCGGGCGTCGAGGTTGAAGCTGGCGGCAAAGGAAACTTCGGCGTTGCCCGCCTCGAGTTGCGCCTGTTGCACAAGATCGATCAGGGCGGAGTCCCTCAGGCGCGAGTCGGCGGCACTGAGGGGTTTCGCGCAATGCCCGATGAGTTGCGATAGCCAGGCTTGGGTCTCCCGGTCGTAGGGTTCCGCGAGCTTCAGGATTTCCGGATCGGCCTTCACTTGCTCCGTCACGGGAATCGTGGTCGCCCCCTTCGAAGTGATTTGCCAGCGGCCAAAGGGATCCTTTTCGAAAGTGACATCCACTTTCGCAAGGCGGTCCCCCCAGCGTCCGGCCTGTGAAAGCAGCACGCCGTTGACCACGAGAGCGGGGACGTTCCGGTGGGTGTGCCCTATGAGGATCACGTCGACGCCGGAAACTTGGCGAGCGATCGCGAGGACGGCGTTTTCGCCGTTGAACTGGGCCGGGGCCATCCTGCTTGATCCCAGGTCTTCCTCGAGGCCCATATGCGAGGTCACAACGACGAGATCGACGTGCTCCTTCTCGCGCAGCACGGAGACCCAGTGTTTCGCGGAATCGACGGCATCGCGGAATTCAAGTCCCGCGAAATTGCCTGGGTCCTCCCAATTCGAAATGGCGGGAGTGGTGATTCCGAGGACGCCCACGCGAACGCCGGAGACGGTTTTCACAATGAAGGGAGTGAAGGCGGTTTCGTCGGTTCCGGTGCGGACGGTGTTCGCGGAGAGCCAGGGGAAATGAGCTTCGCTCCGGGCCTTTTGAAGGACCTTGAGCCCGAAATTGAACTCATGGTTGCCGACCGTCATGGCGTCGAACGCGAGGCTGTTCATCACAAGCATCATGGGGTCTGGCTCGTCGGGATGCCTGTGGCTGTGGAAATACTCGAGGGGACTGCCTTGGATCGTATCACCCGAGTCGAGCAGCAGGAGCTCCGGGTTCTCCTTGCGCGCCTGGCGGATGAGCGTGGCGAGTTTCGCGAGCCCCAGTTGATCGGGCTTGTTGGTGAAAGCGTCGACCGGGTCGATTCGTCCGTGCAGATCGGTCGTGGAGAGCAGAGTGACCCGGGTGCGTTCGCCGGCAAGGGACGAACTGATGCCCAGGAGGAGCAGCAGGGAAGCCAGGAACAGGGCGCTGTTGCGGATGGGATTTTGAAAATGCGTCCTCGAGCGCGAGGAAGGGATCATGCGTTGGAATATGGATGTCTTTTCCATCCGCGCCACCCGGAATTCCTTTTATCAGGGAGAGGCCTCCTTGTTGTCGCAATCCCGGGACTGATGAGAGATGCGGGAAAATCAGGAAAATTTGCGCGTATCCCCGTCCTTGTGACATTCCCTTATGATGATTATACAAACATTTAGTTGACAGCGAGAAGGGCCGCTTTGTCACGTAATACGTGACAAAGCGGACTGGGTTATGCGCGGACGACTCGGGCGTGGACAATAGAGTTTCATTTGCGCTAGTTTGTCTCTCTGTTCGCAGGCGCTATTGGCATGGCTGATAGCTCTGAAGGATCAAACATGGCTGTTAATCATTTCGATCTGATCATCATCGGCTCGGGTCCTGCGGGCGAAAAAGGTGCGGCCTATGCAACCGGTCTGGGCAAGAAAGTAGCCATCATTGAGAAGGAGACGGCGATGGGCGGCGCGGTCGCCAACCTGGGCACGCTCCCCTCGAAAACGCTTCGCGAGGCCGCTCTTTATATCACCGGTTACCGGCAGCGCAGGATTCATGGAATGACGCTCGCGATCGAGAATCATTTGAACGCGCAGGATCTACTCTATCACGAAAGGCTGGTGCGCCAGCTTGAGCAAGCCCGCATCCGTGCGCAGTTCGAAGGCAACAAGGTGGCTCTATATCACGGCACGGCGTCTTTCCTGGACGCTCACACGGTGCACATCGCCCGGCAAAGCAAAGCGGATAAAGGGGAGATCATCACAGGCACCATTATCCTCATCGCCACGGGTGCCGTCCCGTATCGCCCGCCGATTTTTCCGGCCAATCACCCCGCCATCTATGACTCCGAAAGCATCCTGCGCATGAGCGAGATTCCCAAGAATCTCACGATTGTAGCCGGCGGTGTGATCGGGACGGAGTATGCCTGTATCTTTGCCGCCTTCGGCGTGCAGATTACGCTTCTTGAGGAAAACTCACGTCTGGTGCCCTTCCTCGATGCTGATGTCTCATCGACCCTGCTTGCAAGCATGCGAGCCCAGAACATCGACGTGCGCCTCGACGAACAGGTTGTCGGTTGCCGGGCGAGAGGCATGCTGATGCTGGCGCTCAAGTCCGGCAGCAGCCTCTCAACAAGTGCGGTTCTTGTCACGACGGGTCGGCGCGGGAACACCGCTTCGCTCAACCTTCAGGCCGTGGGTTTGCTGGCAAACGATCTCGGGCTGCTCAGCGTCAACGAGAATTATCAGACCACACAGCCCAATATCTACGCGGTCGGCGATGTGACGGGGTTTCCCTCGCTAGCCTCGTCGGCGCGGGAGGCGGCAACGCACGCCGTGGCTCATGCCTTCAGCCCGGAGAAGGGACGGAACCTGAAGCACATCCAGCCCTACGGCATCTACACCATTCCCGAATGCTCCATGGCCGGCGAGACGGAGGACGGACTATCCATGCATGGGGTCCCCTGGGTCGCAGGGGTTGCGTATTATGCCGGGAATGCCCGAGGCCAGATCATAGGAGCGCACGCCGGATTTTTGAAGCTTCTCTTCCATAGGCAGACGCTGCAACTGCTGGGTGTGCATGTGATCGGAGAGCAGGCCAGCGAGCTGGTGCACCTGGGTCTTATCGCCTTGCAGACCGGCGCGAATGCGGAGCTTTTCCTTAACACCTGCTTCAACTATCCGACGCTCAGCGAGCTCTATAGATCGGCCGCGCTCAACGCCGTAGCCAAATGCAGGCCTGAGGCTTCCCCGCCTTCCTCGATTCTAAAGCCGCATGGCTGAGGCTGCTGCGCCGCAGCAGAAAGCTTTAAGTTATAAGTTTTAAGCTGTAAGTTGGACAGAATCACGAAGTGGAACGCAGAGTACACGAAGGTGAAGAAAGGGCGCAGAGGAGATATAGATATCTGGCATTTTAGGCAAAGAGTTGCGGATGGGTGTTCGATCATGACTTATGGCGAAAGACTAGAAGCCTGTCTCTCGCATCGGATTGAGAAATCGATCTTTCCTTTGTGCCCTTTATTCCCCTTTGCGTCCTCTGCGTTCCAATGTCTGGATGCCTCCCCGATGTCCGACATCATTCTCGTGGCGATCAACGCCAGATATATTCACGCCTCATTCGGGCTGCGCTGCTTGCGCGCCAATCTGGGCGAGCTGCGCGGGCATTGTGAGATCGCGGAATTCGTCGCAGGCCAGCGGTCGCTCGAGATTGTCGAGCGCATCCTTGCGGCTCAGCCGCGCATCGTGGGGCTAGGCGTTTACATCTGGAATGTCGCCCAGGCCACGGAGGTCGTCGCCTTGCTCAAGCGGATACGCCCAGGTTTGCCTGTCGTGCTCGGAGGCCCCGAGGTAAGCCACGAAACGGAGGCGCAGGAGATCGTGCGGCTTGCGGATCATGTCGTCACCGGCGAGGCGGATCTCGCCTTTCCCGAGTTATGCCGCCGGTTGCTGGCGGGGGAAAGCCCAGGAGAGAAAATCATCGTTTCGCCGCTTCCCGATCTGGCCCGGCTTGCGCTCCCCTACGATGAGTACACGGCGGAGGATATCAGCCATCGGCTGGTGTACGTGGAAGCTTCGCGAGGCTGTCCCTTCTCCTGCGAATTTTGCCTCTCCTCGCTCGATATTCCGGTGCGTTCCCACCCGCTCGAGGCCTTTCTGGAGGCGATGCAGCGCCTGCTCGATCGCGGCGTGCGGCACTTCAAGTTCGTCGATCGCACCTTCAACCTGAATCTCGATACAAGCCGGCGCATCCTGGAATTTTTCCTGGTGCGCATGAGTCAGGGCCTCTTTCTGCATTTCGAGATGGTGCCCGATCGTTTTCCCGAAGAGCTGCGCGAGCTCGTCGTGCGCTTTCCTCCCGGCACGCTGCAGTTCGAGGTGGGCGTGCAGACCTTCAACCCGGAGGCCGCAGCCGCCATCGGCAGGCGGCAGGACTACGGAAGGCTGGAGGAAAACCTCCGCTTTCTGGCGGAGAAAACGACGGTGCACGTGCACGCCGATCTCATCGCCGGTCTGCCGGGTGAGGATGAGAGGAGTTTTTCCGCGGGTTTCGATCGACTGGTGGCGCTCAAGCCGCAGGAGATTCAGGTCGGCATCCTGAAGCGTCTGCGCGGCACCCCCATTGGAAGGCATGATGCGGAGTGGGGCATGGTGTACTCTCCCCTGGCTCCCTATGAGATCCTGCAAAATAGGCTCATCGATTTTCCGGCGATGCAGCGCCTGCGCAGATTCGCGCGCATCTGGGACCTCGTCGCCAACAGCGGCAATTTCGTCGAGACGACTCCGCCGATCTGGTCGGGCGAGCCTTCGCCGTTCGCCGCCTTCATGCGGTTCAGCGAATGGTATTACGACCGCGAAGGCCGCCATCATGCCATTGCCTTGGTGCGCACGATGGAGCGCCTCCTTGAATACCTGACCATAGAACGCCGGATCGATGCGATTGCTGCGGCCACGGCGCTTTGGAACGATTACCAACGCGGCAACCGTTGCGAAATGCCTCCCTTCCTGCGCCCCCATCTCCCTGACGCCAAAGCATCCGCCCGCAATCCCTCCGTCGGACAGAGCCGCACGATCCGCCGCCAGGAGAGGCATGCCGGTGATGGCATTTCTTCCAGATCGGATCATAGGGAGTGAAACGCAGCCTGCAGCCGGATTGGGATAGGGGCGCAGAGCGGCTACACCTACGCAGTCCGCGCTGTCTGTCACGTCACTTGGTTCCTGGTCCGATCAGAATATTTGCATCATTCCCTTATGGGTTTTTGTGCTGGCGAAACCTTCCAGTCGGGCATACTCACTCAGCTGCTAAAATTCCAAAATGCCCCCCTGGATAATAGCAGTAGCTCGTTTGTCTAGACACCGTCTTGTCATAGCCATGACCCTGGCTTGGCTGTTGCCGTTGCGCGCGGGATCGTCATCGACCAATTGGATTGGCGTTTCAGGCTCCTGGAACCAGGGACCTAACTGGTCGGGGGGAGCGGTGCCGAGTAACACCGATCTGGCGGGCATATTCTCTGGCACGGTGTCCGTCGATGCGGCGGGCAGTGTCGGAGGCATCCTTCTTTCGGGAGGACAAATCGCCGGGCCGAGCGCTCTCACCCTGTTGGGGACCGCTTCGGAATGGACACAGGGTTCGCTCACGGGCGGCGAACTCGTCATCTCGTCGGGCGCCCAGCTTCTGATCAGCGGACCCTCGGTCAAGGATTTCAGGCAGCATCAGATCACGAATCAGGGAACGATCAACTGGACGGGCGGCGAGCTACGCTCGGGCGATGGCGGAACGATTACGAACCAGGCTGGCGCGACCTTCAACGATGCCACGACGGCGAACTATTACTTCAGCAACTATTACAGCGGCGTCTACGACTTCGTCAATCAAGGCACCTACAACAAGACGGGAACGAGCACCACAAGCGTCTATGCGAAGCTCGTCAACTCGGGCGCGATGAACATCCAGGCGGGGGAGCTGCAGTTGAGTGGGGGAGGGCAGACGGATGCGACGGGCAGCTTTAACGTGAGCAGCGGGGCCAAGCTCATGTTTGTCGCGGATTACAGCGTGGCGGACGCGAGCGACCTGCTGGGGAGCGGCGCTTACCAGCTATACAGCGGGACGCTCACGCTGGATGGCACGCTCAACAGCTCTGCTTTCACGCAGACAGGGGGCCGGCTGTTGGGCACGCAGACCTTCACAGCGGGCTACACTTGGCAGGGAGGAAACTGGGTTGCCGACGCCACGGGGCCGAGCACGACGAACGCGGCGGGGAGCACTCTGACGATCTCGACGGCCAGCACGCACGACTTCAAATCGCGGGCGATCGTCAACCAGGGCACGATCAACTGGACGGGCGGCGAGCTACGCTCGGGTCTTGGCGGGACGATCACAAACCAGGCTGGCGCGACCTTCAACGATGCCACGACGGCGAACTATTACTTCAGCAACTACTACGGCGGCGTCTACGACTTCGTCAACGCAGGCACCTACAACAAGACGGGAACGAGCACCACAAGCGTCTATGCGAAGCTCGTCAACTCGGGCGCGATGAACATCCAGGCGGGGGAGCTGCAGTTGAG
>JBAZHQ010000083.1:0-13355 GCA_041652235.1 Opitutaceae bacterium | reverse complement strand
TTCGAAACCGTTCCAGGTGTCGAACGCCGCAAGCCGCTGTCCAAGAAAGCAATGGGGCTGATTTAAGCGCCATTCACGTAATACGTGACAAAGCGGTTCGGACGCCTAGTCTGACGAAAACCGATAGCTCTCCTATGATGCCACGGCGACGGGTTCGGAGAAGAATTCTTTGCCCTGTTGGCGGGCGGAGACCCAGCAAATGAGCAGAATGCAGCGCTCCGCATCGGGGATGGCAGTGCCGGAGCGAAAATATTCATGGATGCGCTGGCGCGGAATCCCGAGGATGCGTGCAAGCTCCACTTTTGCGCCGCGTTTCTGGAGAAAGGGCTTGGCCTGTCTCACGAGTTCATTCCAAAGCGGCGTAGCCGGGCCGGGGCGTAACGTGCAGCATTTGCGTCTGCGTATTGACGGATTCTTTGCCTTCGCCTGGGCCTGTCGAATCGTGATCTCGGCCAAGTCGTAGAGCAGTCCGCCGATCTGCATCACTTGCGTGAGGCGTGGATTTGTCGCGCGATTGATCATGGGTGTTTGTCACGTAATACGTGACAAAGCGGATTGAAAGGCAAGCGGGGAAATATGGGAGAAAACTTGGGACGGGTGACGGCTTTTCGCAGCCAATCGGCTCGAATGACGATAGCTGCTTACATTGGAAAGCCGAACACCGAAAGCCGATCGCGGGTTCCAGCGCGGTCCGAGCACGGACCGCCTTAGACTACAGGCCCAGGCAGGAGAGGGAGGCGCTGATGGTGGCGAGGATCTTCGCGGGGGCGACGCCGAGGAGGACGATGGCGGCGATCAGGGACACGCAGAGGGCGCGTGTGGGCAGGTCGAGGACGATGGGGGCCTGTTCGACGGGATCGCCGAAGACGGCCTCCTTCACGACGCGCAGGTAATAGTAAACCGCGATCGCGGTGTTGATCACCATGATCACGACCAGGGAGACATGGCCCTTGGCGAGGGCGGCGGAAAGAATGCTGAATTTGCCCATGAAGCCGACGAAGGGCGGAACGCCGGCGAGGGAGAAGACCGCCACGAGGAGGGTGAGAGCGAGCAGGGGCGAGCGGCGGTGGAGGCCGGCCAGATCGGATATGGCAACGTTCCCGCCGTCCGCGGACACGCGGCTGATCACGAGGAAGCAGGCGAGGATCATGAACACGTAGCCGGTGATATAATACAGCGAGGCGGTGTAGCCCGCGGCACTGAGCGCCGCGAAGCCGACGACGCCATAACCCGCGTGGGCGATGCTCGAAAAGCCGAGGAGGCGCTTGAAATCCTTCTGAACGAGGGCGATCAGATTGCCGTAAAGCATCGAGGCCACGGCGAGAATGGAGAGCAGCGCGACGATCGAGGGATTGTCCTGGGTCGAGAGCGAGACGAAGCGCACAAACACCGCCATCGCACCCAGCTTGGGCAACGAAGCGATCAGGCCGGCGGTCTCATTGGAGGCGCCCTGGTAGACGTCGGGCGTCCAGAAATGGAAGGGGAAGATGGCGAGCTTGTAGTAGATGCCGGCGAAGGCCATCGCCAGACCCACGACGGCCAGCGGGGAGCCGGCCAGGGGCTGCAACTTGGTCATCATCACGGGCAGGGAGGTGCTGCCGGTGAGGCCGTAGAGGTAGCTCAGGCCGAAGAACATGATGCCGTTGGCGGCGACGCCGAACATGATGTACTTGATGGCGGATTCCATCTGCACCCTGTGGCCCTCGCGCTCGCGGCGCATGGCAACCATGATGTAGAGCGGGAAGGAGGACAGCTCGAGGGCGATGACCAACGCGATGACATCGATGCAGCTCACGAGCGTGATAAGGCCGGTGATGCTGAGTGTGAGGAAGAGGAAGTACTCGGGTTTGACCCCCTTGCGGATGTCGGGCAGCTCCGCGCCCAGGAGGATCAAGAAGGCGAAGCCTGCGGAGATGACGAGCTTGAGCCACTGCGAAAAGGCGTCCACGCGGTAAGCGCCGTCGAAGAGGACGGCCTGCGAGTGGCGGGTAACGACGCAGGCGAGCACGGCGGCCAGGGCGGTGAAGAGCGCGAGCGTACGGGCGCCGCGGGTATTCCCCTCGCCGAGGGCGACCACGAAGAGGCCGAGCGCTCCGGCGAGCATCACGAGTTCAGGAAGGAAAGCCTGGAGGAAGGAGGTCATGGAGCGGCTGAGAAGGAAGGACGAACCATAGAGGCCAGAAGCCAGAAGCCAGAAGCCGGAAGCCAGAATGCGGAGGATAGAGGCCAGCGATCTGGCGATCTGGCGGTCGGACGGTGGTGCGCAGCGCGCACACTGTGGCGACGAAGTCGCTCGGACTGAACGGTAGTTCTCTGTGTATCTGTGGTTCAAAATCAAGTTAGTTCAAAGCGGTGGTGATGATCAAAAGGCCTGGGCTTGGGACAGGACGTGCTCGAGACTCAGGTGCATGACGCGCAGCAGGGGCTGCGGGTGGAGGCCGATCCAGAACACGAAGAAGACGAGCGGGGCGAGGGTGACGATCTCGCGGAAGTTGAGGTCCTTGATACCGGAGTGGTCGGGATTGTCGGGCGTGCCGTAGGCGACCTTCTGGAGCACGCGGTACATGTAGGCTGCGGCGGCGACGACGCCGGGGATGGTGCAGATGACGGCGATTTTCGACACATGGAAGCCGCCCGCCAGAACCATGAACTCGCCTATAAAGCTGTTGGTGCCGGGAAAGGCCAGCGACGAGAGGCAGAACACACCGAAGAAACCCGCGAAGATGGGCAGCTTGGCGCCCAGGCCCGCGGCGCGGTCGAGTTCGCGTGTATGCAGGCGTTCGTAGGCCATGCCGACCATGATGAACAGCGCGCCAGTGGTGACGCCATGGTTGACCATCACGAAGGTGGCTCCTTCAAGGCCCATCTGGGTGAGTGAGAATATGCCGAAAGTCGCGAAGCCCATGTGGGCGACCGAGGAATAGGCCACGAGCTTCTTCATGTCGCTCTGCGACAGGGCGGCGAAACCGCCGTAGAGAATGGCGACCACGGAAAGCCACATGATCCAGGGAGCCAGGACATGGGTCGCGTAGGGAGCCATGGGCAGGCAGAAGCGCAGGAAGCCGTAGGTGCCCATCTTGAGCAGCACGCTTGCCAGGATGACCGAGCCGGCCGTGGGAGCCTCCACGTGCGCAGCGGGCAGCCAGGTGTGGAAGGGGAACATCGGCACCTTGACCGCGAAGGAAAGGAAGAAGGCGCCGAAGATGCAGAGCTGGAAGCCATGCGAGAACGGATGCCCCATCGTAGCGGGAATGTTGAAGGTGCCCGTCTGCTGGCGCATCGCGATGATGGCGACCAGAAGGAGCACGGAGCCGGCCATCGTGTAGATGAAGAACTTCAGGGCGGCGTAGATCTTCCGCGGTCCGCCCCAGACGCCGATCATCAGGCACATCGGGATCAGCATGGCCTCCCAGAAGACGAAAAAGAGGACGGTATCGAGCGCGCAGAAGACGCCGACCATGGCGGATTCCATCACGAGCATGGCGATCATGAACTCCTTCACGCGCTTCTGGATGTAGGTCCAGGATGCGAGGACGCAGAGCGGCATGATGAGCGTGGTGAGAAGGACGAGGAGCAGGCTGATGCCGTCGATGCCGACCGTGTAGTTGATCTTGAGCCAGGGAATCCAGGCGCAGTTTTCGACGAACTGGAATTCGTGGGTGCCGGAGTCGAAGGCCCAGAACAGCGGAAGCGAGATGGCGGCGAGCGCCGTGGTGAAGAGCAGCGTCCAGACGCGGATTGCGCGTTCGCTGCGCAGGCACGAGATGCAGGCGGCCGCGATCAGCGGAGTGAAGATCAGGATGCTGAGCCAGGGAGTGCTGGAAGTCATGGCGCTTTAGCCCTTAGAAAATGAAGATGGTGACGAGGCCGAGCACGGCTGCGACGGCGAAGGCCATCGCGAGGTTTTGCTGAACCGCGCCGCGCTGCAGGAAGCGCAGGCTGGCGCCGAGACGGCGGATGCCGCCGGCGAAACCATCCACCGCGCCGTCGATCACGTCGTTGTCGAACTCGCCCACCGATCTGGCGGAGTCCATCAGGCCGGAGAGCCCGACGCGGGAATATACCTCGCCCACGAAGGTATCGATCGCCTGCACGGGCCTCCTTGCGAACCAGAAGAATGCCTCGCCGCCCTTGCGGTAGACCCAGTCCAGATCGAGGCAGAGCCCGGCATGGGGCTCCATTTTCTTGATGAGAAGGAAGAAGCCCAGGGCGGTGAAGAGCAGGATCTGCATCGTTTCCGAGATATGAAACGCGGTGTAGGGGAAAAAGTTCGCCGCCTCTTCCGGATACGGGAGCATCCGGTAGAGATACGGCGTGTAGCATCCGATGAAGACGCAAAGGAAAGCGGTGAAGGCCATGGCGGCCGTCATGTTCCAGTTCGGGTCCTTCGCCTTCTCCCATACCTGGGGAGTGCAGCGGTTTTTGCCGAACCAGATGAAATACGGAATCTTCAACGTCGTGCTGAGGAAGGTACCGGAGGAGGCGAGCAGCAGCAGGAAGCCCGCCCAGAATGTGTGCTGCTCGAAGCCGGCGGAGACGATCATGGACTTGCTGACGAAGCCGCTGAAGAACGGAAACGCCGAGATCGAGAGGCCGCCGATGAGCGTGAGAACGAAAGTCCAGGGCATCTTCTTGTAGAGGCCGCCGAGTTGAGAGAACCGGGTCTCGCCCGTGATGTGCAGCACGGTGCCGCAACCCATGAAGAGCAGGCCCTTGTAGAGAATGTGGGCGAAGGCGTGAGCGCAGGCTCCGTTGATCGCCAGCGCCGTGCCGATGCCGACGCCGGCCACCATGTAGCCGACCTGCGAGATGACGTGGTAGGCGAGAAGGCGGCGGCTGTCGTCCTGAAGCACGGCGTAGATCGCGCCGGCCACCGCCATGAAGACCCCGAGCGGCACGAGGATGTGCATGCCGGGGAGTCCCCGGGCGAGGGCGTACACGGCGGTCTTCGTCGTGAAGGCGCACATGAACACGGAACCGTTGAAGGTGGCAGAGCTATATGCATCCGGCAGCCAGGCGTGCAGCGGTGGCACGGCGGCGTTGAGGATGAAGCCCGTCATGATCAGGTAGGTGGAGAGCGTGGGGGCGTCCACGTCGAGCTTCACGAAGGCCAGGCTGTGCGTCGCCTTGTAGTGAAGCATGATGCCGGCGAGCAGCGCCACGCCGCCCGCCATGTGGACGAGCAGGTAGCGGAAGCCGGCACCCAGGGATCGGGCCTCTCCGCGGAACCAGATGAGGAAAGTCGAGGCGATAGCCATCAGTTCCCAGAAGAGGAACAGCGTGATGAAGTCGCCGGCATAGATGGCGCCCATCGAGCCCGCCACGTAGAACCAGGCGGCGATGTGCTCGGCGTTGCGCTTCACGTGCAGGCCGTAGAGCGTGCCGATGATGCACATGAGGCCCATGATGTAGCCGAAGACCTGGCTGAGCGCGTCGACGCGGCCGAAGGTGAGTGTCCACTGGGCGAAGTGCAGCTCGCCGTGCATGCCGAAATCCCACTGCATCGAGAAGATGCGGGCGAAGGCGAGGAGGGGGACCGCCAGCAGGTAGCCCTTCTTGACGCGCTCGGGAATCAGCGGCAGCAGGGCGCCGCCGACGAGCATGATCAACGCGGGGTGTATCCAGAAATTACTCATTGTAGTAATCCTCGCGGGTCAGGATGCCCCTGTTGCCGTACCACTTGGCAAAAAAGACGATAAAGAGGAAGGACAGGAGGCCGAAGATGGACCAGAAGCCGGGCGTGTTTTCCGCGACATGATAAAGCGTCGCCCAGAAGCCGGCGGCGTGCTCTTCCACGGCCGCAGCCTCGTGATGCTCCCTGGCGAGGAACCAGCGGACAAAGTCGGCGGCGACCAGCAGGACGAGGAGCGCGCAGCACACGCGCACCACGGCCTTGAGCCGGTCGCGAAGGAAGTCGATGAGGCGTACGAGGTTCATCGGGTGACGATCTGGACGAGGTCCAGGAGAAGGTTGGGATACAAGCCGAGGACCACGGAGATCGCGGCGGTGAGGCAGAGGGGAATAAGCATCGCCAGTGGCGCCTCGCCGTAGTGATGGCGCTCGTCCTCGGCGGACATTTTGCCGAAGAAGCCCTGGTAAACCACGGGGGCGAAGTAGGCGGCGTTGAGGATCGTGGAAACGATCAGGATCACCATGATCCCGATGGCGCCGGCGTCCATCGAGCCGACGAGCAGGTAAAGCTTGGATATGAAGCCGCCAGTCGGGGGCACGCCAATCATGCTGAGCGCGGCCAGGCCGAAGGCGCCGAAGGTCCAGGGCATCGCGCGGCCCAGGCCGCTCATCTGGGAGATGTCCTTCTTGTGCGTGACGACGTAGATCGCACCGGCGCAGAAGAACAGTGTGATCTTCGAGAAGGCGTGGATGGCGATGTGAATCAGGCCGCCCTCGATCGCGGTCGGCGTGAGCAGGGCCACGCCGAGGATGATGTAGGACAACTGGCTCACGGTGGAGTAGGCCAGCCGCGCCTTCAGGTTGTCCTTGGAGAGCGCGATGATCGACGCGACGATGATTGTGATGCCCACGAAGTAGGCGGTGGGGATGCCCAGGTTGAGGGCGTGCATGGTGTCCACGCCGAAGACGTAGAGCATGACGCGGGTCGTGGAGAACACGCCCACCTTCACGACGGCCACGGCATGGAGCAGGGCTGAGACGGGAGTCGGGGCCACCATGGCGCTCGGCAGCCAGCTATGCAGGGGCATCACGGCGTTCTTGGCGAAACCCAGGATGCAGCAGATGTAGAGGCCGGTGACGACCCAGTGATTTGCGATGGCGGGAAGGATGCCCGTGTGGACGTTGTTTGCGAAATCGAGCGAGCCGGTGAGCACGTAGATGAGCACCATGGCCGGGAGCACGAGGCCCTTGGCGGGGGTTGTGAGATAGACCATGTACTTTTTTGCGCCCTCGTAGCTCTCCCCGTCCTGGTGGTGGGCGACGAGCGGGTAGGTGACGACGCTCACGATCTCGTAGAAGAGAAAAAGGGTGAGCAGGTTGTCGGCGAAGGCACAGCCGATCGCGCCGAAGAGCGCGAGGGCGAAGCAGGTGTTGAAGCGGGTCTGCTCATGCTCCTTGAGGCCGCGCATGTAGCCGGCGGAATAAAACACCGCGAGCACCCAGAGGAATGACGCGGCGAGGGCGAAGACCATCGACATCGCATCGGCGCGCAGCGTGATGCTGAGGCCCGGCAGCAGCTTGAAAAGCGGGAACACGAGCGTCCGGCCGTCCATGATTGCGGGCAGCAGCGATGCCGTGATGAGGAACATCGCGAGCGCGGCGACGAGCGAGCAGGCTTCGCGCAGGTTGGGTTTTTTGCCCGTGGCCATGACCATGCCGGCGCCAACGAGGGGCGCGAGCACGGCGAGGGGAAGGCGGTAGTCGAGGAGGGGTTCCATGGCTTAGCCCTTCATCTCGTTGAGATCCCTCGCCTGGATGGAGCGATAATTGCGATAGACCGCGATGACGATGCTCAGCGCGATGGAAACTTCGGCGGCTGCGAGACCCATGATGAAAAGCACGAAGATACGCCCAGACGCCGGGTCGGGGGACGTGAAGCGAGCCAGCGTCATGACATTAAGCATGGCGGCTGCGAAAATGAGCTCGCCCGAGATGAGCATGCCGATGAGCGTGCGGCGGCGGACGATGCCGTAGATGCCGGCGGCCAACAGGAAGGCGGCGAGAACGAGAAACACGTGCGGTTGATCGTAGATGCGCATGAGCGTCATTCCTTTGTCCTCCCGCCACGGGCGATTGCGAGTGCTCCGAGGATGGCCACCAGGAGCACCAGCGAGATAAGTTCGAAGGGAAGGCTGTAAGTGGTGAGAAGGGCGATGCCGATCGCCTTGACCGAGCCGTCATTGAGGCGCTCGGCCGCGGGCCAAACGTGGCTCAGGCTCAGCTTGGCAACGCCGCAGAAAATGATGAAGGCAGTGAGCAGGGCCGCCAGGGTGCCGAACACCGGGTAAGGCTTGACCAGCCTATCGGGGGTGGGCTCGTCGGGCTCCGCAAGCATCACCGCAAAGATGATGGTCACGCAGACGGCTCCCACGTAAATCAGGATTTCCATCAGCGCGATGAAGGGGCTGTCCAGGAAGTAGAAGAGACCCGCCAGGCCGATGCAGCACATCGCCAGTCCGCAGACGCTGCGGATGATGCGGACGGTGTTCACGGCAATCAGAGCGCCGGCGACCACGGTGAGCGCAAAGACGATGAAGATGGCGAGAACGAGAATGTCGGAGAAGGGGAACGCGTTCATTTCTTGCCGGCCTGGTCTTTGAATCGCTGCACGAGGTCCATGTTGTTGTAACTGTTCGTCGCGCTTGCGAGGTTGTAGCGTTTTGTGAATTGAATGGCGTCGCTCGGGCAGACCTCGACGCAGGCGCCGCAAAGGCTGCATCGGGTGAAGTCGAGGTGGTATTCGGTGACGGACTTCTTCTTTTCGCCCTCGAGTTTCACGCCGTCGACGAGGATGCAGTCGCTGGGGCAGGCGCGCTCGCAGAGCTTGCAGGCGGTGCAGAGGGCCTTGCCGGTGACCGGATCGCGCGTGAGCTCGATATGGCCGCGGTAGCGGGCCGTCATCGGCAGCGTCTGATGCGGATATTGGACGGTGATCGTGGGCTTGAAAAACTCGATAAGGGTGAGCCGCATCCCGACGATCAGACTCCAGGCCCCCGAAAATATTTCCCGAACGGCGTTCATGTGTGGATCAGAAAAGGGTTGGGATCTTGAGCATCGCGCTGGTCAGCAGCAGCGTGGCCAGGGAGATGGGGATGAGGAGTTTCCAAGACAGGTTGAGCAGCCCGTAGAATTGGGTGCGCGGGAAAGTCCAGCGGATCCAGATGACCGTGAAGCATAGGGCGTACATCTTGAGGAGGAACCACCACACGCCGTCGAGGACGCCGACGGGGCTCTGCCAGCCGCCCAGGAAAAGCACGGTGGCGAGGCTGCAGCCGACGAGGATGTTGGCGTATTCGCCGACGAAGAAGATGCCGAAGCCCCAGCCCGCGTACTCCGTGAAGGCGCCGGCGACCAGTTCGCTCTCCGCTTCGGCCATGTCGAAGGGGGCGCGATTCGTCTCGGCAAGCATGCAGATGAAAAAGATGACGAAGGTCAGCGGCATGAGCGGATTCTGCTGAAGCTGGAAGATGTTCCAGTGCCAGAACCAACCGTGCTGCTGCCGGACGATCTCGTTGAGGTCCATCGTGCCGGTCATCATGATGACGGTGATGACGACGAGCAGCATGGGGATCTCGTAGGCGACGTTCTGCGATACGACGCGGGCGGCGGAAATGATGGCGTACTTGTTTCGCGAGGCCCAGCCGCCGAGCATGATGGCCATGACGTTGATGGAGCTGAAGGCGAAGACCATCACCAGGCCGATATTGATGTCGCGAGCGGTGAGGACCTCGGAGTAGGGGATCACCGCAAGGCACATCAGCGCCGGGGTGAGCACCATGATGGGGGCGATGCGGAAGAGCAGGGCATCCGCGCCCGGAGGAATGATGAGCTGCTTGGAGAGGAGTTTGACGCCGTCGGCGATGGGCTGCAGGAGGCCCTGCCAGCCGACCTCCATCGGGCCGGGGCGGCGCTGGAAATAGCCCGCGCCCTTGCGCTCGACCCACACAAGATAGGCGGCGTTCAAGCCCAGGAAGGCCAGGATGCCGACCAGAAACAGCAAGAGTCGAATGATGGGGAAATAGGGTTCCAAAGTGCTCATGGCGAGGGAGAGGAGAGGCAGATCACCGATCGATATCGGGGATCACCAGGTCGAGGCTGCCCAGGAAAGCGATCGCGTCGGCCAGGAGCATGCCCTGCGAGGCTTCTTCGAAGAGGGAGAGGTTGACGAAGCAAGGCGTGCGCAGGCGCATGCGGTATGCATTGTCCTTGCCGTCGCTCGTGATGCGGAAAAGCAGCCGGCCACGTGAGGACTCGGTGGCGTAATAGGTGTCGCCCACCGGCAGCTTGATAACGCGCGGCACCTTGCCCATGACGGGACCTTCGGGGAACTTCGCGATAGCCTGCTCGATGATACGCAGGCTCTGCTCCATCTCGTCCATGCGCACCAGGTAGCGGGCCATGGAGTCGCACTCCTGGTAGCAGGGAATCTCGAAGTCGAAGTCCTTGTAGACCGAATACGGCTCATCCTTGCGCACGTCGTACTTCACACCGGAGCCGCGCAGCACGGGGCCGCAGGCGCCATAGCGGCGGCACATCTCGGCGCTCACCATGCCGATCCCCTCGAGTCGCTTGCGCAGGATGATGTTGTCCGTGACGAGGTCCTGATAGAGCTTCAGGCGCGGGCGGAAGTGCTTCACGAAGGCCAACGATCCCTGGAGGAAGGCGTCGTCCACGTCGTTGCATACGCCCCCGAAGCGGTAGTAGCAGTAGGTGAGGCGCGTGCCCGCGACGGACTCGAGCAGATCGAGGATCATCTCGCGATCGTTGAAGGCATAGAGGATCGGCGTGAGGCCGCCCAGATCCATGACGAAGGCGCCCCAGCCTACGAGATGGCTCGCAATGCGGTTGAGCTCGGACGTGATGACTCGGATATACTCCGCGCGCTGCGGCACCTCGATCTTCAGGGCGCGCTCGACGGCGCCCACGTAGGCGTGGGTGTAGGTCATGGCCGACAGGTAGTCCACGCGGCCGGTATTGGGCAGGTACTGGGCCCAGGTGCGGTTCTCCCCCATCTTTTCGTGCATCCGGTGGATGTAGCCGACCACGGGGACGGCGCGCGTGATATACTCGCCATCCATCGTGAGCTTGATGCGCAGCACGCCGTGCGTCGAAGGATGCTGCGGCCCGAGATTGAGCGTGAAGGTCTCGTTTGCGTCGAAGGATGCTCCGGAGGGGAGGAAAGTTGTGGTGGCGTTCACAGGCTGAAGTCCTTCCTCAAAGGGTGATAGTCGGCGTCCTCCGGCAGGAGGAACGGCGTGAGGTCGGGGTGACCGGCGAAATCGATGCCGAAGAAGTCATGCGCCTCGCGCTCGTGCCAGTTTGCACCGGCGAACACCTTCGAAATGGTGGCGATGCGGGGCTGGCTGCGGGGAAGGCGGGCGCGGATGGAGACGCGCATGCCTGTCTGGAAATGCAGGTAGTCGTAAACGACCTCCATGAGATCTTGGGCCAGCCAGTCCATGCCGGTGACGGCATCGATGGCGAAACCGTGGCGATCCATGATTCGCGCAGCTTCGACGACCTTGTCGGCTGCGACCGTCGCATCGAGATGCGTGCCTTTGGCCGCGAAGTCGCAAACCTGGATCGGATTGGACGGTGGCGGAGGGAATGGCGGAGGTGCGACCGGAGCGGGTGCCGGAGCGGGAGTTGCTGCGCCATCGGCTGCGGAGGCAGCGGCAGGTTTGGCGGCGGCTGGTGCGGGCTTCGGCTGCGGAGGCAGCGGAATGTAATCCGCAGCGGCCAGCGGAGCGAGTTCGGAGGCAAGTTGCTCGGCGGTAAGACTCATGGCACGTCCACGTTTGGCCAGCGGCGTTTGCCGGTCATTTTCTCTTCCAGCTTGAGGATGCCCTCGATGAGGGCCTCGGGCCGGGGTGGGCAGCCGGGGATGAAGACATCCACCGGAAAAAGTTTCTCGACGCCCTCAATCACGGCATACTGGCCCGGGTACACGAAGGGACCGCCGGAAATGGCGCAATTGCCCATGGCGATCACCCATTTGGGCTCGAGCATTTGGTCGTAAAGCGTCTTCACCGCGGGAGCCATCTTCCGGTTGATCGTGCCGGCCACGATCATCACGTCGGCCTGACGGGGAGATGGACGGAACACCTCGGCGCCGAAGCGGGAGATATCGAAGCGCGACATGCCGGCCGCCATCATCTCGATGGCGCAACAGGCGAGACCGAAGGTCAGCGGCCAGAGGGAGTTCGCGCGACCGAGCGCGAGCAGGTCCTCCAGTTTTGCGAACTTTACGATTTGGGAGCAATCGGGTTGCTTCGTTTCCATTCGAAAACTCCTTTTTTCCAGGCGTAGATGATGACGAGGGACAGGATGCCCACGAAGATGAGGACCTCGACGAAATCCCTGACCGGGAAAACGCGGTTATAGACGAGCGCGACAGGGATGAGAAAAAGCACGTCCACGGCAAAGGCCACGAAGACCAGGGCGTAGAGGTAGTAAACCGCGCTGTAGCGGATCCAGGCGTCGCCGATCGGCTCGATGCCGCACTCGATGAATTGGCCGGTTTTATGGGCGGTCTGGCGCGTGCCGCGGAGGGCAAGCATCCACACGACGAGGAAAGGCACCAGGGCAAAGCCGAGCCCGCCAAGGCAGTACGCCATGACGTAGATGAGATCTACTGCAAGGGTATCGGACATGAGAAAAGAGTGAGATAAACCACAAAAAAGGCCATCTTGCCCAGTACTGAGCAAGTGATTAATCTGCGCAGCATAATGCGATCCAAGCATCCCACGATACAGGAGAGCCCCATCTAACTATAAAGAAGATGCTTACACCGTATTATTTCCTTATGATTAGCAGAACTAATTACTAATTTATGGTGTGTTAGCTAACAATAACTTACATTCTGATTAAGCGAAGAAACGCAGTTCTTGCGGAAAAGTCCGTATATGAATCGTTTGTTCGTTGGCGGAAGTGAGATAATGAGGCGTGGCGAAAGCTTGTCCCAAAAACAAGTGTGCTTGGTGCGCTCGAATCCGAGTGGAATACGTAATCGAGCGATGATCTCATCAAATCTGCCAAGAGGATCTGAACGCGCATGCGATCAGACTTGCAATGCATCATAAAGCATCATAAGATGCTTATTAGTGTTAGCGCCTTTTTCGCCTATCATGGGAATTTCCAGCCGTGTCCGATAAACGCCGATTTACTATCTCCCTTCCCGAGCATGTTGCCGAGGAGCTCGCTCGTCATAGCGGCGCACTCAGCAGTACGCCCTCCGAGTACGCTGCGGACATCATACGTTGGTGGTATGGCCAAGGCTCTCCCGCCTTGTCTGCAGAAGAGGAGCGCGTTCTTGCGTTAAAAAAGAAACTTATCGCTCAGCGCGTGGCATAAGTTGTCAGGATGGTTTTACTCCCCTTGTAAAGTAAAAGAATATTTATTGACAATAAATATATTAGTTATATAGCATCGATTCTAATCCTTGGAGAATCTCCTTCAACTTCCTCTGCGTAAAACACAATTTTACCTTTGTACCTTTAGGAGAGAACTATAAGTAACAAGTTTGGTTGAATTCATCGAATGAGACCATCATTAATTAGAGACTGTCCCAAGTTCCCCAATTTTTGAAAATCGGGAGGTTTTACGGGTAAAGAGAACCAGAAAATGCTAAAAAACCGTGGATGTCAGATTTTATAATAAAGCGA
>JBAZHQ010000082.1:0-13382 GCA_041652235.1 Opitutaceae bacterium | reverse complement strand
TCCCGCCACGGCGCACGATCTGCCACTGCGCGGCGCCATCCGTGGCCGTCGACTCGAGTCTTTGAAGCGTGATCTCCGCCTGGTTGGGCGCGCGCAGCACGATGGAAGTGACGCGATTCGTATCCATCTCCAGGATCTTCGTCTCGCGCAGCTTGTCCTGGGCGTCACGGAGGGTCTCCATCAGGTTGGCGGACAGGGCGAGGGTGAAGACGGTGGCCTTGCCGTCGATCTGTGCGAAGTACGAGGCATCCTGTCCGGCCGCCGGCGCTGCATCGGAGGCCGGCGGAACGGCTCCGCCGATAAGCAGGGTCTCGCTGCGGTTGTTCCCGCCGAGAGTGATGCGGAAAACAGGCGTGGTGGACGGATTGAGCTCAGGCGGCGGGGGCTGGGAGAGGAAGGTCCCGACCTTGAGGGTGCTTAGGAGGGTGATCGCCTGTTTCACCGCCGCTGTATCCGCCCGGGCCACTACAGGTGTCTCGAAAAACCAGCGGCCGGCCTCGCGGCGCACATGGACCCGCAGGTTGGCTGGGGCGGCGATCTGCAGATTGAAGGAGCGTATCTCGAATTCGGGTATGGTGAAAAGGGCGGGGGAGCGGAGTTGTTCCAGAGGCAGGGTGAGGCTCTCCGCAAAGCTGCGGGCGACCACATGGATTCTCTGTCCATCCGGAGAGAGCACATAGAGGCGGTTGCCGACATCGGTGGGGTTCCCGATGCGAAGCGTGATGCGCTCGGCGGGCTGTCCTTCGGCGTCCCCCCTGGGCATGCCGGGCGTGAGCGTCACGGAGAGGGCGGGCTTGTCCAGGCCGTAGTCCGCGAGAGAAAGCTTGTTTTGGGCAAGGCTGGCGACATCGAAGGCGGTCTCGTGTGTGAGGAACTGGAGTTCGCTGAGGATGCGGCTGATCGCGTGAGGGTTGGCGGGCCAGTCGATGGGTTGGGAGAGATGCCAGATCTCGCCGCGTTTCACGAGCCGCGTGGTTTGCGCTCCCGACGCGATCTCTATGGCCTGAATGTCGGCGGCGGTAGCGGGCAGCACCTTGCTCCTCGCCTCCCTGAGCTGGTCCTGGGTCAGCCACAGGGGTCGCAGGTAGAAAATGAAGAAGAAGAGCGCAACGTTGAGAAAGACCAGGACGAGCGTGACTTTGGTGCGCATGGGATGAGAAGGAAGGAGTTTAACCTAGAAAACGCAGTTGAATAGCCACAATAAGAAGCACCAAAACAAAGGCATATAGGAATTAGGACAATCGCCCAGTAAGTGAATACTCCGAAGGATTCTTGAACTCACTCATTTCCTGTTTTTGTGGTTGTTGTGTTTTTCGTGGCTATCTGGTCTGAGAAATTAGGGTTTTAAGGCCTGGGTGGAGGATCAGTTGCGGCGCGTCCAGTAAACGGCGAACCCGAAGCAGGCCACAACCGCGGGCAAGCCGAACCACAGCGCCGTGCGCAATCGCGAAATGTCCTCCTGGCTGAGGGCAAGCTGGAATTTCTCGATGGGTCGCGGCGGGATGGCGAGCTGTGTGTCGCGATCGACGGCCCAATTGACGGCGTTCAGAAAAATGGCCTGGGCTCCGGGAGAGCCCGCGATGCGGTTGTTCACCGCGATATCCGCCGAGCCGAAGACCACGAGCCTGCCGCCGCGCACGCTGAAGGGCAGATTGCCACGGGCCTGGATTCGCTCGGAGGCGACTGCAATGCCCAGGCGATATTGGGGCACCGTGCTTGCGTTGCCCTTCAGATCGATTCCCTCGTCGTAAACGTAGGGGCGCTGCGTCCGGTAGCTCTTCTCGCCCCAGGCGGTCGTCGAGCTTGCCGCAAGCTGCGTGAGCGTGAGCCCGCTTCCCTTGATCTTGTCCGGGAACGGGTTCACGCAAAGCGTCTCCCCGATGCGCAGGGGCAGGTCGCGATCGATCAGGGTCTGGGTGATAGGATGAGGAGTGAAACAGTTGATGCGCAGATCGTGTTCCTCGGTGATGTTTTCCGGGTTCGAATCGCAGATGACCACGTCGTGAACCCACACGCCCCACTCGTCGAGCAGCGCGTTCAGGCCGTGCTGTCTGCGGGTCGCCAGCATCAGAATCGCGCGTCCGGCACGGTTGCTCAGGTATTGGCGCAATTGTTCCTGGGCGAAAGGTTCGACGAGCTCCGGCGCGGCCGCGATGACCAGGGATGCGTCGTCGGGCACCTTGCGGGTGTATCCCAGGTCGAGCATCTCCACGGCGAAATTGCGGATGCGCAATTCGTCCTTCAGCTTGGAGACGCCCGTCATCGGGTTTGGATCGTCGGGGCTCAGCTCGCCGTGGCCGGTGAGAAAATAGATCTTCTTCTGCTCCGGCGCCGACACGTCGAGGAAGGCCGCGGTAAAGACCTGCTCCCCCTTGAATTCCTTCTTTTCGCCGCTTTCTACGCGATAAAGTTCCGTGGGCATGATGCCCCGGCGCTTCTCGCCTTTCTCTCCGCACATGAAAAAGATGCTGTCGGGCTGCTGGATATCGAGTTCCCTTGCTTCGCGGGGTCTCTGGTAAACGTCGAGGTATTCCACGGTGATGCGGTTGTCACCACCCCCGGCTTCCGTGGCGAAGGCGTATTCCCGCAGCAATCCCTTGATATCGCCCGCCATCTCGGAATCGGGGAAATCGTCGCCGATCGTGACGATCACGCGCACCGGGCGCGCCAGGTTCTTGAGGTAGGACTTGGTCTCCGGCGACAGGGAATAGCGGTGTGCCCGTGTGAGATCGAAGCGCCAGGAGTAATGGATGGCCAGGTAGTTCAGCCCGCCAAAGAAGCTCGTGAAGAGCAGCGCCTGCAGCACCATGTTGACGGTGCGTATCCGGCGGACGGCTCTGAAGCTCTCAAAGTGCATGAGGTGTGTGTGTGTTCGCCGCGGCTCCGCCTTAGCTGTGGAGGAGCTTGGCCTCGACGCTCAGGATGCTGAAGATCAGGGTGAGAGCGGTGCCGCTCAGGTAGAAGAGGATCTGCCGCGTGTCGACGATGCCTCGTGAAAAATCGGCGAAGTGGTCGAACACCTGCATCGAGTCCACCGCCGCGTGCAGGGGATGCAATGCCTCATTCTGGAAGAAGGGCGCCTCGCCGAGATAGTGGAAACCTACGATCAGGGCGGCCAGGAAGAAGAAACCCGTGAGTCCGGCCACGGCCTGATTCCGGGAGAGCGAACTGGCGAAGACGCCGATCGCCACAAAGAGAAGCCCTGACACCGCGATGAAGCAATAGCCTCCGATTATCGGACCCGCATCGAGAAGCCGTGTGTCGCCGGCGAAACGATACAGGATGTAGAAAAAGCCCGCCGTGGAGGCCCAGAGCGAAAGGTAGAGGAGGTAGGCCGCGCCGTATTTCCCGAGCACGACTTCCGTGGTGTTCACCGGCGAGGTCAGCAGCGTTTCGATGGTTCCAAGGCGGCGCTCCTCGGCCAGGCACTTCATGGTGAGCAGCGGCACGATGACGATGGCGACGAAGAAGCAGTTGAAGAACACATAGGCGGGCGAGGTCTCCTGCGGGGACTTGCTGAAATTATCCAGGATGCTTGCGAAGACGAAACCCATCACCGACAGGAAAAGCACGCCTGCGATGTAGGTGCTTGGGCTCACAAGCAGCATGCGTACTTCGTGCCCGAGTATCGTGAGAATATGGCGCATGGGTTATTCGTCGTTCGTTTTGTTGCGGGATTCCGGAGTATCGACCACGTCCCAGCTTCTGCGCGTTGCGGCGAGAAAGACATCCTCAAGCGTGGGATGGGCCCGGCTGAGCGCGCGAAGGCGCAGGCGTCCGTCCTGGACGAGCGCCCGCATCATGCTCTCGCCGATCTCATCCTGGCGCTGGGTTGTGAGGCGCACGCGGCGAAAACCGTCCGCGTCGGGCGCGCCCACGCTTTCGATTATGAAGGCAGGCTCCACGCCTCGAAGGACTTCGGGCAGGAGGGAAGCCTCCCCCAGGATTTCCAGCTCATAGATTGAGTGGCCCAATATGTCGCGGCGCAGTTCCGCGGGGGTGCCCTGGGCGACGACGCGACCCGCGTTGATGATCAGCACGCGGTCGCAGGTCATTTCGATCTCGGGCAGGATGTGGCTCGATATGATCACCGTCATGCGCCCCCGAAGCCGGGCGATGAGATCCCGGACTATGAGGATCTGATGCGGATCGAGGCCGATCGTCGGCTCGTCCATGATGATCACCGGAGGTTCCGCCAGGATGGCTTCGGCGATGCCGACGCGCTGGCGGAAGCCTTTGGATAGTTTCCCGACGATACGATGCCTCACGCGCTTGAGGTCGCACAGCTCCAGCACTTCATCCAGCCGGTGGCTGAGTTTCTTGCGGGGCATCTCCTTCAGGCGTCCGCGGTAGTAAAGGTATTCGCTCACCCTCATGTCTTCGGGCAGGGGATTATTCTCGGGCATGTAGCCCACGATGCGCTTTACCTGGTCGGCCTGGGTGGTCACCGAGAGCCCGCACACATGCACGACTCCGGAGTTGGCGGAGAGGTAGCCCGTGAGGATGCGCATGGTGGTGGATTTGCCCGCCCCGTTGGGCCCGAGGAAGCCCATGATCTCGCCGCGCGCGACCGAGAAACTGATGTCGTTGACCGCCGTCACCCGGCCGTAAGCCTTGACCAGGCGCGAGACTTCGATGGCGGGTGTGTTGGAATCGTTCATCCCTTGAAGAATGACTCTCATGGGCTCTCGCCGGACCCTCAACCTAAAAGACGCGAAGCATGATGCGGCGCCGCGGTTGCGCGGAGTGCGTTCAGATCGGCGTTTTCTCGATCGTCACCTCTCCGGCGCGGAAGGCCTGAAGGCGGCCGTTCTCGTCCCGGATGAGAAGTGCGCCGTTGTCGTCGATGCCCGCCGCCGTCCCGGAGAAACGGCAGGCTCCCTGTAGAACGGCGATATTTTTGCCGCGCAGCAGGTCGAACTTGTGCCACAAATCGGCTATGGAGTCCTTGTAAGTGCCATCGACAAAGGAATCGTAGGCGAGGAGCACTTTGCCGATGAGTGCCGCGGTAAAGCGATTCAAGTCGAGCGGCCCCGATGACTGCTCGGCGATGGAAGTGGCGCGTTTGGCGACTTCGGAGGGCAGGCTATCCCCGGCGGCGTTCACGTTCAGGCCGATCCCGAAGACCAGATCGCGAATCATGTCCGAGTCCATGCGGGCCTCGGTCAGCATCCCCCCCGCCTTGCGTCCATGGAAGAGCAGGTCGTTGGGCCATTTCAGGCCTGGCACGGATTTGCTGAAGGTAGCGGTGAGATCGCAGACGTTGACCCCCATCCAAAGGGTGAAGGTCTGCATGCGATCGGGAGCGAGCTGGGGGCGGAATCCGAAGCTCGCGTAAAGATTGCCCGTCTTGTCGCTCTGCCAGATGCGTCCGAAACGCCCCCGGCCGCGCGTCTGCCGCTTGGCGATCACGACAAACGGAGCCTGGCGCCCCGCCGCGAGCTGGCGCGCCGCCTCGTCGTTTGTGCTGTCGATCTCATCGAGCATCACCACCTGGCAGTCGCGGGCGCGGCCCTTGAGCAAAGCCTCGATGAAGGTGGCGTTGATCTGCGCGGGACGGCGGATGATGTGATATCCCTTTGCGCGCACCGCCTGAAAGGCAAAGCCTTGGGCCCGCAATTTCTCCATATGCTGCCAGACGGCAACCCTGCTCACCCCCAGCTTGACCGCCAGCGCGGTTCCTGAAACGAAGCCTGATTCATGAGAGAGCATCTCCCGTAGAATGATGAGTTCGGATGACTTGCTGGACTCGGACATCGGGTGGCGTGGCTTTATTCGACAAAGGGCAGGCGTGATTTTCACGCCTGCGGAGCGAACCCTTTTGTCATCGGTTTGTGGAATTTTATCAAGCCAGCACATTGC
Source organism: Opitutaceae bacterium (assembly GCA_041652235.1). GTDB lineage: Bacteria > Verrucomicrobiota > Verrucomicrobiia > Opitutales > Opitutaceae > MWDT01. The sequence continues at coordinate 7,520 of JBAZHQ010000082.1, read as the reverse complement.
CGGATCGGGGAAATCGCATGTTCCCCTGAATAAGGGGCGATCACGATGTTTCTGGCCGTCCTCTGAGTCACGATGGCATCTTGTGCGCGAACAGGCCGTGAAAAAGCGCTTCATCGTTGCTCCCTGCGGTTTGTGCCGGGTCACCGTTGCGTTCCTACAAGCCTTGCGTGTCAGGAATCTTCAGGCCAACACTCTTGATGTTTGTGAGCCGGCTTCTTTATCAGGGCTCCACAACCCGTCTGCCTGAGCTCTCCTCCCTTTAGGTTTACCCCATCTGCAACCTTTCAGGATTACTTCTGTGCACGCCGCCTTGCTTCCTCCCAATCCCGATCCGTCTCTCAACGAGAGGATCACTCCCGAGATCGTTGCGAAGCATGGATTGCTACCCGAGGAATATGAGATCATCAAACGCGCGCTTCATCGCTTGCCCACTCTGACGGAACTGGGCGTTTTTGGCGGCATGTGGTCGGAGCGCTGCTCCTACAAGAACACGCGGGCTCTTCTTAAACAACTTCCCGCGGTCAGGGAGGGGGATGCTTCCGCCTATGGAAAGGTGCTTGTTAAGGCGGGCGAGGAAAATGCCGGCATCGTCGATATTGGCGACGGCTGGGCGCTCGCCTTCAAGATCGAGTCGCACAATCATCCGACGGCCCTAAAGCCTTTTGAAGGCGCATCGACCGGCGTGGGCGGCATCATCCGCGATATTTCCGCAGTGGGAGCGCGTCCTGTGCTGCTGGCCAATTCGCTCCGCGTCGGAGCGCTTGCTGCAGCGTCCGGGAGGCGCGTCTTTCGCGATGCGGTGGCCGGCATTGCCCACTACGGCAACAGCGTTGGCATCCCCGATGTGGGCGGCGACGCCTATTTCGACAAATGCTATGAGGGCAACCCCCTCGTCAATGTTCTCTGCCTGGGGGTGCTTCGCCACGACAGGATCCGTCATGGCAGAGCCTCGGGTATCGGCAACCCGATCTATTATGTCGGCGCCTCCACCGGTCGCGATGGACTCCGGGACGCCTCGTTCGCATCGAAGGCCATCCGCAAGGATGTCGGCGAGGATCTCCCTTCCGCGGCCAAGGGAGACCCTTCCTTTGGGAAACTTCTGATCGAGGCTTGTCTTGAAATGGGGGAGGCTCCCGGCCTCATCGTCGGCATGCAGGACTTCGGAGCCGCCGGCCTTGCAAGCGCGGTCTGCGAGACCGCGAGCCGCGGCGGTTCCGGCATCGAGATCGAGCTCGACAAGGTGCCCTTGCGCGAGGCGGGCATGAACTCCTACGAGATCCTGCTCTCCGAGTCCCAGGAACGCATGCTCGTCATCGTGCAACGGGGTCGCGAAGGAGAGATCGACGCCATTTGCCTGAAGCGGGGTCTGAACGCCTCCAGGATTGGCGTCGTGACCGATACCGGCCGGATGGTGGCCGGATATCGCGGCGTGACCGTGGCGGACATCCCGGTCAACGCGCTCACCGACAAGGCCCCGATCTATTTCCGCAATGCCATCGTACCGATGTATTTTGTGAATACTTCGGTTTGGACTCCGGAGAGCGCCGGGCTGCCCGATCTCGACCAGAAGGGCGTGTGCGACACGCTCCCGCGGCTCCTCGCTCATCCGACCATCGCGTCCAAGCGTTGGATACACAGCCAGTTCAAGCAGGACGGGCAACCGGGCACGCTCGTGGTTTCGGGCAGCGACGCCGCCGTCGTGCGCCTGCGCCTCGGAGACAAGGACCGGTTCATCGCAATCGGCAACGACGGCAATGGTCGCTATTGTTATCTGAATCCCCGGCGCGGCGCGCTCATCGCCATGGCGGAATGCCTGCGCAATCTCGCCTGCGCCGGAGCCGTGCCGCTGGCGATGACCGACTGCCTGAACTTCGGCAACCCTTACAGGCCCGAGTCCTTCTATCAGTTGAAGGAGGCCGTGCGCGGCCTTGCGGAGGCATGCCGCTTCTTCGACATCCCCGTGCTTGGCGGCAATGTCTCGCTCTACAACGAATCCCCGGCGCGTTCGATCGATCCCTCTCCCATCGTTTCCATCGTGGGCCTGATCGAGGACGAAAAGCATATCACCACCCAGTGGGTCCACGAGGCGGGTGAGAACATCGTGTTGCTCGGCGGCATTCCCCATGAGCTCGGAGGCAGCCAGTACCTGAATGTCGTTCACGACCTCAAGACCGGCGACGCTCCGACGATAGACCTCGGTTCCGAAGAGCGCCTGGTCCATACGGTCCGTACCCTTATCCGCTCGGGTCTGGTGTCCGGCGCGCACGATCTCAGCGAGGGCGGCCTGCTGGTCGCGATCTCGGAGATGCTTTTCGCGCAGGGGAAAACCTTCGGGGCCAGGCTGGACCTCACGAACATAAGCGGAGGACGGAACGACGCGCTTCTCTTTGGCGAAAGCCAGGGCTGCATCCTGCTCGCCGTGAGGAATGCAGTTATCGGTCGCGTCATCTCCGAATCCCACATGCAGGGAGTCTGTGCCGTGGTCATCGGCGAGGTATCCGCTGAGGGTGTTTTAGCGATCAAAACCCGCTCGATCGCCGCTACCTGGAATGTCGCCGATTTGCGCCACGCCTGGGAAACCAGCATTGAAGAGACAATGAAGCTCCCCGAGGCCTGATCGCTTCGCAGGGGGATGGACTTGAACGGCTATTAACTTAAAAAACGCAGTTGAACGGCCACAAGAAACATACGCGGCAGAGCCGCAACCAAAGAGGTCTGTTTAGCGAAAGCTCCCTTCCTTTGGATTCCTTTTTTCTTCTCCGCTTCTCCGCAGTAAAAAATGGGTTGGGGTTCCGATCATCCAATCCAAAGACATTTTTACTGCGGAGAAACGGAGAAGAGGGTCGTGCAAGATTCCTCGCGGCCTGAGATGATTCGCATAGATAGTAGTACAAGAAACACCAAAACAAAGACATATAGGAATTGGCGAAATCACTCGGTAGGTGAAGGATCTGAAAGCCTCTTGGATTCTCTAATTTCCTGTTATTGTGATCATTGTGTTTCTTGTGGCCATTCTGTCTGTGGAATTAAGATTTAAAATTCCTGAAGGCGGTTTTCGCTGCCGGCATTTTCTTCTCGCTTCCCACTTCCTGCTTCCCGCTTCATTTCTTCCTACATGAGCGACTCCATCCGACACGAATGCGGCATCGCCTTGGTGCGGCTCCTCAAGCCGCTCGGCTATTATCAGGAGAAGTATGGCACGCCGTTGTGGGGATTTCTCAAGCTTTCCATCCTTATGGAAAAGCAGCACAACCGCGGCCAGGACGGCGCCGGTGTCGCTTGCGTGAAGCACGACATGCCCGCGGGGCAGCCTTTCATGTTCCGCGAGCGCTGCGTGAAGTCCAACCCGCTCGACCGCATCTTTCGCGATCTTCTGAAAGATTATCAGAACAAGGTGGACGAGGGCATTATTCACCCGGAATTCACCGAGACCGTTAAGAAGCATTTCGATTTTGGCGGCGAGCTTTACATGGGGCATCTGCGCTACGGCACGAGCGGCGGATACAACCTTTCCTCCTGCCATCCCTTCTTTCGCCGGAGTCCGTGGCCCACGCGCAACCTCGCGCTGTGCGGCAACTTCAACATGACGAACACGGCGGAGCTGAACCAGACGCTGATCTCCATCGGCCAGCACCCCATCTTCGCCTCCGATACCCAGGCTCTGCTGGAGAAGATCGGGTTCTACCTCGACGAGGAACACGAGGATATCTACCGCTACCTCCGCACTCGCGGGCTTCCCGGCGACGAGATCTCGCGCCGGATCAGCGAGGATCTCGATCTGGGCCGCGTCCTCACCCGCGCCTCCCAGAATTGGGATGGCGGCTACACGCTCTGCGGCATCATCGGCAATGGCGACGCTTTCGTCGCCCGCGATCCCGCAGGCATCCGCCCCGCCTATTATTTCAAGAACGATGAGGTCGTCGCCTTCGCCTCAGAACGCGCCCCCCTCTGCACGGTGTTCGATCTCTCCGCGGAGCAGGTGAGCGAGATTGAGCCGGGTCATGTGGTCGTCATCAAGAAACGCGGCGCCGTTGCGTCCATTCGTTTCACCGCGCCGCTCCCGCGCGCTTCCTGTTCCTTCGAGCGCATCTACTTCTCGCGCGGAAACGACGTCGATATATACCAGGAGCGCAAGGCGCTTGGAGCCAATCTCGCCGATCAGGTTCTAAAGGCGGCCGGCCACGACTGGGCCAACACGGTGTTCAGTTTCGTCCCGAACACCGCCGAGGTCGCCTACTACGGCCTCATGTCCGCCCTTCGCGTGCGCCGCCGCAACGAGGTGAAGCAGGCGATCCTCGATGCCGTCCGCGAGGGCCGTCTCAACGAGGACACGATCGACGATCTCATCCTGCGCAACTGGCCCCATGGCGAGAAGGTCGTCTCCAAGGACGTGAAGATCCGCACTTTTATCGGCAAGGAAAGTTTCCGCAACCAGCTGGCGAGCCACGTGTACGACATCACCTACGGTTCGGTGCAGCCCAAGGACAACCTTGTGGTCGTGGACGACTCCATCGTGCGCGGCACAACCCTGCGCCGTTCCATTCTCCGCATCCTCGCGCGCCTGAATCCCCGCAAGATCGTGATCGTGTCCACCGCTCCGCAGATACGCTATCCGGACTGCTACGGCATCGACATGTCGGAGCTGGGCAAATTCATCGCCTTCGAGGCCGCGGTTTCCCTGCTAAAGGAACGCGGGCAGTCCGATCTGCTCGAGGAAATCTATCGCCTCTGCCGCGAGGAAGTCCTCCGCAAGCCGGGGCCCGCCTCGGTCAACCATGTCCGCCGCATCTACGAACCCTTCACTCCCGAGGAGATTTCCACTCGCATCAGCGAATTCGTTTACCCGAAGAACATCGAATGGAAAGGCGAGGTGCAGATCGTTTTTCAAACCATCGAAAATCTGCACGCCGCGGTGCCGGCCAACACGGGCGATTGGTATTTCACCGGCAAATACCCGACCCCCGGCGGCTACCGCGTCGTCAATCAGGCCTACGTCAATTTTTTCGAGCAATCCGAGGGCAGGAGCTATTGATCCTGGGAGATGCGGATGAATAGCCGCGAAAAACATACAAGAAACACCAAAACGAAATGCTATGAGGATCGGGGCGACTGCCCGACAGGTGACGACTCTGAGCATTCGATGACCTTACCAACCTCCTCTTATTGTGACACACTCTCTGCACTTCGCGCATTTTGGAGACGATTCCCCCATGTCACGAGGTCTTCGACCCAGTGGTGCGGGTTTGTACCGACTTCCGACCGCCGACTTCCGATTTCCATGCTGGCCTCTGGCTTCTGGCGTCTGGCCTCTTCGGTTGCGGCGCAGCCGCTTCAGGCCTTGATCCTCGATTTCTATCACGCCAGCCCTCTTCTGTCTCAAAACACATGTCTTTAAGCTACGAATCATCCGGAGTCCGCTACGACCAACTCGACGCCTTCAAACGGGCCTGCCAGCGCGCCGCCCGCGCGACCTCCGGCCTGCTGGCCGCCCATGGGTACCGCGAGCCCGATACCGTGCGCGGCGAGAGCGCCTACCTGATGGAGGCCGGGGACCACTATCTCGCCCACGTAGAGGAGGGGCTCGGCACGAAGAACCTCGTCGCCGACGCCGTCTATGCGCAGACGGGCCGCTGCTTCTATCGCGAGATAGCCATCGACGCGGTCGCGACCATGGTGAACGACCTCATCACCTGCGGCGCGCTGCCGATCTCCATCGCCATGCACGCGGCCGTGGGTGACTCGGGCTGGTTCGCCGACGAGCGCCGCATGGCGGACCTCGTCGCCGGCTGGGCCGAAGCCTGTGTGCTAGCGGGCGGCGTCTGGGGCGGCGGCGAAACGCCCACGCTCAAGGGTATCGTCAACCCGGATACCATCGTCCTGGCCGGCTCGGCAGTCGGGAAGATCGCCCCGAAATCGCAGCGCATCACCGGCGAGATCCGGGACGGCGACGCCATCGTCTTCCTGGCCTCCTCGGGCGTGCAGACCAATGGGCTCACGCTTTGCCGCAAGATCGCCGACCGGCTCCCCCGGGGATACCAGACTCCGATCGGCGACGGCCGCAGTTATGGGGAGGCCCTGCTCGCGCCTTCCGTGATCTATGTCGCCTTTGTGCGCGAGTGCCAGCGTCTCGGGCTGAAGCTCAACTACGTGGCCCACGTCACGGGCCACGGCTGGCGCAAGCTCATGCGCCTCGAGGAGCCGTTTGTCTATGAGATCACGGGCCTTCGTCCCGAGCCCGCCCTGTTCAGGTTTTTGCAGGAGGCCGGGCCCATCGACCGCCGCGAAGCCTACGCCACCTTCAATATGGGCGTCGGTTTCGCCGCCTGCGTCCCGCCTGACAAAGCGGAGGCCACAGTCGCCGCCGCCAAGGCCACGGGCTACGATGCCTGGATCGCCGGCAAGGTGCGCAAGGACGGCGGCCGCAAGGCCGTCGTCGTCCCCGGCCTGGATCTCGTCTTCGAAGGCGACACCCTGCAAGTCCGTTAGCGCTATTTGAATGAGGTTTTCACCGCGGAGTCGCGGAGAACGCGGAGGTAAGAAAAGCCATTTTGAACTGCAAAGAAGCGAAGAATCCAAGGATCTAACCTGAGTTTCTTCGATTCTTTGCAGTTCATATCCTCTCCGCGTTCTCAGCGACTCTGCGGTGAGATTCATGATTTCGCAGGGTTGGAACTCAGGCATTAGCTTTTCGGAAAATAACACTCGATTTCTTTTAGCCCATGCTCTTTCACCGCGATTTTGGCGCGCCGGGTCTTCCTCCTCTCGTGATCCTCCACGGGCTGCTGGGGTCTTCGCGCAACTGGCAGGTGACGGGACGTGACCTGGCCTCGCGGTTCCATGTGTTTGCCCTCGACCTTCGCAACCACGGTGCGTCGCCGCACGATAACGCCGCGGGCTTCGAGGCCATGATGGCCGATGTAGTCGAGTGGCTGGATCGTCAGGAACTCTCCCGGGTGACGCTCATGGGGCACAGCCTGGGTGGCAAGGTGGCCATGTTGCTGGCCTGCCGTCATCCGGAACGCGTCGAACGCCTGGTGGTGGTGGATATGGCCCCGAAGGACTCGGTTTCGATCGCCCACCGGGCGGAATTTGCCGCGATGTGCGAACTGCGTTTGGATTCCCTTGGTTCGCGAGCCGAAGCGGAATTGCACCTGGAGTCCCGCGTGCCCGACTGGGCCAAAAGGAAATTCTTGCTCACTAATCTCGAGTGCGACGAGCAGGGACGCTGGCGTTGGCTGGTCAATCTGCCTGCGCTCGCAGGTTCGCTTCCCGAACTGGAAATGAATCCTCTCGCTCCCGGCGACCGCTTCACAGGCTCCGCGCTGTTCATTGTGGGAGGGAAATCGAATTACGTGGATGCCGGGGATTTTCCCGCCATAGGGGCTCATTTTCCGGCGGCGCGCGTCGAGGTTCTTCCCGACTCGGGCCACAATCCCCACATGGACGACAGGGATGCCTTCGTGCGTCTGGTGACCTCCGAGTGCCTATAATGAATCTGAAATCTCAGATCTCCGAACTTA